>CAZIVF010000167.1:0-1529 GCA_964542725.1 uncultured Subdoligranulum sp. | reverse complement strand
TTCGGGGCGATGGCGGCGGGCGGCATACGTGGGCTGGATGCCCTGCCGCAGAGCGGAGCGCCCCTCCTGCCCCCCGCAGCGTCCGCACCCGGGCGCTGCGGGGGCCTGCTCACAAAATCTTCCGCCCGCCCGCAAACTTGGCGGCGGGTTTGCCGCTACCCAGGTAGGCATACCGTTCCAGCCGCTCCACCGGAGTGAATTGCCGCTGGTTGCGCAGCGCGGTATCATCCAGCACAACGGCGTCCAGCGCATAGCCCTCCTCAAAAAGCCCCACCCTGCCGAAGAAGCTGCCGCCGCCCGCCGTGGCCATATAGAATGCCTCGGCCAGCGTCAGCGGGGCCTCGCCCCGGTCCACATACCGCCAGCGCAGCTTGCTCACCTGCACCGCCGCCACCATCACGGCGAGGAGGTTCAGCGTGTGGCCCCCGGCCACATCGCTGCCAAGGCCGATGCGCCACCCGCCCCGCAGGAACCGGGCCGCTGGAGCGATGCCGGCGATCACGTTCTCATTGCTGGTGGGGCAGTGGGCGATCATCACGCCGTTTCTCTTCAGCAGGGCGGCCTCCTCCTCGGGGCAGTGGATGCAGTGGGCCATCACGGTGGGGCAGCCCCCGCCGAAAAGGCCAAAGCGGCTGTAGCTCTCGCCGTAAAACGCCGTGCCGGGGCAGAGGCTGCGCACCCACTCGATCTCGTCCGGATTCTCCGAAAGGTGGCTCTGGGCGGGCAGTCCCTCGGCGGCGGCCAGCTCGCCCAGGCCCCGCATATACTCGTCGGTCACGCTGGGGGTGAACCGGGGCGTCAGCATGGGCCGCACACGGGCAAAGCCCGCCGCCCGGCATTCCGCCAGCCAGCGCCGGGTCTCGGCCAGGCCGTGGGCGGCGTCCTGCTCCCGGTAGTTGTCGGGGCTGTTGCGGTCCATGTTCAGCTTGCCCACATAGGCGTACAGCCCGGCGGCCTCCAGCTGGCGCATCAGTTCCAGCGTGGCATCGGTGTGCAGCGTGGCAAACAGGCAGGCCCGCGTGGTGGCGCTGTGCAGAAGATCGCGCGTGAAATAGGCGTACCCCTTCCGGGCGTAGTCCAGGTCGGCGTAGCGGGCCTCCTCCGGGTAGGTGTAGCGCTGCAGCCAGTCCAGCAGTTCCAGGTCCATGGCGGTGCCGCAGTAGCTGTACTGCGGCGCGTGCAGATGCAGGTCGGTCATGCCGGGGGTGATCAGGCAGCCGGTATAATCCAGCACCTTTGCCCCGGCGGGGGCGGCCTGCGCAAAGCCGGCGCACAGACCGTTTTTACAGAGGATATACCCCTCCCGGCAGCGCAGTTCGCCGGGGGCGGGCGCATCCAGGAAGGTCCCTTTCAAAGCAAACATGGAGGTTCTCCTTTTTTTGATTCGGTGATTTCTTTAGTATACCACAAAAAATATCGGATGGCACGGTGTAAGATTTTGCACCGTGCGGTTGTTCTTCTGGGGGTAAGGCCTTACAAAATTCATGCAAAGGGAGGAAACAATATGAAAGATCCGGAGGGCCGCACCC
>CAZIVF010000166.1:0-1594 GCA_964542725.1 uncultured Subdoligranulum sp. | reverse complement strand
ATCCTGGTGCGGGAGTCCGGCACCGAGCCGCTGATCCGCGTGATGGTGGAGGCCCTCAGCCAGGGCGTCTGCCAGACCTATGTGGATCGGGTGGTGAACGTGATCCGCCAAAACGGCCACGCGGCGGAGTAAGCCGCCCCCAGGCCGCCCCCTTACACCGGCGAAAACCGCCGCCCCTCAGCAAAGTCTGCGGAGGGGCGGCGGCTTTATTTCTGCATTTTTGCGGTCAGCTGAACAGAACCACATCGTCCAGCGGCTTCTCGCCGGGGGCGACCTCCAGCGCGGTAAGCACCGGGCCGGCGGACCCCTGGGTCTGGCCCTTGTAAATGGGGTGGTACTTGATGTTCACCTTGGCGGTCAGGGTGATCCAATCCCGCTGCTCCAACTCCTTATAGCGGTCGTACCTGCAGGGGAAGCCGACAAACTGGATATCCTGCACGCAGCAGGTCATGGCGAACCGCCCCGGCACAAAGCAGCCCTTGCCCGCGCGGTTGGTTTGGCAGACCTGCGCTAGGAATTTCACCGTTTTGCCGTTGTATTTTTCCATCTCGTCCATGCAGTCCATATACCACACGCCGAAAAACTCCTGCGGGATCTCAATCACCGGGGCGTTGATATCAAAGGGCAGCGGATCAGGGATATCGTCGTAGGCCACGCTGCCGTCCTTGAACTCGTAGGCAATATCGCAGCGGCGGCTGGCCTGGCGCACCAGCTTGTGGATCAGCTGGCGGCTCTCTTCGTCGTTGACCTGCTCGGCACGGTTCACCACCAGAAGTTCGCTCACCCGCAGCTTGTCCAGCAGCAGAGCGCGCATGGCGTTGTCGCCCGCGTAGGTCTTGATGGTGGCGCCGTCGGCGGTGGCCAGGCATTGGTAGATGACCCAGCTGTCCGGCAGGGCGTCCACCAGATCCTGGATCAGCCACATGCCGTTGTACTCGATGATGACCCGACCGCAGCCGGATTTTTTCTCCAGCCCTTCCAGGTTGGCCTTGGTAAGCTCGCTCTTATCCTCCAGCGTGGCGACGTGGACCCCGCCGAAAGCAAAGCGGCTGGGGGCGTACTCTTCCTCGCCCTCCTCGCAGACCAAAACCAGCGTCTTGTCGCCGGAGTCGAACTGCGGATCCTCCATCGTCTCTTGGATAAAGCGGGTCTTGCCGCTCTCCAGCTGGCCGACGAAGAGGTAGACCGGGATCTGTTTTGCCATGGGTCGTTGCGCTCCCTTCTATTACAGGCCGAACAGTTCGGCCACCTCATGCTCCTTCAGCTCGGAACCGATAACACAGAGCTTGCCGGTGACGTCGGGGCTGCAGGGGCGGATCTCCCGCTCGCCGGGTACCATGTCGAACTCATACCAGGTGTCGCCGCCGTCCACAATGCCCTTGGCGCGCAGGATCATGCCGTAGTCGCCGCTGTCCAGCGCGGCCAGGGCCTGCTCCAGCGCCTCCCGGGTGAACTTACGGGCGGTCTCGCGGCCCCAGCTGGTGAAGATCTCGTCGGCGTCATGGTCATGGTGGTGATGCCCGCAGCTGCACACGCCGTGCTCGTCGTAGTGGTGCTCGTGGTGGTGATGCTCGTGCTCACTCTCCTCATCCTC
>CAZIVF010000165.1:0-2009 GCA_964542725.1 uncultured Subdoligranulum sp. | reverse complement strand
GGGATATCTCGAATAGCCCTTGCGAAAATGCGGCAACTATTGTAAAATAGAGAAATCATAGAGAATCTCTGAAGCAATCCGCCCCCGCAGGACGCAGTTTGTTCAGGGATTCTATAGGAGTATGGGGTACGAATTATGGCAGAAGAGAAATTTTCCAACTTTTTGACCGAGATCATCGACGCCGACCTGGCCGAGGGCAAGGTGGAGACCGTTCATACCCGGTTCCCGCCGGAACCCAACGGCTACCTGCACATCGGCTCGGCCAAGGCGATCTTCATCAACTACAACATCGCAAAGGTGTACGGCGGCAAGTTCAACCTCCGCTTTGACGATACCAATCCCGCGCGGGAGGGCGACGAGTACGTCCAGAGCATCCTGAAGGATCTGGAATGGCTGGGCGCCGTACCCAACGGCGGCATCTACTACGGCAGCGACTACTTTGACAAGTGCTACGAGTACGCTGAGAAGCTGATCCTGGAGGGCAAGGCCTATGTGGACGACCTGACCCGCGAGGAAATGCAGGAGTACCGCGGCATCGACGCTGGCAAGCCCAGCCGCCCCAGCCCCTACCGCGACCGCACGCCGGAGGAGAATCTTGACCTTTTCCGCCGGATGCGCGCCGGGGAATTTGCCGACGGCTCCAAGACGCTGCGCGCCAAGATCGACCTGGCCAGCCCCAACATGAATATGCGCGACCCGGCGATCTACCGCATCAAGCATTTCCACCACCACCGCCAGGGCGACAAATGGTGCATCTACCCGCTGTATGACTACGCCCATCCCATCCAGGATGCGCTGGAGGGCATCACCCACAGCCTGTGCAGCCTGGAGTTCGAGAACCACCGCCCGCTGTACGACTGGGTAATCCAGAACATCTTCGGCGGGGAGTTCCCCAAGCAGCGTGAATTTGCCCGCCTGAACGTGACCAACACCGTGATGAGCAAGCGCTACCTGCGCGAACTGGTGGAGAAGGGCATCGTGGACGGCTGGGATGACCCCCGTATGCCCACCCTCTCGGGCCTGCGCCGCCGGGGCTACACCCCCACCAGCATCTTCACCTTTGTGAAGGAGGCCGGCATCTCCAAGGCGGACAGCCTGGTGGATATGCGCCAGCTGGAGGCCGTGCTGCGCGCCGAACTGGAGTTGGGCGCACAGCGCCGCGTGGCCGTGCTGAACCCCGTCAAGCTCATCATCGACAACTATCCGGCGGATAAGACCGAGTATTTTGACCTGCCCAACAACCCCAACCGGGACGCGGGCGATCCCTCCACCCGCGAGGTGGCTTTCACCCGCGAGGTGTGGATCGACCGGAGCGACTTCTTTGAGGTGCCGCCGCCCAAATTCAAGCGGCTGACCCTTGGCAGTGAGGTCCGCCTGATGGGCGCGTACCTAGTGCGCTGCACCGGCGTGGACAAGGACGCCGAGGGCAAGGTGACGGCCATCCACGCCGAGGCCGACCTGGAGACCCGCAACGGCAGCCCCGCCGACGGGCGCAAGGTGCGCGGCACCATCCACTGGGTCAGCTGCAGCCACTGCGTGGAGCGGGAGGTGCGCCTGTACGACAAGCTGTTCACCGAGGCGAACATGAACGCCATCCCCGACGACGCCGACTTCAAGGACTACCTCAACCCCAGCAGCGTGACAGTGATCCCCCACGCCAAATTGGAGGAGAGCCTGGCCGGCGCCCAGCCCGGCGACCGGTTCCAGTTCGTGCGCACCGGCTATTTCACGCCGGACAGCCGCGACCCCCATGTGTACAACCGCATCGTGATTTTGAAAGACAGCTTCAAGCTGTGATCCTACCGCCCCCTGCGCCTTCCGCGCCGGGGACCATCCGGCATTAACTTCATCGGCTCGCTCTTTGCCATTGGCTTTGGCGTTGTCTGGACCGTTGTGGCCGGTTCGATGGCGGCTACTGCCCTTACTGCGGAGCCAAGGCGGAGGCGGAGTACGCCTTCTGCCGCAGCTGCGGCAGAAAACTGCCAAAGAAATAAAAAGGCCGCCCGGTT
>CAZIVF010000164.1:0-2123 GCA_964542725.1 uncultured Subdoligranulum sp. | reverse complement strand
CCCTTTGTATGGCGCTGCGTGATTTTACCGGATCATGCCGCTGGCGCGGATAGCCTCCACCGCCTGCTCGATGCGATCCACCGGCATCGTCAGGGCAAAGCGGACATACCCCTCGCCGCTGGGACCGAAGCTGGAGCCGGGCGTGCAGATAACCCCCGCCCGCTCGATCAGTTCCAGGCAGAAATCCATGCTACCGGCGTAGCCGGCGGGCAGCGGCGCCCAGACGAACATGCTGCCGCGGCTGTTGGGTACCGGCCAGCCGATGGCCCGCAGCCCGCCGCAGAGCGCGTCGCGGCGGCGCTGGTATTCCCCACACTGGGCCTTGACCATCTCCAGCGGGCCGGTCATGGCGGCGACGGCGGCTTTCTGGATGGGGATGAACATACCGAAATCGATCTGGGTGCGCAGCTTTTTGCAGGCGGCCACTACGTCGGGCCGCCCCACCAGGAAGCTGATCCGCGCGCCGGTGACGTTGAAGCTCTTGCTCAGAGAGAAAAACTCTACGCCCACATCCAACGCCCCCGGCGTGTTGAAAAGGCTGCCGCCCGCCGCGCCGTCAAAGATGATGTCGCTGTAAGCGTTGTCATGCACCAGCAGGATATCGTACCTGCGGCAGAAATCCACAATCTCGGCGTACAGCTCCGGGCTGCCGACGCTGCCCACCGGGTTGGCGGGCAGGCTCACCAGCATGATCTTGGCACGGCGGGCCACATCCGCCGGGATGGCGCGGACGTCGGGCAGAAAATCATTCTCTTTGGTCAGGCGGTAGTACCAGGGCTTGGCCCCGCCCAGGGCGGAGCCGGTCATAAACACCGGGTAGCAGGGGTCGGGCAGCAGCACCACGTCCCCCTCGTTGCAGAGCGCCAGGCCCAGGTGGCCGATGCCATCCTGGCTGCCGGAGAAGCTCATCACCATCTCGGGCGTGATGCCCTCCACGCCGAAACGGCGCCGGTAGTACCCGCACACCGCATCCAGCAGTTCCGGCAGGTCGCGCAGGCTGTATTTCCAGTTTTCGTCCTGGGCGGCGGCGTCGATCAGCGCCTGCTTGATGTGATCAGCAGGAGGGAAATCCGGCGTGCCGACGCTTAAGTTGTACAGCCTGCGGCCCTGGGCCTCCAATTCTACCTTGCGGTCGTTCAGGGAGGCAAAAATTTCGGGGCCGAACAGCTCCAACCGTTTTGAAAATTCCATCTTCCGATTCCTCGATTCTATGTATGGCATCTACGCCACATTGTAGCATTTTCCGCCCAACCTTGCAAGGCCCCGGGCGGTGTGTTACAATACCTGCGTGGCAAACAAAGGAGGGCAAACCCTTATGGATAAACGCAATCGCCCCGCGCTGGGCTTTTTGCTGGTGGGGATCTCGGCGGCGGGCCGGGCGCTGCTGGCGGTGCCGGAGGGCGTTTCCCCGGCGGAACTTTCGTTGACCATGCTGGCGGTCATCGGCTACCTGGTGCTGGCCCGGCAGGGGCTGCGCCAGCTGGTCTGCGGCGTGGGCCAGCTGATCCTGGAACTGGCGCTCTGCGGCAGCCAGGTGGAGGCGGGCGGCCTGTGGACCTGGCTGGCCCCGCTGCTGCGCGCCGCCGACCTGGCGCTGCTTCTGGCAGCCAGCCTGCTGATGCTGGCCCTGGCCGGGCAGCACGGCAAGGCTCTGCCCGCCGTGCTGGCGGCCACCTGGGCGGTCTACGCCGTCGGCTCGTTCTGGGGGCCGCTGGCAATGGTCAGCACCGCTGCCTTCGTGGCGTTCAGCGCGGCGCTGCTCTGGTACACCGTGCTGATGGTCCGCCAATACAATGCCCTGCGGGTCAAAAAGTGAGGGTCGGCGGGCCGGCCCGAAAGCGACGCCTGCCATAGAAACAGACGGGAACTTATGAAGGAGTTCTCTGCTTGGAAAAGCAGGCAAAACGCTTACAAGAGCAGAGAGGGCGGAAACCGAAGTGAATCTGGGAGCTGCCTTTCCGGCCCAAATCTGCGAGGGCCGTTGGGAAGCGGAGAACCGCATGGCACGGGACGCTGGCAAGTATGACTATATGTTGAGCGACTATAACAAGAGGGGAAACCGCACGGACGGTTTCCGAAAACAGACAAAGGCACGGCGCCCCACACGGCGCCGTGCCTTTTTT
>CAZIVF010000163.1:0-2147 GCA_964542725.1 uncultured Subdoligranulum sp. | reverse complement strand
CCCATGAAAAACAAAATATCCCGCTTCGGCAAGTTCCTGAGCGGCATGGTCATGCCGAACATCGGCGCGTTCATCGCCTGGGGCTTCATCACCGCCCTCTTTATCGAGAAGGGCTGGCTCCCCAACGAGAAGCTGGCCAGCATGGTCACCCCCATGCTGACCTACCTGCTGCCCCTGCTCATCGCAGGGCAGGGCGGCAAGATGGTGGGCGGCGACCGCGGCCGCGTGATCGCCAGCATCGCCGTGATGGGCTGCATCTGCGGCTCAGACTACACCATGCTGATGGGCGCCATGGTCATGGGCCCTCTGGCCGGCTGGATCATCAAGAAGTTTGACAAGGCCGTGGAGGGCAAGATTCCCGCCGGGTTTGAGATGCTGGTCAACAACTTCTCCGTCGGCATTCTGGGCCTGCTTCTGGCGATCCTGGGCTACTATGTGGTCGGCCCCTTTATGACCACGATCCTGACCATTCTGGCCGCCGGTGTGGACTGGCTGGTCAGCCACAGCCTGCTGCCTCTGGTGGCCGTCTTCATTGAGCCCGCCAAGGTGCTCTTCCTGAACAACGCCATCAACCACGGCATCTTCAGCCCCATCGGCGCAAGCCAGGCCGCCGAGACCGGCCGCTCCATCATGTACATGCTGGAAGCCAACCCCGGCCCCGGCCTGGGCGTCCTGCTGGCCTACTGCTTCTTCTGCAAGGACGACACCACCCGCCAGTCCGCCCCCGGCGCGGCCATCATCCACTTCCTGGGCGGCATCCACGAGATTTACTTCCCCTACATCCTGATGAACCCGGTGGTCATCGTGGCCCCCATCCTGGGCAACATCTGCGCCATCCTGTTCTACTCGGTCACCGGCGCGGGCCTGTCCGGTCCCGCCTCCCCCGGCTCCATCATCGCCTACATGGCCTTGGCTCCCCGTGAATCCATTCCGACGGTCTTCCTGGGCGTTGTGATCGCCGCCGCCGTCTCCTTCGTGGTCGCCGCGCCCATCGTCAAGATGAGCGGGGCCAAAAGCAACCTGGAATCCGCCACCGCCCAGATGCAGGACATGAAGGCCCAGGCCAAGGGCATTGCCGCCGAGGCCGCGGGCGTCACGCTGGACGAGCCGGGCAAGATCCGCAAGATCGTCTTTGCCTGCGACGCGGGCATGGGCTCCAGCGCCATGGGCGCCACCAAGTTCCGCAACCGCATCCAGGGCCAGCGCCCCGGTCTGATCGTGACCAACACCAGCGTGGACAACATCCCCGCCGACGCCGACATCGTCGTCTGCCAGCGCGTTCTGGCGGACCGCGCCAAAGCCTGCGCCCCCAATGCGCTGCTGATTACCATTGGCAACTTCCTGGCCGACCCGCATCTGGACAACCTGTTCGCCACGCTGGTGCAGGACAGCGCCGCCCAGCCCGCTGCCGCCGAGCAGCCCGCCCCCGCCGCCAAGGCTTCCTCCGCCATGAACGGCGTACTGGTGCGGGAGGGCATCCAGGTGGGCCTGCCCTCCACCGACAAAGAATCCGCCATCCGCGCTGCGGGCGCTCTGCTGGCCAAGCTGGGCTATGTGGACGAGAGCTACGCCGACGCGATGGTAGAGCGCGAGAATCTGGTTTCCACCTACATGGGCCTGGGCGTGGCGATCCCCCACGGCACCAGCCAGAAGAAGGGCACCGTGAAGAAGTCCGGCGTGGTGCTGCTGCAGTACCCCGACGGCGTGGACTTTGGCGAGGAGAAAGCCTATCTGGTGTTCGGCATTGCCGGTGTGGGCGACGAGCATCTGGATCTGCTGGGCAACGTCTGCAACGTCCTGGAGGACGAGGAAGCCCTGGAAACCATGAAGACCACCGCCGATATCGACTATCTGATGAGCAAACTGCAATAATAAACTGTATTTTCAGGAGGTATACGCCATGAAATCCATCACTGTTACCATTCACGACGCCGAAGGTCTGCACGCCCGCCCCGCCGGTGTGCTCTGCAAGGTCGCCAAGGAGTTCCCCTGCAAGGTGACCATCTCCAAGGGCGAGAAGAGCGCCGACATGAAGCGCGTCTTCGGCATCATGGGCCTGGTCGTCAAGTGCGGCGACGAGATCACCGTGACCTGTGACGGCGAGAACGAGGACGCCGCCATCGAGGCCATCGGCAAGGCGCTGGAAA
>CAZIVF010000162.1:0-2201 GCA_964542725.1 uncultured Subdoligranulum sp. | reverse complement strand
GGGCTGGCGGCAGTGGAACCGTCCTGGTGCATCCAAAGCACGTTCAGTCCCTCCTGTTGGGCCAGGGCCATGCCATCCTCCTCCGGCAGGCAGAACAGCGCGGTGGAAAAGGCGTCGCCCAGACCGCTGCCCAGGCAGTGGACGGCCACGGCGCTCTGGTAGCGGGCGGGCTGCAGGGTGGTCAGGTCGATCAGATGGTGGTAGCGCACCCCCTCGTACTCAAAGTAACGCTGGTAGTCCCCGCTGATGACCAAACACTCCCCCGGGGCCAGTTCCACGGTACTCACCACCGGGCCGCCGCTCTCCCAGGGGTTCTCCACCCCGGCCAGCCACGGCTCCCCGTCCGGCTTGGAGCCGATGGCCCGCACGTTGCCGCCCACGTTCAGCAGCATGCTGGTTACGCCGCGCTGTTCGGCGTGCTGGGCGGCCAACTCCACCGCGTAGCCCTTGCCGATGGCTCCCACGTCCAGCCGCAGGGCAGGGTCGGCAAAGTACACCGTCTGCGCCCCGTCGTCCAGGATCAGATCGCCGATATCGCAGTGCCGCCCCGCTTCGGCCAGCGCGGCCTCGTCCGGCGGCAGGGGGGATTCCATCTCGCGGGCGTCGTGCCACAGCGCCAGCACCGCCCCTGCCGCCGCGTTGCAGGCGCCGCCGGTGCGGCGCTCCATCTGGACGGCAAACTGCAAAAAGTCGTACAGATCGCTCTCCACCGCCACCGGCGCGGCGGCGGCCCCGGCGTTGACGTCGTACAGGTTGGTCACGCCGTCGTAATGGTTGTAGATGTCAAACAGCCGGTGGCAGCGCAACAGTTCCTCGTGCAGAGTCTCGGTCTGCTCCTCCCATTCCGCCTGGCTGTCGGCGTAACCGATGACGATAGTCACCGTGTCAAACAGGTCGAACCAGGTGGCGGTGTAGCGCTCCGGCTGTTTGCGGCAGCCCGCCAGGCCCAGCAGCCAGGCGGCCAGCAGCGCTGACGCCAGCACCGGCGAGAGAAACCGCCTCACTGCGGGGCCTCCACAGCCTGGCGCTCCCGCTCCAACTCCAGCAGAAGCTGGGCCAGCGTCCAGCCTTTGCTGGTGGGCGTCACCATCGCCCGCAGGGGGAATTCCGCACCACCGCTTTTCACCGCGTCCAAAAAGGCGCTCAGGTCGCCGTTGTCGTGCCGCAGGCCGCTGACGATCAGCGCCGGGCCGCGGGGAACCTGCAGCGGCAGCGCCGGGGCGGGGGAGGCAAGGCCGCGGCACAGATCCCCCACGGCGGCCCCCAGATCGCCCGCGTCCACCGGCCGCAGCCTGACCCGGAACGCCCGGGCCGTGCGTTCCAGCGCCCCGCAGCCCGCCGCCTCGGAGCCAAATCCCCACACCAGCGCGCAGCGCGGTTCGGTTTGGATGTGTGCTTTCATACTCGCCTCCGTAACCTTTCAGGGGCGGCCTGGGCCGCCCCTGCTGGTGGATTTAATTTGCCGGGAACGATGGATCTTCTTTCGTTTCCCTGATTGTGATCACAGCGCCCGCAGCGGCAAGCGCATAAAACAGGAGTACAAGAACCTCCTCCGGCCCGCCAAAACCAATCAGGGGGAAGAGATTGGCCGGCGAGGACCACGCCCCGCACCGGATTGGATGCTGCGGGCAGCCAGGCAGATCCCCCAATGACGCCGGAGAAAATGCAGAAACAGCCGAAAAGGAACTTCTTCATCCCCTGCTCCCCTCCGTTTGGAATTACAGGTCGGGATGGTACTCCTTGCAGGTGCATTTCTTCCACTTCAGGCCGCTGCCGCAGGGGCAGGGGTCGTTGCGGCCAATCTTCTGCACCCGCACGGGGGCGCTACCCTTGGCGCCGGGCTTGGGCGCAGCGCCTTCGCCGGTGGGCTGGGCGACCTGCTCCCGCTTGGGCTCGGCGGCCTGCTGGCGAATCTCGATGGTCAGCAGCATGTGAACCGCGTCCTCGCGGATGTTGGCGATCATCTCGTCAAACATGGCAAAGCCTTCCAGGCGGTACTCCACCACCGGGTCGTGTTGGCCGTAGCCGCGCAGGCCCATGCCCTGCTTGAGCTGATCCATATTGTCGATGTGTTCCATCCACTTGCTGTCCACGTTGCGCAGCAGGCAGATGCGCTCCAACTCGCGCATCATCTTGCTGCCGTAGCGCTGCTCCTTGGCGGTCAGAATGTCCATGCCGCGCTTGTACAGCAGGTCGGCAAT
>CAZIVF010000161.1:0-2442 GCA_964542725.1 uncultured Subdoligranulum sp. | reverse complement strand
GCCCTCTCCGGCCTGGGTCTGGCCGCTGCCGTGATGCTCAAGCGGCGCTTCCAATAAGCCATCCATGATGTGTATCATTTTTTATCCGATTTGCCCCCGGCGGGTCTTCCCTGCCGGGGGCAGTCCTTTGCCCGCCGGGGGCCATAGGGTCGCCAACCGCACGGCAGCCTTCCCGGTTTGATAACAAGCTTTGCCGCCGCCGAACCCTAGGGGTGAGCATTGCTCGCCCGCCCTCCCCTGCCGCCCGCGGCAAAACGGGGCGGGGCGGCGGTTTATCTTGCAGTCTTTGCCAAAACAGTGTACAATGAGGTCAGTTATGGGGAAGGGGGATGCGCTATGCCTGCCACGGAGGAACGCTGCGCCGGCGGCGTGCGCTATACCCTGACCCGCCGCCGGGTGCGCAACATCAATCTGCGGGTCCGGGCGGATGGCACGGTGGCGGCCTCGGCGGCCAGGCGGGTCCCCGCGCCGACGGTGGACGCTTTTGTGGCTTCCCGCGCGGCCTGGGTGCGCAACGCCCAGGCGCGGGCCGCTGCCCGCCGCAGCCAAGAGGAAGCGCTGGCCGGCGCCCTGCCGGACCATGACGAGGCGCTGGCCCAGATCACCGCGCTGTGCGAACGGTATTATCCTCTTTTCCGGCAGGATTGCCCGGGCGGCAAACTGCCAAAAATCGCAGTACGGGAGATGCGCACCCGCTGGGGTTCCTGCAGCTTAAAGACCGGCACGCTGGCCTTCAGCCGCCGCCTGCTGGGAACGCCCCGCGCCGCGCAGGAATATGTTGTGGTACATGAGTTCTGCCACTTCGCCCACCCCGACCACAGCCCCGCCTTTTGGGCGGCGGTGGCCGCCGTGCTGCCGGACTATGCCGCCCGCAAAAGATTATTGAACCCCTGAATCCGGCCCGCCCTGCGGGACAAGTTCAGCGCTTCCTTGAAATGAGGTGAACCCCCGTTGTCCAACGGTAAGTATAAGACGCTCGTCAGCAACACGCTGCTCTTCGCCATCTCCAATTTCGGCTCCAAGCTTCTCTCGCTGATAAGCCAGCCCTACCTGACCTATGTGATGGAAAGCCCCGACGTGCTGGGCGTCTCCAAGCTGGTGCAGCAGATCGCCAATCTGCTGATCCCGGTGGTCAGCTTGGGGGTCAGCTACGCGGTGATTCGCTTCGGGCTGGATTCCAAGGTGGATAAATCCAGCGTGTTTGTGAACGGCGCGGCCTCCATCGCGGTGGGCTTCGGCGTGCTGGTGCTGGCCTGGCCGTTGGTGAACCTGATCCCCAACGCCGGGGATTACCTGCTGCTGCTCTATCTGTATATCCTGATGAGCTGCCTGCGCACCCTCTGCACCCAGTTTATCCGCTCCCGCCAGCTCAACCGGCTGGTGGCGCTGGACGGCGTGCTGACCTCGCTTTCGCTGGTGGGCGGGTATGTGCTCTTTCTCAACGTGCTGCACCTGGGCGCGGCGGGGTACCTGCTGGCGGTGCTGTGCAGCGATTCTCTCTCGATGGTGTTCGTCTTCCTTGCGGGCGGCTGCTGGCGGTATGTGAACCTGAAAAAGTTTGACCGCTCCCTCTGGGGCGAGATGCTGCGCTACTGTATGCCGATGATCCCGGCGGCTATCAGCTTTTGGATCATCAACGCCAGCGATATGTTCTTTGTGCAGGGCATGTGCGGCGGCTTCGGCGGGCTGAGCGGCGAGGCTTGGTCGGGGCTTTTGTCGGTGGGGTACTTCCTGCCGCAGATCATCACCATTGTGGGGCAGATCTTCTACGAGGCATGGCAGCTCTCCGCCGTGACCGAGGAGGAGGATCGGGAAGCCTTCTTCTCAAAAATTTTCCGCATCTACGCCAGCGTGCTGTTCTGCTGCGTGGCGGGCATTGTGTGGCTGTGCCAGCCGCTGATGAACATTTTCAAGGCTTCCTACTTTGCCAGCTGGCAGTTTGTGCCGTTTCTGGCGCTGGCCTCCATCTGCACCTGCTTCAACCAGTTCCTCAACAGTGTCTACGTTGTGTACAAACGTTCCACCAGTTCTTTGTACACTATGCTGTGCGGCGCGGTGGTCAACATTGTGCTGAACTACTTCTTTATCCAGTGGTTTGGGCCGTGGGGGGTCACGCTGGCCAGCTTTTTGTCGCTGCTGCTGGTGTTCCTGCTGCGGGCCTACTCCACCCGGGGCCTGCTGGAAATCGACTTCCACCCGGCCTGGATGCTGCTGAACCTGGTGCTGGTGCTCATCGAGATCGCCGCCCTGATGCTGCTGGAGCGCTGGCTTTTGCCGGTGACGGCGCTGACCTTCCTCATCATCGCCGTGAACATCCGCGAGGTTTGGAGCATGCTCCAAACTTTGCTGGGCCGCTTCTCCCGCCGTCGCAAACGCAGGTGAGCGGCGGGCCGGGATTTCCCTGCATTAGCGGGAGCCTCCACATGCAAAATTTAGGGGAAG
>CAZIVF010000160.1:0-2763 GCA_964542725.1 uncultured Subdoligranulum sp. | reverse complement strand
TACGGCGAGCGAGAGATGCCGACAGCTAAGAGAAAAGCGCAGTTGATACTGTATGCTTGAGCATTTTCTCGACGCCGGCGGCGTCTCGCAGCCGCCGGAGCGGCGCTTTAGCTGTAAGCGGGAATTGTGCGATGTTGCCTTAGGAGTTAAGAGTTGCGGCTGCGCCCGCAGGACGCAAATTTCAAAAGCGGCGCAGCTGCGCCATAATTCATAACAGTTCTATCATTTTTATCATTTGTGACATTCCGCCTCCTATAGGCTGCCCTTGGTGGAGAGCACGCCCTCAATCCGGGTGTCCGTCCGGGTGGCGGCGTCCAGCGCCTTGGCAAAGGCTTTGAACATCGCCTCCAGCTTGTGGTGGTCGTTCTCCCCGTACAGAACCTTCAGATGCAGGTTCATCGCCGCCGCGTAGGAGACGGCGTAGAAAAACTCCCGCGCCATTTGGGTGTCCATGCCGCCGCAGGCCGGGGCGGAGAAGGAGGCGTCATACACAAAATAGGGCCGCCCGCCCAGATCCACCGCGCAGAGTGCCAGCGTCTCATCCATAGGCAGCAGGCAGCTGCCATAGCGGGTGATGCCCGCCTTGTCCCCCAATGCCTGCCGGATGGCGGTACCCAGGGCGATGCCCACATCCTCAATGGTGTGGTGGCAGTCCACCTCCAGATCGCCGTCACAGCGCACCGTCAGATCAAACAGGCCGTGGCGGGCGAACCCATCCAGCATGTGGTCAAAGAAGCCGATGCCGGTGTGCAAATCGGCCTTGCCGCTGCCGTCCAACTCCAGCGCAATGGCAATCTTTGTCTCCCGCGTAGTGCGGGTCACGGCTGCGTTGCGTGCCATAAAACCATCTCCCTGTAAAAGATAGTACAAATATAGCACGGCGGGGACCAAAAAGCAACAAATCCCAGTCAGATTATTTACAAAGTCGCAACAATTTTGTGGGTATAAAGCGGTACAATAGAAACATAAATCTGCGCCTTTCAGGAAGGACACTATCATGTCAAAAATGATCGGAATTGATTTGGGTACTACCAACAGCTGCGTGGCTGTTATCGAGGGCGGCAAGCCGGTGGTCATCCCCAATGCCGAGGGGCAGCGTACTACCCCCTCCGTTGTGGCGTTCACCAAAAGCGGGGAGCGCCTGGTGGGCGAGGCGGCCAAGCGCCAGGCTGTGACCAACGCGCCGCGCACGATCGCCAGCATCAAGCGGATGATGGGGGAAGACAGCCGCCTGCCCATCGACGGCAAAGCCTACTCCCCGCAGGAGATCAGCGCCCTGATCCTGCAAAAACTCAAGGCCGATGCCGAAGCCTACCTGGGCGAGCCGGTCCATGAGGCGGTCATCACGGTGCCCGCCTACTTCAACGATGCCCAGCGCCAGGCCACCAAGGACGCCGGCCGCATTGCCGGGCTGGAGGTGCGCCGCATCATCAACGAGCCGACCGCCGCAGCCCTAGCCTATGGGCTGGACAACGGCAAGGCCCAGACAGTGATGGTCTATGATCTGGGCGGCGGCACGTTTGACGTTTCGCTGATCCAGATCGGGGACGGCATCGTGCAGGTGCTGGCCACCTGCGGCGACAACCACCTGGGCGGCGACGACTTTGACCAGCGCGTTGTCGATTGGCTTGTGGGGGAGTTCCGGGCCGTCCAGGGTGTGGACCTCTCCGCCGACCGCGTGGCGCTGCAGCGCCTGCGGGAGGAGGCCGAGAAGGCCAAAAAGGAGCTTTCCGCCGCCACCCAGACCGAGATCAACCTGCCCTTTATCACCACCGGCCCGGCGGGGCCGCTGCATCTGCAGGTCACGCTGACCCGCGCAAAATTTGAGGAGCTCACCGCCGATCTGGTGGAGCGCACCGCCCTGCCGGTGCGCAACGCCCTGCGGGACGCGGGGCTGGCGGCCAACGACCTGGATCAGGTGCTGCTGGTGGGCGGCTCCACCCGCATCCCCGCCGTGCAGGCCAAGGTGATGCGGATGATCGACCTGGAACCATCCAAGTCCCTCAACCCGGACGAATGTGTGGCGCTGGGGGCCGCCGTGCAGGCGGGCCGCCTTGGCGGCGAAATGCTGGCCGGCGCGGGCGAGAGCCTGCTGCTGATGGACGTCACCCCCCTCACCCTCTCCATCGAGACGGTGGGCGGCGTCGCCACCCATCTGATCGAGCGCAATTCCACCATCCCCACCCGGTTCAGCCGGGTGTTCACCACCGCCGCGCCCTTCCAGTCCACCGTCGAGATCAAGGTGCTGCAGGGCGAGCGGGAGTTCGCCAAGGACAACAAGCTGCTGGGAACCTTTACCCTGCGGGGCATCAAGCGGGCCTGGGCCGGTGTGCCGCAGATCGAAGTGACCTTTGACATCGACGCCAACGGCATCGTCAAGGTCAGCGCCCGGGATCGGGACACCGGCAAGGAGCAGGGCATCACCATCTCCGGCACCTCCAACCTGAGCGAGGAGGAGATCCGCCGCGCCATGCAGGACGCCGCCGCTTACGCCGGGCAGGATAAGGAACGCAGGGAGGCCATCGAGGCGCTGAACGCCGCCGAGGCCGCTCTCTACCGGGTCAACACGGCGCTGGGCAGCAAAACCGGCAAGGCGATGGACAGGGAGAGCAAGGCCCGCATTAAGGAGGCCGAGAAGGCCCTGGAAAGGGCTGTCAAGCATAAAAAGGCCGGCAATCTGACCCCCGCCGAGGTGCGCGCCATCCAGGACGCCCGGGAGCAGCTGGAGGCCGTCGCCGCGCCGCTGGTTGCCCGGTGGGAGGC
>CAZIVF010000159.1:0-2971 GCA_964542725.1 uncultured Subdoligranulum sp. | reverse complement strand
TTGGGTTTGCATGGGCGGATGGAACAACGTATAATAAAGGTAACGTTTCGAAATGCTCCGGAAAAGGACAGGACCAAACAAGTGAGGTGCGCAGACCATGCAGCTGAATCTGGCGGTGATTCAAGAATATCTTCCCAGTCATTACAAGGCGGCGCTGGAAGGGGTGGTGGAAAGAGGGCAGACCTATAACGCCCCGCTTCTCTACACGGACCGGACGGCGATCCGTGCAGGGCAGCTCTATATGGCCTGCGCCAAGGCGCTTCCATCCGTGTACGCCTGTGCCAACTCAGCTTGGATCTGTGTGGGCACGCCGCCGCCGGAATGGCGTGGCGGCAAGATCCCGACGCTTTGCCTCCAGGGGGAAGAAAACCTTTTGGCAGCCTATAATGCCGTGCAGGAAGTGTACCAAAGGCTGGACGCTTGGGACTGCCAGCTGCGGGATGCGTTGGAAGCAGAGGAAAACTTTTCTTTGACCCGCCTTATTGAAATCGGCTCCAGCATGCTGGAAAACCACATTGGCGTTGCAGACCAGTTTTTGCAGGTGATTTTTTCGTCTGAGATCGTCCCCCGGGCGGACGGCGGCTTGGAGGTGAAGATCAGCGAGGAATTGTTCCATGCGCCGCTCCCGGTACGGGAACGTGTAAAAGAGATCTCGCCCCAGGAGGCGAGCTGCGATACGCCCTTTCTCTCCTCGCTTTTATGGAAGGGCTGCCAGCTGTATTGCTGCAACCTCTTCCCTTTGGGACACTATGCGGGCAGCGTGTATGTGGTGGCGCGGCACAGGCCCTTCCGGGAGAGTGATTTCGCCTTGGCGGACCACTTTTTTGCCTATTTCCAACACGCTTTTTTGAAGTACCTGAGAATGGTGGGGCAGACCGAGGACGCCAGCGTAGCGGCCCTGCGCCGTTTGCTGCGCGGGGAACCGCTGGACGCAGAGGAGGCGCAGATTTTCGCCCTTGCCCCCGGCGAGGACTGGGTCTGCTTCCGGTTGCAGGAGCGGCGTGGCCAAAGGCCGATGCCAAGGAACTTTATGTACGCAACCATCCGTGTGCTGATGCCGCAGGCCGCCTACACCGTGTTGCACCACAACGAGATCATCGGTCTGCTGCGCGTGCAGGCCAAAAGCGGCAGTCTGAGTTTGCTGCAGGAAATCGTGCAGCGGATGGGCTATGTCGGGGGCTGCAGCCATTGCTTCCGCGACCTTGGACAGTTCACGACCGCCCTGCAGCAGGCCCGCTATGCAGCCCGCCAAAGCACGGCGCATCAGATGGGCCAGCCGCTTTGCTTTTTCCAGGACTACCTCTTGCAGTATATGCTGGACTCCTGCACCGGCAAGATGCCCGCCGAAGCCCTGTTTTCCAAAGGGTTTGACCGCCTGCTGGCATACGATGAAAAGCACGGCACCTCCTATGTGAAGACGTTGGAGGTTTATCTAAAGAACGAAACCAATGTGACCCACACGGCGGAAATGCTGTATATTCAGCGAAGCAGCCTGCTGAAGCGGTTGGATAGAATCGCCCGCTTGACCGGCGCGGATCTGAGGGACCCGGATGTGCGGCTCTATTTCCGGCTTTGCCTGCGTATTTTGGAGCAGCAAAAAGAAAGGGATGGCCTCTAGCCCCCAACACCATAAGAAAGCCCCCGGCGCACTGTTTGCATGGCGTCGGGGACTTTGGTTTATACGGGAAGGCGTCGGGGTCAACCAGGGTGTCCTTTCTAGGCGGCCTCCACAAAGGCCCGGAACAGCTGCCGCTGAAGGGGCGTGCGGCGAACCATGTGTTCGGGATGCCACTGCACGCCCAGGCAAAAGGAGGAACAGGGTCAGGCCCTCCGGGCAGCAGAAGCCCGTCGCAGCGCAGAGCCTCCTGAACCGCCTGGGCGGGAACGTCCAACTTCACCCGACGAACCTCCGCCCCGGCCTGGATCAGCGCATCTATATACTTGCCCTTCATGTATTGGTGGAACAAGCTGTTTCCCATCTGGGGCATTGCAATCACAGGCCGCATACAAACATCTCCATCCAAATAGATTGCTCCGATCGGTCGTCCTTCGGCGGAACACCGGTTGCGGGAGGACAGGGGGGTACCGCGCACGGCGTATCTGCCATTTATTCCCCCACAGCCTTTTTGGTGAGTATGGTGTAGGCAAGCTTGGCCAGATTGACCCCGCTCATGCGGGCGGCACTCTCGCCCAGGCGCAGCACCTTGCTCTGCCCCCTTGGCCTGGGGCAGCCAGGCGGGCAGGCCGGTGCCGTTGGGATTGCCGGTCTTGGCAAAGTTGGTCAGATAGGAAACCATCTGTTCGCTGAGCAGCCAGTCGTGGGCGGTGAAGGGCTGCCAGCAGTGATCCAGCGTGCCGAACCAGTACCATAGGTTGCTGCGGTACCAGGCGCCGCTGCTCATCACCGCCTTGGTGATCATGCCCTTGGTCAGGAGGCTGATGCAGAGCTGCTGGGCACTCATCGCCTCGGCGCTCTGGCCCATGACGGTGATGTTGTCCCTGTCGCCGCCGAAGGCTTCGATGTTGTCCCGCACCCACTGCAGGGTGACCAGCAGGAAAACGACGCTCAGCGGCATTGCCAGGATGGTGGCTATGCTCATGATGCCGATATCGCCCAGAACTTCCTCAAACATGTAGGTGCTGACACTGCTGGAAACGCTGGACATGGTGCAGATGCAGATGCCGTGGATGCACAGCGCCAGGAAGGCGCGGTTGACCTTGACCACGTTGAAAATATTGGTGATTTTGATATTGTCGGCCGCCTCGGCGGGGGTGTCGGAGACGTTGCGCTCCTCGGTCAAATAGTAGTGGAAGAAACACATCACGCCGCCGATCAGCGCGCAGATAGTGGCGCCGATGCCGTACCCCTTGGAGGAATCGCCAAACTTGCCCAGCAGGAGGGGGGAACAGAACCATGGGGATGATGTTGCCGACCATCGAGCCGAACCCGCGAGCGGAGGAGAGGGCGGCG
>CAZIVF010000158.1:0-2973 GCA_964542725.1 uncultured Subdoligranulum sp. | reverse complement strand
GTTGCCAAGCAGCTGGCCGACAAGTTCGGCTTCGAGAAAGTGGCCATCACCCTGCGTGAGTCCCACTCCGCCTCCGACAACGGCTGGAGCGCCATGCTGTACGACGTTGCTTCCGACGAGTACTGCTTCAGCAAGAAGTATGAGCTGCGCATCATTGACCGCGTTGGCGGCGGCGATTCCTTCGGCGGCGGCCTGATCTACAGCCTGCTCACCGGCAAGACCACCCAGCAGGCCGTTGAGTTTGCCGTGGCGGCTTCCGCTCTGAAGCACACCATCGAGGGCGACTACAATATGGTCACTGTCTCCGAGGTGGAGAAGCTGGCCGGCGGCGACGGTTCCGGCCGTATCCAGCGCTGATTTTCCCCATAGCGTTTTTGAGGCGGCGGCCCTGCGGGGCCGCCGCTTTTTGGGTTGCGAAGCCCTGCCGGCTATGCTATAATAGGGCCAAAATCCAACGAAAGCGGGGCTTGCCTATGAAATGGATCGCCGTGGATTACGGCGACGCGCGCACCGGCTTGGCCGAGTGCGACGTCAGCGAGGCCATCACCTCCCCCATCACGCCGCAGATTGAGGAGAAAAGCATGAACAAGGCCGCCGCTGCGGCGGCCCAGGCGGCAGCCACGCGGGGTGCGGGGGGGCTGGTGTGCGGCCTGCCAAAAAACATGGACGGCACCGAGGGTTCCCGCGCCGCCAAAAGCCGCCGCTTTGCCCAGCGCCTGGCCGACGCCGCCGGCCTTCCGGTGGCGCTGTGGGACGAGCGGCGCACCACGGTATCCGCCGCCGCCATCCTGACGGGCAACAATACCTACGGGCAAAAGCGGAAGGAGCGTCTGGATTCGGTATCCGCCGCCGTGATCCTGGAGAGTTTTCTCAACTGGCGGCACCGGCACCCCGGCGAGGCCGCCCCCGAACAAGTGATACCCAAGGAGGGACATCATGAGTGAACGCATCCCGACCCATGTCGCCATCATTGTGGACGGCAACCGCCGCTGGGCGCGCGGCCGGAACCGGCCCGCCAGTTTCGGCCATAAGGCCGGTTTTGACCGGCTGCAGGATCTCTGCCGCTACGTTATGCGGGACCGCGGCGTCTTTGTGCTGAGCCTGTACGTCTTCTCCACCGAGAATTTTGCCCGCGACGCCAAGGAAGTGGGCTATCTGATGGATCTGTTCGCCAACAACTTCCGCACCCTGACGGAGGAGATGGACCAGCTTGGCTGCAAGGTTCTGTTCAGCGGGCGGCGCGCCGGGCTGCAGCAGCGGGTGTTGGACGCCATGGACTATATGACCGACCTGACCAAGAACAACACCAAGGGCATTGTGAACTTTTGCCTGAATTACGGCAGCCACGCCGAGTTGACCGACGCCATGCGGAGCATCGCCGCCGAGGTGGCGGATGGCCGTCTGACACCCGATGAGGTGGACGAGCAGTGCGTGGCCGGCCACCTGTACCACAAGCTGCCGCCGGTGGACCTGCTGATCCGCACCAGCGGGGAGCAGCGCATCTCCAACTTCCTGCTGTGGCAGTGCGCCTACGCCGAGTTCTACTTCACGCCGGTGCTCTTCCCGGATTTCGACCGGGCGTGCTTTGATGCGGCGCTGGATGCCTACTCCCAGCGGGACCGCCGCATGGGCGGAAACTCCCAAAAATAAATGTAAGCCCCGCGTCGACAGGGAACGCGGGGCTTTTTTTGCGGAGGGTTACAGAACCAGGAAGGTGCAGGTGCCGGGGGCCAGTTCCACCGTGCCGGCGGGCTGCTCTTCCGGTGTGAGGTCAGGCAGGGCATCCCCCTCGCCCAGGGTCAGCGGCCTTCCGTTCAGCGTCATCACGCGGGCGCGAAGCCTGCCGCCCTCGCCCGCCAGGGTGTAGCGCTGGGCGCTGATCGGCAGTTCCACGGCGGTGGCCTCGGTCTGCGAGTTGTTGATGATCAGGTACGCCGCGCCGGGCTGCCCGTCCTTGCGGGAGTGGGCAAAGACATGCACGCCTTCGCGGATGGGCTCGCCGCTGTCGTAAACGGTGTCCCCCATCAGGCGGTTCCACAGCAGCACCGCAAAGTAGTTGGGGCGCGGCTCAAAGGTCCCGTGCTGCAAAAAGCCGTAATCCGACGAGGCCAGCGTGTTGTGGAAGATCACGCCGTCGGTAATGGTGCCGAACACGCCCAGTTCATTCAGCGTGCGGGGCACATCCATATAGGTGCTGGCCCAGGTATTCCCGCCGCAGCCGGCATCGCCGGATTCCGTGACCCACATCTGGCCGCCGGGCACATATTTGTCACGGATGGAAGTATACTGTGCCGCGCAGCGGCCGGCCACCGCCAGATACTCCTCGCTCAGGCTCTTGCCGGCGGGCCAATGCCCGCCCATGGCAGCGCCGCGCTCGGAGATCCCGTTGTAATAGTGGTAGCTGAAAACATCCAGCTTCTGTTGGCCGCCGCCGATCAGGTCATCCGTCGTGACCATCTCAAGGGCCGACGCAATGCCGCCGCCCACCTTTTCGCTGCCGCTGCCAAACATATCCACATCCCCCACCGTGCAGGGGCCGACAAAGAGGCAGTCGGGATATTTTTCCCGCAGCCAGGCCCCAAACAGGTCATGGTCGCGCTTGTGGTCGTCCGCCGTATAGCCGTCGGGCAGGCCGCTCATAGCCATCATGTTCGGTTCGTTGGTAAACTCGGCGGCGGCGATCGGCACGCCGTAATCGCGGCTGTACGCAAACAGCAGCTCCGCCTGTTCGGGCGTCCACGGCTCGGCGGCGGCATGGATGCCGGGGCAGTTGGCCACCGAAACCAACAGCTTGGCATCGATGGCGCGCACAAAATCCAGTACCCCTCTCCACTGCGCCTCGGTCAGCAGGTTCTGGAAGCCCTCCGGCACCTGGCCGCCGGTGTGGCCGTCAAAATCATAATAGGTTTTGTTGGCCCAGGTACCGGATACGCGCACCCATGCGGTCCCCAGCTCCTTGGCCAGCCTGCGCAG
>CAZIVF010000157.1:0-2986 GCA_964542725.1 uncultured Subdoligranulum sp. | reverse complement strand
CAGCGGGGTGCGGGCCTCGTCGATGAGGATGGAGTCCACCTCGTCCACGATGGCGTAGGCGTGGCCGCGCTGCACCATGTTGGCCTTGTAGACCACCATGTTGTCCCGCAGGTAATCAAAGCCGAACTCGTTGTTGGTGCCGTAGGTCACGTCGGCCTGGTAGGCGGCCTTGCGCTCGGCGGGGGTGACTTCATGGATCACCAGGCCCACCTTCAGCCCGAGGAAGCGGTAGACCTTGCCCATCCACTCACTGTCGCGCTTGGCAAGGTAGTCGTTGACGGTCACGACATGGACGCCCTCGCCGTTCATGGCGTTGAGGTAGACCGGCATGGTGGCCACTAGGGTTTTGCCCTCGCCGGTCTGCATCTCGGCAATGCAGCTGCGATGTAGCACGATGCCGCCGATGACCTGCACCGGGTAAGGCTTGAGGCCCAGCACACGCCAGTCCGCCTCACGGCAGACGGCGAACGCCTCGGGCAGCAGATCATCCAGCGTCTCGCCCTTGGCAAGGCGGTCCCTGAATTCGCCGGTCTTGGCTTTCAGCTCCTCGTCGGTGAGCTTCTGCATCTCCGGCTCCAATTTCAGAACCTTGTCCGCGATAGGACGGATGCGCTTAAGCTCCTTATCGGAAAAAGTGCCGAACAGTTTTTCGATAAAAGACATAGTAAAACACCTGTATTTCCGCCGCCCGCCAAGGGTGGCTAATCATAGCGATACACTCCTATATAATACACCCTTGCAGGCGGCTATGTCAAACCTGCAAGGGTGTGCAGACAAATTATTTTGTTGGGCGGCCCCGCAGGCCGACGCGGGGCCGCGCGCCGCCGTCACTTCCCGGCGCAGGCGGCTTTCCGGCGGGCGGGCTGGCCGCCCAGACTCAGGCAGACCATCGTCTCTTGTAAAAGCAATCCAGTGTCGGCTCTGCGTTCAGGGCAGCGCCCGCACGGCGTCCGGCACCGCCCGCAGATCCTCCGCCACCGGCGCGCCGGTGGCGCGCAGCACGGCAGGAGGCTGATGCCCGGCGGCCTGCAACACGCAGCGCACGCCCAAAGCCTGGGCTACCTCAAAATCGTGGACCGAATCGCCGATCATGACAGCTTTGTCCCTGTCAAACCCGCTTTCGGCCAGGTAGCGCAGCCCCAACTCCACCTTGCTCTTGGCGTAGATATCGCCCAGGCCCAGCAGGCGGTCAAACCGGGCGCGGATGCCCCGCTCCTCCACCTGGCGCTCCAGTGTGGGGAGCGGGCTGGCCGAGAGAATCACCTGCCGCGCCCCCATCGTCTCAAACGCCTCCAGTGCCTCCGCCGCGCCGTCCGAAAGCGGGCAGGCGGCGCTGGCGGGAATATAGTCTTCCATAAAGCTCACGGCCAGCTCGTCAAAGCTGTCCTTGCCGAAATCAAAACCCGCGCGGGCATAGTACGCCTGAACCGGGAAGCCGAAAATCTCCCGGTAGGCCGCCCGGCCATACCGCTGGGGGTAGCCGAACCGTGCCAGCAGACGGTTGAGCGCGTCCACACACAGATCCACATCGTCCAGCAGGGTGCCGTTCCAGTCCCACAAAATCAGTTCAGGCTGCATACGGTTCCCTCCTCCGCATCAGTTTACTGGGGAACCCCCGCATAAATCCCGCCCTGCGCGGGATTTATTTAGAGCTTCCCTCGGCGGCTAGGCGTCTCAGTTCGGGGTTGGCCTCAATGATCTTCACAAGTCCCACGCCCAGCATGGAGCAGCTGACGATCTCGCCCAGGCCCACCGTCAGCATATTGAAGAGGATCACCGGCAGGGTGGCCGGGGTATCCATAAAGAAGAAGCTGATCTCCAGCCCAACGATGACCGCGTTGAAGACCACCGGCGGCACCGAGGCGGCCAGGGCCAGCCCCTTGAAGCGCAGATGCCGCAGCCGGTAGGTACACAGGCAGGCCAGCAGGGTGGCCAGCGTGCCGAACACCACGTCGATGACGGTGGAACCCAGCAGATTGGCCAAAAAGCAGCCCAGCGTGACGGCCGCGATGTACTCCGTCCCAAAGACGGGCAGCAGGCAGAGGGCCTCGGCCACCCGCACCTGCACCGCGCCGTAGCTGAAGGGCTGCAGCGCCAGGCATAGCACAACATACAGCGCGGCGATGACCCCACAAGTCACTAGCCGCTTGACGGACGATTTCTGATTTTTCATAACAATACTCCGGCGGATAGATTTTGACCAAGTGCCAGACCGCCAGCCTCGCACCGGTTTGTCGCCGCACGGTCTTGCCCGGACGGCGGAGCCTAAAATCCTAAGTTGCTCAACAGTTTTTTATTATAGCAAATCCTGCCGCAGGATACAAGATGCGGCAGGAAAATCTTCTGAAACGGAAAGGTGGAAATCCTCTGGGTGCGCAGGCCGTTCCCAAGCCCGGGCAGCATCACCAGGGGCCTTTCCCCCGGCCAAAGGCCGCATAGCTCATCTGGTCCGCCCCGATCTTTACCGCGGCGTTCTGTGGGTCACAAAGCATGGCAAACCCATTTTTTGACGGTAAAACGATAATCCCCATTATAGCAGACGGCCGTATACCCGTCAACCGGCCCGGCGGGAAATCTGCAATAAAAAAGCCCAAAATCAAACGTAAAGCCGTTGATTTTGAGCCTTTGGCGGAGTAAGAGAGATTTGAACTCTCGCGCCGGTTTCCCGACCTACGCCCTTAGCAGGGGCGCCTCTTCGACCTCTTGAGTATTACTCCACAAGTCAAAGTGATCTGCCTATTCACTTGTTTACAAAATGGCGGAGAGGATGGGATTCGAACCCATGGTCCGCTCGCGCGAATCGCTGGTTTTCAAGACCAGTTCCATAAACCACTCGGACACCTCTCCACAGTGGTCACCACCAGATGCGAGAATTATCTTAACACACCGCGCCGGGCTTGTCAAGCCCGGCGCGGAAAAAAGTGTGAAAAAGCGCAAAAATATTTTTCAGCGGCGCCGGCAGCGCAGGCCCCACACCAACACGATC
>CAZIVF010000156.1:0-3089 GCA_964542725.1 uncultured Subdoligranulum sp. | reverse complement strand
TTATAAATGATATAAAATAAGGTGCGGCTGTGCCGCGTTTCAACGTGCCGCAGGGCGGCGCACCTTATTTGATAACATTTTTAACTTTTATAACTCTGTATCATTTCTTTGTATCATTGCACACGCGGCGCCTCCGCCTGCCATTCTTCCTCCGGCAGGGGGGCGGCGTCGGCCCAGAGATGCTCCAGATCGTAGAAATCGTGGGCTTCCTTGGTGAAGACGTGTACAATGACGCTGCCGTAATCCAGCAGGACCCAGCGGTTGCCGTCGTGGCCCTCGGTGCGCAGCACCGGGACTCCCTGGCGATCCAGCTGGAACTCCGCCTCATCGGCCAGGGCGCCCACATGGGTGGTGGAGTTGCCGCTGGCGATGACGAAGTAATCGGTAACGGTGGTCAGATCCTCCACATGAAGGATCCGGATCCCCAGCGCCTTCTTGGCGTCCAGGGCGCGGGCCAGTTGAATGGCCAGTTCTTTGCTCTCCATAGGTTCTCCTTTGGTTTGAAACGAAAGTCAGGCGGCAGGCTCAGCCTCGCCGGTATCTACGGTATCGCCGCTGTCGGTCTCGTCAGGCACGTCGTAGACGAACTCGCCCGCGTTGATATTGGTGCCGGAGCCATCCAGGTTGTTGTTCTCCATGGCGTCGGCGGCCTCGGCGTTCAGCTCGCCCATGAACTTGACGTTGGGGTCGGAGGGCGAGCGCCCGCTGTAATCGGGGGCGTTGTCGCCGTCGCAGATGCCCAGTTCGCTGGCGTCCACCGGGCCGGTGTTCTCGCGGTAGTAGGTGTTCAGCAGGTCGGCGGTCTCCTGCCGGGCCACGACAACCACGTCGTTGGGTTGTGCCGCGTCAGCCGGCCACAGGATCGAGCCCATATACACCGGCACCTGGGCCAGCATGATATTCTCGCTGGGTACTTTCAGCAGGCTGACCGCCACGCTGACAATCTGCCCGGCGTCCAGGCTGGTTTCCACCATGCTCAGGTAGAAGGGCAGGTTTTTGGCGATATTCCACACATTCATCGACTTGAGCTTGGCGAACAGCGCGGCGTAGAAGTAGCGCTGGGTGTTCAGGCGGCCCAGGTCGCTGTTGGCGTACATATGGCGGGTGCGCAGGAAGAACTCGCAGGCCGCGCCGTCCAGCGTCTGGTAGCCCTGGTCCAGATGGCTGGTGCTGCCGCTCTGGGGGTCGTACATCTCATAGGGTACATAGACCTGGATGCCGCCCAGAATATCCACCAGTTCCACCAGTTTCTCCAGCCGGATGGTGATGTAGCCGTCGATGGGGACCTGGAAGGCGTTGGCGACATAGGTACACAGGGCGTTGATATCGTTGTAGCCGTTGCTGCCCTGGGTCTTGGCGATGGCGTTGATCTGGTAGTTGGACGAGAGATCGTTCTGCTTGGAGACAAAGATATTGCGGGGGATCTGCAACATCTTGACCTCGCCGGTCTCGTTGTTGAAGTGCAGCCACATGATCATGTCGGTCATGCCGTCGTTGACCTCGGCGTCGGGGTTATTCTCGTCCTCCGAGGAACGGTCGATGCCCACCAGCAGGACGTTGAACTCCTTGCCCGCATACTCCTTGGGGGTGTTGAGCAGCTGGTCCAGCGTGATGCTGCCGCCGGTCTCCGGCTTGAGGGCCTGCATGATGAGGGTGAAGGTGCCGAACACAATGACCACAATGACCAACAGGGTAGCCAGCAAAACCTTCCACCAGCCGCCCTTCTTCTTTTTCTTGCCGTCGCCGGCCCCCTTGCCGGAACTCTTGCCGCCGCCCTTTTTTGGGGGCTTGCCGCCGCCGCCCGACGCCTTTTTGGCCTGGGGGGCCGGCTTGCGGGCGGGCCGCTTGGGATCGGCCGCCGGGGAATCGGGGTCACGGGGCAGCGCTGCCGAGCGCTCGGCCTGCGGCTGGGGCGCGGGGGCCGCCGCAGGGCGCGCGGGCTGAGACCGGGCGGCGCGCTGCACCGGGGCCGGGCGGCGCGCCGCAGCCTGGGGGGCGGTGGGGCCCGCCTGTGCGGCGGGAGCGGATGCCGCCCGACGAACTGTACGGCGCTGCTGCTCCGAGAAAGCGGGGTCATTGTCTATATCGTAAACCGGCTTGCCGCCCTGGGCCTTGTTTAGATCCACCCGCTGCACCGACGGGGTGTTGATGGCACGGCTGCGGCGCTGGGCCGCCGCGCGCTGCAGGGCAATGGCCTGCTGCTGGGCGCGGGTCAGCTCCGGCTGCGGGTCCCCGGCCTGCGCCTCGATGGCGGCCTGGGCCGCCGCCGCGATGCGGACCTGATCCGCCTCGGTCACGGGGTGGACGTTGTTGGTTTGGATGCGGCGCGCGCGCCGCCCGCCCCGCACAGCGGACTGCTGCTGCGCCTGGCGGCGTGCCTCCTCATACTGGCTTTGTTCTGCGCTGCCGGTGTTCAGTCTGCGCGGTTCACTCATGGGCATTGCCTCCCTTGCTCCTAGGTTTTGGCACGCCGCTGCAGCCGGGCGTGCAGATCTTCGTAGGCGGCCACCGTCAGCGGGTCCAACTCGCCGCCCTTCTCTCTCACAAAATCAATGCTTTGCTTCAGCGCCCCGCAGAGGGTGCGATCCAGATCTTCCATCTGATCTTTGCGCAGCTGCTCCACGCCGGGAAAGTCGCGCTCGGCGCTGGTCATATCGGCCATGTAGATGATCTTATCCAGCAGGCTCATACCCGGCTTGCCGGTGGTGTGGCACCGGATGGCAGACAAGATCTCAGGATCCGTGACGCCCCACTGTGTCTCGGCCAGGATGGCGGCGGCGATGCCGTGCCAGACCGGCGCAGGGCGGTAGGGAGCATTTTCTGCTATTATAGCATTGTCTGCAAAAATCTGCAACAGTTCCTCACGGGGCATTTCTTTGGCCGCATCGTGCAGAATCGCCGCCATAGCGGCCTTTTCGGGGTCCGCACCGTAGTGTTTTGCCAGGCGAACGGCCATTTTTTTTACGTTTTTTGTGTGGCGCCACCGCTTTTCGCTCAAGCGTTGCTTGACCATTTTCTTTGCTTCGTCGTATGTCATCGTGCAGGCTTCCTTTGGTAAGAGTCAGGGGCGGGGAGTTAGGGGTTGCAGG
>CAZIVF010000155.1:0-3222 GCA_964542725.1 uncultured Subdoligranulum sp. | reverse complement strand
CTATAATAGCAAGTGAGAGTAAAGCAGGGGAGAACGCTATGCCAAAAGATAAATTCAAATCCATTTACGTCTGCACCCAATGCGGGGAGACAAGCCCCCGCTGGCTGGGGCGCTGCCCGTCCTGCGGGGCGTGGAATACGATGACCGAGGATGTTGTCGCTGAATCTGCCAAGACGGCGCCGGGCGGCAAGGCGGTTGCCGCAGCGCGGGTGCCAGGCCAGACAAGCCTCAAACCGCTCAAGCTGAAAAGCGTCAGCACCACCGAGGAGAAGAGCCGCATTGTCACCGGCATCCACGAGTTGGATCGGGTGCTGGGTGGCGGCATTGTGCTTGGCAGCATGACGCTGATCGGCGGTGAACCGGGCATCGGCAAATCCACCATCCTTTTGCAACTCTGCGGCGAGGTCTCTAAAACTCACAGCGTCCTGTACGTCACCGGCGAGGAATCGGTGCGGCAGATCAAGCTGCGGGCGGTGCGTCTGGACGTTCCCCAGGAGAATATCTCCCTAGTGGCGGAGAGCGATGTGGACGAGATCTGCGGCCTTATTGAGCAGATGAAGCCAGGACTGGTGGTCATCGACTCGGTGCAGACGATGAGGTGCAGCGATATTGCTTCCTCCTCCGGCACTGTCAGCCAGGTTAAAGAGAGCACTGCCCGCTTCCTCAACGTGGCAAAAACGTTGGAGATTCCCACCTTCATCGTCGGGCATGTGAATAAAGACGGCGCCATCGCCGGCCCCAAGGTCATGGAACATATTGTGGATACAGTGCTGTATTTTGAGGGGGATAAGACGCTGCCCTACCGCGTCCTCCGCGCCGTGAAGAACCGCTACGGTTCCACCAATGAGATCGGTATGTTCGATATGACGGGCCGGGGCCTGGCCCAGATCGAAAATCCCTCCCAAGTTATGCTGGAAGGTCGGCCCCTCGGCATCAGCGGCACCTGCGTGGCCTGTGTGATGGAGGGTACCCGCCCCGTCCTCAGCGAGATCCAGGCCCTTGTGACCAAGACCAGCTTTCCCAGCCCGCGCCGCACCTCCAGCGGCTTTGACTACAACCGGATGTATCTGCTGCTGGCCGTGCTGGAAAAGCGCGCCGACTACGCCTTCTATAACCAGGACGTCTACGTCAATATCATCGGCGGACTGCGCCTGGACGAGACCGCCTGCGATCTGCCGGTCTGTATCGCCATGGCCTCCAGCCTGCTGGATCTGCCGGTGGGGGAGAAGACCGTTGCCATCGGCGAGGTGGGCCTGGGCGGCGAGATCCGCAGCGTTCCCCATCTGGAGACCCGCCTGCGTGAGGCCCAGCGCATCGGCTTTGACACCGCCATCGTCCCCAAGCACAATCTGAAGATGATCGATCCCAAGGATTTTCCCGGCCTCAAACTGATCGGGGTATCGTACCTGCGCGAGGCAATCAATACCATCAAATTGAAGTAAGGAAGGAAAAGAACCATGGCAGAAGCAAAAAAGCCCCCGGTGGGGAACCCCGCGCTGAAAGCGGCCATCACCAAACTGAAGGGGGAGAACACGCCCCAAAACCTGAACGTCGTTATCAACGAGATGATGCGCACCGTCTTTATGGCGCCGGCGGTTATCGATCTGGGCGGCCAAAAGCCCCAGACCGACGCCAGGGGAAGGATCGCCCTTCCGAAGAATACCAAAATCAACTTCCTGCTGCTGACCGATCAGCGGGGAAAACGGTACTACATGGCCTTCACTGACCCGCAGGAACTAAAAAAATGGCAGAAAGCCCCCAAATCGTTCCAGTCCATGATGCTCCGCTTCGACGATTTCGCCAATATGCTGGAAAAAAATAAGGAGGCCGCCGGCCTGATCATCAATCCTTTTGGCGAGAATATCCGATTTGAGGCCCCTATGATCGCTTCGCTGAAAAAGCAGAAGGCGGAGTTGGCGCTGCAGCGCTCCCAGATGCAGATCAAACCGGGGGACAAAGTCACCATCGTGGAGCCGACCCTGCTGCCTGACGCTCTGCTTGATCCCATCTGTGAGGTACTGAAAACAAGCGAGACCATCGCGGCGGCGTATTTGCAGATCATGATCGTCAATACTAGCCGTAAGAGCTATCTGCTGGTTTTGGACGGTCCCCAGGATGAGAAGTTGTTCCGAGCCGTGGCCCAGGCGGCGCGGCCCTACCTGACCTCCAGCGAAAAGAAGATGGATCTGAACATCACCACGTCCGCCGCGCCCTTGGGGCAGCAGGGCATGCGCGACAGTGAACCCTTCTACCGCAAAGGGGAGGGCCGCATCTATGAGGAGGATGACGAATGAATGTGAAACGTTTATTGGACTGCACCCCCGGTGAACTGGCCCGCTACGGCAAACAGGAACTTCTGGCTGCCATCGCCGGCAGCGAGGGGCGTATTCTGGCCTGCGAGACCATCGGCCTGACCCCGCCGCTTCTGATGGATGTGACCAACGCGGAATATGCGGCCTCCCTGAGCGCCGATATCCTGCTGCTGAATATGTTCGATGTACAGCACCCTGTGATTCAGGCGCTTCCGGCGGTTCCCGAGGCGGAGACCGTGCGGGAACTCAAGCGCCTTACCGGGCGGGTTATCGGCATAAATCTGGAACCGGCTGACCCCGAGGAAGCCAAGAGCAACGACGGTACGCTTTGGAAGATGTCCGGCGGCCGCCTGGCCACGGCAGAGAACGCCCGGCGCGCTGCCGAGATGGGCGTTGATCTCATTGTACTCACCGGCAATCCCGGCAACGGCGTCAGCAACGAGGCCATCGTGGCAACGCTGCGGGAGATTTCCGCCGCCGTCGGCGGCCGCGTGTTGCTGGCCGCCGGCAAGATGCATGCTTCCGGCGTGGCGGGCGAAGGCGGGGAGAACATCATGACTCGTGCCGATGCGGAGGCCTTTATCAAGGCGGGGGCGGATATCATCCTGCTGCCCGCCCCCGGCACCGTGCCGGGCATCACCCAGGAGTACGCCCGCAGCCTGATCCAGGCGGTCCACAGCCACGGTAAGCTGGCGCTGACCGCCATCGGCACATCCCAGGAGGGGGCAGACACCGCCACCATTCGCCAGATCGCTCTGATGTGCAAGATGGCGGGGGCGGATATCCACCACATCGGTGATACCGGTGTGCCGGGTATGGCGCTGCCCGCCAACATTTTGGCCTACTCCATCGCCATACGCGGCGAGCGTCACACCTATCATAAGATGGCCATGTCGATCAACCGGTAAGC
>CAZIVF010000154.1:0-3250 GCA_964542725.1 uncultured Subdoligranulum sp. | reverse complement strand
AAGAAAACGGCGGCCGGTTTTTCGGCCGCCTCACGGGGATCTCTTCATAGTCCTTTTTTACTTCAATCAGTACTTATCAACAGGTTCTCCGGCCTTTTACGCCCTTCTTTTTTTGTCCAAACGCATCTTATCGCTGATCATGGCGATGAATTCGCTGTTGGTCGGCTTGCCGCGCAGATTGTGGATGGTGTAGCCGAAGTAGCTGTTCAGGGTATCCACATCGCCCCTATCCCAGGCCACCTCGATGGCGTGGCGGATAGCGCGCTCCACGCGGGAGGCGGTGGTGCCGTTACGCTTGGCGATCTCCGGGTAGAGCCGTTTGGTCACGGCGTTGATGTAGCTGTGATCCTCGGTAGTCAGCAGGATCGCATCCCGCAGGAATTGATACCCCTTAATGTGCGCGGGTACCCCAATTTGATGGAGAATCTCCGTCACGGTCAGTTCGTCGCTGTCCTGTGAGCCGCTTTGCGGGCGGACCGTGCCGCCTGCCGCCTTCAGAACGCGGCTCACCAGGACGCTCTCGTCAAAGGGTTTGACGAAAAAGAAGGAGAAACCGTTATCCAGCAGTTCCTGCTCCATCTCTTCACTTTGAAAAGCGCCGGTGACAAAGAAGGTCGTGTGGGTCCCGGTGGTATCCTGGGCCTCATAGCGTTGCTTTACGCTGATCGCATCCAGATCCGGCATAAAGGCGTCCAGCAGCACCGCCTGCGGGTGGACGGACAACAATGTCTCCAGCGCCCTTGCCCCGTTTTTCTCGCACACTGAGACGGAGACCCCCTTGTTTTCCAGAGCTTGGCGGCATTGTGCCGTGACCTGTGCGCCGGTATTCGTCATCACGAATTTGATCTTGTCCATCTTGCTACTCTCCTCAAAATGATGCGGGCGGACCCGCACCGGTTATTCATTACGTTGGTAATTTTACCATAATTTTCCATCATCTGCAAGGCATCTTGCTTCTATTTCTCTGATTTTTGTTCGTTCTTTTTCCCTCTTTTTCGACAAATTTTTCTTCTATTTCCCCGGTTTTCCCGCAATTCACGGGGTAAAACCTCACATCATGTCAAACGATTCTCTTTCCAGTTTCTTCCAATTTTGGAAGTCTCACGGTGCGATGGAATCTGCCTTTTCCAGCATAGTCCGCGCAAAGATGCCATACCCCCGTGTGGGATCGTTGACCAGCACATGGGTCAGCGCCCCCACCAGGCGGCCGTTCTGCAGCACCGGGCTGCCGCTCATCCCCTGCACAATGCCTCCGGTGGCTTCCAGCAGGGCCGGATCGGTAACACGCACCAGAAGATTGCGGTTTGGGTCGCCGGAGGTCATGTTGACCTTCTCGATGGATACCTCATACAGTTTCGGCGTGGAGCCGGATATCGTCGTCAAGATCTGCGCCGTTCCCAAAGCGATTTCCTGCGGTTCGGCCACAAGGTAGCTTTCTCCGGTGGCTGTGCCGTTCCAGCAGCCATATACGCCTGTGCTGTCGTTGGCCAGAACGGTTCCCAATTCCGTGCCGCCGGGGAATTCCCCGCGCAGTTCCCCGGGGGTACCCGCCGCGCCGCTGACGGCACCGGTGATGACCACCGGTACGATCTCGCCGGAGAGCAGAGCGATGTCCGCGCCGGTGTCGCTGTCGCTGATGGCATGACCCAGGCCGGCGAAGGTATTGTTGAGTGGATCGGTGAAGGTCAGGGTACCGATCCCGGCGGAGGAATCCCGCACCCACACGCCGGCCCTCCAAGCGCCGGATATCTTATCGGCCACCGGCACCAGGGTGCAGGTGTACCGTTTGCCGTCACGGCAGTAGACGATCTCCAGCGGGCTGCCGTCGGTCTCGGTGATGGCGGCGGTCAGTTCCTCATTGTTGCGCACCGCGCGCCCCCCTGCCGATACGATCAGGTCCCCCAGCCGCAGCCCGGCCTCCTTGGCCGGGTTTTCTGTTCCCAGCACGGTATACCTGTCTGAAAAAGCCACCACCAGCGCCCCGTCGGAAAACATCTTGATGCCGAAGGGCGTACCGCACACCTGGACGGTGCGCCGCTGGGCCGAAACGGTGCGCACCGTCTTAAGCGGTACCAAGCCAAAGAGCGATAGGGTAACGTTCTCGCTCTTATCCTTTTGGGTGCTGCCCGCCTGCGCAACCCGGCTGTGGTTCTCATATGTTCTGATCCAGGGCATCGAGGCGATCTCCAGCGTTTCTCCTTCGAGATAGAAAGTATCCGGCAGGGCGGCGCTGATCGTCCATAGGCCGCCGGCGGCCACGACCGCCGCGCAGAGCAGAGCGGCCAGCAGACGGCGCAGACGATTCCAACTGTGTTTGGGCATAGAAAAATCCCCTCCTGCAGCAAAGTATGCGCAGGAGGGGGTGAATTTATTTATCGGCAGATCTCGCGCAGGGAAGGCAAGATTTTTGTCCAATCGCTTTCCCGCAAGAGATAATCGGCAGGGTTATCCGCCGTCTCTTTGGGACTCAGGTTGGTGTGCAGATACAGAACCTCCATGCCCGCGGCTTTGGCGCCGGCCACATCGGTGATGGGGTCGTTGCCGATCATCAGGCACGCTTCCGGTTTCAAGCCCCTGTCCGCAAACAAAGCTTCAAAGAAACGCACATCCGGCTTGCGGCAGCGGTAGTCTGAGGAGAGGTAGATCCCGTCAAACAGGCTTTCCAGTTCCAGCAGCCGCAGTTCCCGCGCGGTGAAGGCATGCTGCGCGTTGGAGAGCAGCCACAGCCGGTGGCCATCCGCCCGCAGTGCCGTCAGCGCCTGACGCACGCCGGGGTAAAGGCGGATATACTCGGTACACAGCGCGCGGTAAAGCTGGGCTGCCGCGTCCGCCCGCCGGGCAAGATCCTCCTCAACGCCCTTCTGGCGGAACAGCGCCGCAAAGATATCCTCGATGGGAAGTTCCGGGTAACATTCATAGCTTTGGCCCGCCGCCGCTTCCTGCGCGCCCAGGGCGGCCCCAAACGCGGCATGCAGCGCCTGCGGCGCGTACACCGCCCCCTGATACCCGTAGAAAAGCGCCAGCTTCTGCCAGAGGAAGGGCGTATCCTCCACGGTGTGGATATCCACCAGCGTTCCGTACAAATCAAAAACCAGATCCCGATAGCGCATTGCTTCCGCTGCCCCCACTGAATTTTATATTGCCGTCCCATTATAGCAAAAGTTTCCGGCATTTTCAATTCCCTGCGGCGGCAGTTCCTCTTTTGGGGACCGCTATTCGGATTCCCCCATCAGGGCGGCAAACTCCTGCG
>CAZIVF010000153.1:0-3543 GCA_964542725.1 uncultured Subdoligranulum sp. | reverse complement strand
CCGCACCGCTGGCGTTGAGAAAATGCTCGTTGATACATACAGTATCAACTGTGCTTTTCTCTTAGCCATCGATACGGCTCGCTCGGCAATCTGCGCACCAGATTTATTCAGAACTTCCCTTATAGTCCGTTGCGGGGGTAATTTGGAAGTCCACGCAGGCAAACTCGTTGTAATTGACCTCAAGCGTTGCCGTCTCTTTGGTTTCGTCAGTATCCAGATAGACTTCCAGTTTGACGGTTCCCGGGTTGGGGTCATCATCAAAGGCGGATGCTTGCCGCGCAAAGGAAACATATTCATTTTCCCAGAGGACTGTGCCTTCCAGCAAGGCCGTATTTCATAGCCCGGCTGCCGTTTTGAAATTGAATGTGGGTGACTTCCAGCATAGGCGCTTCCCTCTTTCGCTATAAAATGCGCAGCGCCGCCGGGCCTAGGCTGCCCGGCGGCGCTGCGGTGGGTCTTATTGATAGACGATGCCTTTCCTGACTTTATCGGCAGCCTCCGGCCCGGCCAGCATCCGGGCCAGGGCCAGCGCGAAGGGGATGGCCGCGCCCAGCGCCTCACCGGTGACGATGTTGCCGTCGATGGTGAGGGGCAGGCCGGTGGCCTCGGCCCCGGCGGCGGTGAGCGCCCCCTCCATGCCGGGGTAGACGGTGGCTTTTTTGCCTGCCAGCACGCCAAATTCCGCCAGGGCGGTGGGGGCGGCGCAGATGGCCGCCACGATCTTGCCGGCGGCGGCGAAATTCTGGCAGATCCTGCGCACAACGGGGTCGGCCTTCAGGTTATCCACTCCCGGCAGACCGCCGGGCAGAATCACCGCGTCGAACTCGCCGTACCGCCGTTCCCCGGCCAGTTCCCCGGCCAGGGCGTCGGCCACCACGCTGATGCCCCGGGCCGAGGTGACCACATGGCTGCCGTGGACGGCGGCGATCGTCACCTCCACCCCGGCGCGGCGCAGGATATCCACACAGAGCAGACCCTCGCACTCTTCCAGGCCGGGGGCGAAGAAAATCACAGCTTTTGACATGGGATGCCTCCTATTCAATCAAAGGGATGAAAATTGACGAGCAGCCGCCCCACCAAGGGCAGCGGGGTTTTGCGGCAGCGCAGCGCGTTGATCAAGCCCACCATGGAGAGGGCGTCCGCCAGCAGCGTGAGCCAGAAGCCGGTCTCGGCACAGTAGGGCAGGAAGCCCACCGCAGCGCAGACGGTGGCCAGCGCCAGCACCACAAGTCCCTGGTTCAGATGGAACTTGACAAAAGGATCATGCCGCCATTTGGTGCAGGCGGGGATGAGAATCAGGACGCTCAGATAGCACAGGGCGCCCATCCATTTGGCGGCGCGGCTATCCGTCCCGGGCAGTTGATCGGCCATGGTTTACCTCCATCCAAACAGATACTTGAAACAGCGGGGCAGCTGGCGGCTCCAATCAGCTTCACAGTGGGCGCCGCCCAGCTGGAAGTAGGGGTAGACGCCCACCCCCTTTTCGCTCAGTTCCCGCACAACTTTCAGGGCGCTGGCGGTGTACTGGGCCATCTGGTGCTTGCCGTGGGATTCCTTTTCGCCCCAACTCAAATAGACGCGGGTGTCGGGGGCCATCTTGGCCCGGCGGATTTCCTGCTTCAGGTCGGTCAGGCAGATGCGCACCGAGGGCGACAGGCAGGCCGCCTTGCTGAACACATCGTTGTGGGCGGCCACGGCGTAGAGGCTCATCAGCCCGCCCATGCTGGAGCCGCCCACGGCGGTGTTGGCCCGGTCGGGCAGCGTGGGGTAGCGGGCATCGATGAAGGGTTTCAGTTCCCCCACCAGCCACTCCATATACTGCTTGCCGGTGCCGCGGATCCCCTCGAACCAATCGGTGTCATAGGGGCAGTATTCCTGCAGACGCCTATTGCCCTCATGGTTGCACTCCGGCGCCACCACAATGGCGTTGGGGCGGGCGTCCAGGTATTCCTTCAGGCCCCAGCAGGTGCCGTAGGTGGCAGTCTCATCAAAGAAAAGGTTGTGGCCGTCGAACATATAGATCACCGGGTAGCTCCTGCCGGAGGTTTGCCAGCCGTCAGGCAGGTAGAGGAAGGTGTTCCGGTCCAGGCCATAGGGGGTGATATGGGTCACAAAGGTCTCGACCAACAGGGTCATCTCCTTATTTCATGGGATAGCGGGGTTTTACCTTGCCTATTGTATCCTATTTTTTGGGTTTTTGCAATGTATAAATCCTGAATTCTTGCAATCGGGCCGGTTTGATGCTACAATGCTGAATAACACCAAGGGAGGAAGGAATGTATATGGAAGCAGCAAAAGGATTCGTTCAGTCATTTTTCCGGCGCAAGGATGTGGTCATCTCTGCCCACAGGTACGGCATCGACGCGATGGGCGCTATGGCGCAGGGGCTTTTTGCCAGCCTGCTGATCGGCACCATCATCAAGACATTGGGGCAGCAGCTTGGGCTGGGCTTCCTGGTGGATGCCGGCACCTACGCCATGGGCGTGGCCGGACCTGCCATGGCGGTATCCATCGGCTATGCGCTGCACGCGCCGCAGCTGGTGCTGTTCAGCCTGATTGCGGTGGGCAGCGCCGCCAACACCCTGGGCGGCGCGGGCGGGCCGCTGGCCGTCTATTTCATTGCCATCGCGGCGGCGGAGTGCGGCAAGCTGGTCAGCAAAGAGACCCGCGTGGACATACTGGTCACACCGGCGGTGACGATCCTGGTGGGCGCAGGGCTGAGCGTCCTCTTCGCGCCGGCCATCGGCGCGGCGGCCAGCGCGGTCGGCACCCTGATCATGTGGGCCACCGACCTGCAGCCATTCCTGATGGGTATCGTGGTATCGGTACTGGTGGGCGCGGCGCTGACGCTGCCCATCTCCAGCGCGGCCATCTGCGCGGCGCTGGGGCTGACCGGTCTGGCCGGCGGCGCGGCGGTGGCCGGCTGCTGCGCCCAGATGATCGGCTTTGCGGTGATGAGTTACAGGGAGAACGGCGTCGGCGGCCTGGTGAGCCAGGGCCTTGGAACCAGTATGTTACAGATGCCGAACATCCTCAAGAATCCCCGCGTCTGGATCCCGCCCACGCTGGCCTCGGCGGTCACGGGGCCAATCGCCACCTGCCTGTTCCGGCTGGAGATGAACGGCCCGGCGATCTCTTCCGGCATGGGAACCTGCGGGCTGGTGGGGCAGATCGGCGTTTACACCGGCTGGGTTGAGAACGGCGTCACTGTAACGCCGCTGCATTGGGTGGGGCTGGCGCTGATCTGTTTTGTGCTGCCCGCCCTGCTCTCCACCCTGTTCTGCCAGGCGCTGCGCCGGTGGGGCTGGATCAAGGATGGCGACCTGAAACTGTAACCGCCTCGTTTATTCCAAGAAAAACCGCCCGCACGGCTTTTACAGTGTGCAGGCGGTTTTTCTTGGTCCCCCTTTTGGCGGGGCAAAGGGGATGCCTTTGCGGCAGACCGGGGGCAGGAGATAAGGCAAGGCGGCGGGACAGCGGCGGCTTACACTTCGACGGTTTGCTGCTGCTCGTACCATTCCAGGAATTCGCCAAAAACCTTTT
>CAZIVF010000152.1:0-3593 GCA_964542725.1 uncultured Subdoligranulum sp. | reverse complement strand
TGCCGGCGGCGGCCAGATCGGCGATCTTCTGCAAAAACTGCGGCGCGGTGATGGGCAGCACCTCCTGCTCGTTGTAGCAGGGGATGACGATGTATAAAATAGGCTGGGTGCGGTCATTCATGGCTTGTCCTCCCAGGAGCGGCGCTGCAGGCCCTCCTTGTCCAAAATCTTAAAGCTGCCGTGCCAGGTCTCCAGCAGGCCCTCCCGCTGCATGCGGCCCAACTCGCGGGAGAGGGCGCTCCGGTCACAGTTCAGATATTCCGCCAATTCGGCGCGGCGCAGCGGAACCGAGAAGGTATCCGCTCCCGCCCGCGCGCTCTCCTCCAGCAGCCAGCGGGAGATACGGGTGCGCAGGCTCCTGCACATCAGCAGCTCCAGCCGCCGGTCCAGGGCAAAATATTTGCCGCTGATGGTCTCCACCAGGTTCCGCAGCAGCCGCCCGTGAGCGCTCTCCGGCGCTCCGCAGGGATGCAGCAGCTTTTCGTGAGGGAGGTAGAGCGTCAGGCAGGGGCCGGCGGCAATCACCGTGACCGGGCTTTTGACGCCCGAACCGGCCAGCACATCGCCAAACAGGCCGCCCGGCCCCATGTGCTGCACCACCACGCTGGAGCCGTCGGGTGCGGTTTTCTGCGCGTAGATGTTCCCTTCCAGGATAAGCCCCACCTCGCCGGTTTCGTACCCGGCCAGCAGCAGGCATTCGCCTTTCTGGTAGCGGCGGGCGCGGGGGGTCAGGCAGGGAAGCAGCGCATCCAGGTCGGCGTCCCCCATGCCGCGAAGCAGGGTGGAGGCGCGCAGCGTCCCATAGTAGGGTCTGTAATCCAAGCGCTCACCTCCCGCGTTGCCGCTGCAACAGACTTTCCCTCTGTATTATAGTATAGTAAGGCGGCAAAAGCAAATTTTTTTGGGAGGAAAGTTCTTATGGTCGAGAAGATCCTATCTGTATTTACCGCGCTGGCGCTCTGCACGTCGCTGGCCGCCTGCGGCGGCGGCGCGGCTTCCAGCGGCACCGCCAGCGAGGCCCCCGCCGCCACCGAGGCTCCCGCCGAGGAAACTCCGGCACAGGCCGCTTCCGAGGAAAGCGCGCCGGAAGCCGAGGATGTCGCCTCCTATCTGAATTTTTTCCGTGTGGCCGGGCTGAAAGGCCCCACCACCATGGGGATGGTCAACATGCTGGAGACCGGCCAATATGATTTTACCATGTACGGCGCGGCCGATGAGATCGTGCCGCTGCTGGTCAAGGGGGAGCTGGACGCCGCCGCTATCCCCGCCAACCTGGCCGCCACCCTCTACCAAAAAACCGAGGGTGCGGTGCAGGTGGCCTGCATCAACACGCTGGGCGTTCTGTATATGGTGGAACTGGGCCAGAACATCCAGTCAGTCGAGGATCTGCGCGGCGCGACCATCGTCACCACCGGCAAGGGGACCACGCCGGAGTATGTGCTGCGCTACGTCCTGCAGGGGAACGGCATTGACCCTGACGCCGACGTAACCATCGAGTACCTGAGCGAGGCCACCGAGGTGGCGGCCCGCCTGACGGAACTGTCTGCCGACAGCCGGGCCGTTGTGGCGATGCTGCCGCAACCCTTTGTCACCAGCGTGGTGGCGCAGAGTGAGGGCGGCGTCCGCGTGGCGCTGGATATGACCGAGGAATGGCAGAAGGTGGCCGGCAGCCGCCTAGTCACCGGCGTGCTGGTGGTTCGCAAGGACGTGCTGGAGACCGAGGAAGGCGAGGCGGCCTTCGCCCAGTTTATGAAGGACTACGAGGCGAGCACCATCGCCGCCAACACCGATGTGGAGGGAACCGCCGCCCTCTGCGAGGAATACGGCATTGTGGCCAAGGCCGCCCTGGCCCAGAAGGCGCTGCCCCAGTGCAACATCGTCTTTGAGACCGGCAGCGAGATGAAGACCGATCTGGGGAACTACCTCCAGGTGCTGTTTGATGCCGACCCCTCCAGCGTGGGCGGCATCCTGCCGGCGGACGATTTCTACTATGCAGGGTAAGCTGAAGCAGCTGGCCGCCGTGGCCGTGTGGGTGGTGGCGTGGCAGTTGGCCGCCCAGGCCCTGGGCCACGGCGGCCTTTTTCTGGCAACGCCCCTGCAGACGGCGCGGGCGCTGGCGGCGCTGCTGCCCACGCTGGGCTTTTGGCGGCGCATCGCCTTCACGGCGCTGCGCATCCTGGCCGGCTTCTGCCTGGCGGTGGCGGCGGGCCTGGCGCTGGGGGCCGCCGGCTCCCGCTGGCGGGCGGCCCGGCTTTTTATCGACCCCATTATGCAGCTGATCCGCGCCATGCCGGTGGCCAGCTTTGTCATTCTGGCGCTGCTGTGGGTGCGCAGCGCCAATCTGTCCGTTGTGGTCAGCTTCACCCATGTGCTGCCCGTGACCTACGCCGGGGTTTTGGCCGGCATTGCCGATACGGATCCCCAGCTTTTGGAGATGGCGCGGGTCTACCGCCTGCCGCTGGCCAAACGGCTGCGGTATATCTGGCTGCCCGGCGTTTTCCCGTCTTTCTGTGAAAGCTGCATCGCCGCCATGGGGATGTGCTGGAAAAGCGGCGTCTCGGCGGAGGTGATCGGCCTGCCGGATTGGTCGGTGGGGGACGCGCTCTACCGCGCCAAGATCACCCTCTCCACACCGGATGTCTTTGCCTGGACGCTGGTCATCGTGGTGGCGTCGGCGCTGCTTTCCGGCCTGGCGGCCCGGCTGCTGCGCGCCGCCAAGGCGCGGCTCTGCGGGGAGGTGCGGTCATGATCGAGATACAGGGTCTCTGCAAGGCGTTTGGCGGCAAAACGGTGCTGCGGGATGTTTCCCTCACGGTGCGGGGACCGCTGGTGCTTATGGGGCCGAGCGGCTGCGGCAAGACCACCCTGCTGCGCATCCTCATGGGGCTGGAAACGCCAGATGCGGGCAGGATCACCGGCCTCGGCCCGCTGGCCGCGGTCTTTCAGGAGGATCGCCTCTGCCCCCAGCTGACCGCCGCAGCCAACATCTACCTGACCTCCGCCGCCCTGCCCCAAGCCGAGGCCGAGCGGGAACTGCGGGCGCTGGGCTTTACGGCGGCGGAACTAGCGCTGCCGGCGGGGCGCCTGTCCGGCGGGCAGAAGCGCCGCGCGGCGCTTCTGCGGGCGCTGCTCTGCCGGGAAGCCGAAACGCTACTGCTGGATGAACCCTTCACCGGGATGGACGCCGCCCTGGTGGCCGATGCCGCCGCCGCTGCAGCCCGCCTTGCGGCGGGGCGGGATACCATTCTTGTCACCCACGATCTGACTGCGGTTCGCCTGTTGGGGTGGCCGGTGGCGGAACTGGGGCGGGGAGCGGCCCCCGCCGCGCCATAAACGGCACGCCCAAGACCAAGCCATAGCCGAAGGGAGCGTTGCAGAACGTAAAATTCTGCAACACTCCTTTTTTGTGGTTGGAAATAGTATAAGTGGGAGTTGAAATTTTGCTTTTTCACTGTCTCTCATAGGGGGAGCATATCACTTTGGGATGACCTCTCGCACTTTTTTCGGGGGCTGTTTTGCAACGAACCCTTTTGCATCAAAAAGGATACGCCACGTTTTTCTGTACGAAAGCGTATCCTTATTCTGATGATCAA
>CAZIVF010000151.1:0-3662 GCA_964542725.1 uncultured Subdoligranulum sp. | reverse complement strand
CCGCGCTGCGCGGCTACACCACCGTCATCACCAGGCAGAGCGCCGGGATGCTCACCAGAGAGAACAGCGTGGACAGGAAGACCAGCGAGACTGCAAAATGTTCGCCCCGGTCATACTGGGCGGCCAGGATGGCGGTGGTAGCGGCTGCCGGCATACCGGCCAGCACGGTGGATACCTCGGTCACGAGCGCATCCAGCCCCAGCAGGCGGCAGGCGGCCAGCACCAGCAGGGGAAGCACCACCAGCCGTACCGCGCAGTACCACAGCGATTGGCGGCTGACCACGCTGCGCGGATCGATCTCAGCCAGGATGTTGCCAATGACAATCATCGACAGCGCGGTGTTGCTGCCGCCGGCCAGGCGCAGGGCCTTCTCCAGCCCGGCGGGCAGGGAAATCTGGAAGAGCATCAGCAGCAGCCCAAGGAACACCGCCACGATACAGGGATGGGTGAGGACTTTCTTCAGCACACCCTTGCCCCGCACCCCGGTGAAGCAGCTGACCCCCGCCGACCACATCATGATCCGCTGGGGAACCAGGTAGATCGAGGCGTACAGAAGCCCCTGGGCGCCGTACAGCCCTTCCACCACCGGGTTGCCGAGAAACCCCGCGTTGGAGACCAGTGTGGCGTACTGCAGCACGGGAACCTCGTCCCCGCGGGCGCGTGGGTAAAACAGCCGCCCCGTGGCCGCCGTGAACACCTGGATACCCACCGAGACCAACAGCACCACCAGGCAGGAGGCCAACACCTGCGCGTTGAATTCCATCATAAAGGAAACGATGATGTTGCAGGGCAGGATAAAATCGATCACCAGATTGCTCAGCGGCTTGCGGGCGGCGGCGGGCAACACCCCCGCCTTGGTCAGAATATACCCCGCTGCGATCAGCAGAAAAATGGTGATCTGCAGATCCAACAGATCCTTCATATTCACCATGTCCCGGCGCCCCTCTCTTTGAAGGATAATGAATACAGTATACCATATTCCGGCAAAAAGGGCAAAAAAAGCAAAAATACCGTCTTTTCGCTTGACAAACAATCAAAACCGTTCTAAAATCGACTTATACATCCGCAAAGGGGCGGTTTGATCCTGCGCCGGGGGTGTAGTCTGACCATTCGCCCCGGTGTTCCAGCGGAACGCCGGGGCTTTTGTCAGAGATATCTAACCATTGAACAGACTTGAGGAGAGGGAACACATGAAACTGAAAGTATTCGCATCCATGGGTATGGCCGTAGCCATGCTCGCCGCGCTGGCTGCCTGCGGCAGCAGCGCAAGCACCGCCGGCAGCGCCGCCGATACCTCTGCGGCCGCCGCTGCCCCCGACGGGGACGGCAACCCCGACGTTCTGACCGTTGCGATGGAGTGTGCCTACGCCCCCTACAACTGGACCCAGAGCGACGACGACAACGGTGCCGTGCCGATCCGCGATTCCAGTGACTACGCTTACGGCTATGACGTCATGATGGCCAAGAAGATCGGTGAGGCGCTGGGCCAGGAGGTCCAGGTCGTCAAGCTGGACTGGGACAGCCTGATTCCCGCCGTCACCAGCGGCGACGTGGACTGTGTCATCGCCGGTCAGTCCATCACCGCCGAGCGCGCCAAGAAGGTGGATTTCTCCGACCCCTACTACTACGCCACCATCATCACCCTGACCAAGAAAGACAGCGCCTTTGCCGATGCAGCCAGCGTGGCGGACCTGAGCGGCGCCATCGCCACCAGCCAGCTGGGTACCATCTGGTACGATAACTGCCTGCCCCAGATCCCCGACGCCACCATCCTGCCCGCGCAGGAGACCGCCCCCGCCATGCTGGTGGCGCTGAACAGCGGCGCCTGCGATATCGTCGTCACCGACCGCCCCACCGGCCAGGCCGCCCTGGTAGCCTACCCCGATCTGGTCATGCTGGACTTCGGCGGCGGCGACGAGGACTTCCAGGTCTCCCAGGAGGATATCAACATCGGCGTCTCGATGAAGAAGGGCAACACCGCCCTGTGCGACGCCATCAACGAGGTGTTGGCCACCATGACAGAGGAAGACTACAACACCATGATGGCCGAGGCCATCTCGGTTCAGCCGCTGAGCGAATAAGCGCGGCCAGTAAGGAGAAAACGCCATGGAATTCCTGACCTCCTGTGCCGAGGTGCTGCAGCGGTACGGTTACTCTTATCTGCGCGGCGCCGGCACAACGCTGCTGCTGGCGCTGGTGGGGACCTTCTTCGGCTGCCTGATCGGCTTCGCCGTGGGTGTGCTGCAAACCATCCCCATCGATAAAAAGCGGGATTCCGCCCCCAAGCGGTTCCTGCTGAAGCTGCTGCGCGCCGTGCTGCGCTGCTATGTGGAATTGTTCCGCGGTACACCGATGATCGTTCAGGCCGTTTTCATCTATTACGGCCTGATGCAGATGTTCGGCATTAAGATGGGGATGTGGAATACCGGCTTCCTGGTGGTTTCCATCAACACCGGCGCCTATATGGCCGAGACGGTGCGCGGCGGCATCGCCGCCATCGATCCCGGCCAGACCGAGGGCGCCAAGGCCATCGGCATGAACCATCTGCAGACGATGCTCTACGTCATCCTGCCCCAGGCACTGCGAAACATCATCCCCCAGATCGGCAACAACTTTATCATCAACATCAAGGATACCTCGGTGCTGTCGGTCGTTTCCATCACCGACCTGTTCTTTGTGCATAAAAGCGTGGTCGGCGCGCTGTATACTTATTTTGAGAGCGCCTGCATCGTCATGCTCATCTACCTGACGATGACGCTGATCGCCAGCCATCTGCTCCGCCTGTGGGAGAAAAAGTTGGACGGCCCTCAGAACTACGACCTGAACACCACCGATACGCTGGCCTACACCAGCGGCACCCATAACGTTCCTGACCCCGCGCATGAGGATCCCAATCTGGATGTGAAAGGGGGCGTGAGCCGTGTCTGAGCATATCATTGAGGTGAGCCACCTTTCCAAGAGCTTCGGGACCCATGTGGTGCTGCGGGATGTGGATTTCACGGTGGACGCCGGCGATGTCACCTGTATCATCGGGGCTTCGGGCAGCGGCAAATCAACGTTGCTGCGCTGCATCAACCTGCTGGAGGACCCCACTGCGGGGACCATCCTCTTCCACGGCAGCAGCATCACCGCGAAGGGCTTTGAACCCAGCGGTTACCGCGCCAAGGTGGGGATGGTGTTCCAGAGCTTTAACCTTTTCAACAACATGACGGTACTGGAAAACTGCGCCACCGGCCTGATCCATGTCCTCAAGCAGGATAAAGAGACCGCCCGTGCCACCGCTATGAAAAATCTCGAAAAGGTGGGCATGGCCCCCTATGTCAACGCCAAGCCCCGGCAGCTGTCCGGCGGGCAGAAGCAACGAGTGGCTATCGCCCGCGCTCTGGCTATGCAGCCGGAGGTGCTGCTTTTTGACGAACCTACCTCCGCCCTGGATCCCCAAATGGTGGGGGAGGTGCTGGCCGTCATGCGCCAGTTGGCCGCCGAGGGGCTGACGATGATTGTTGTCACCCATGAGATGGCCTTCGCCCGGGATGTATCCACCCATGTGGTCTATATGGCCGACGGCGTTATTGCCGAGGAGGGTACGCCCGAGGAGATCTTTGAGCATCCCCAAAATCCCCGCACACAGGAATTCCTGGCCCGTTTCCGCCAACGATAAA
>CAZIVF010000150.1:0-3785 GCA_964542725.1 uncultured Subdoligranulum sp. | reverse complement strand
CCGGCGGCTGCATGGAGGTGCAGGTGGAAGGCTGGAGTGCCCGCCTGCACAAGGGATCGCTGATTCTGGTGCGCCCCGGGGACCGTCACACCCGCGCCGCCGAAGGCCCCTGCACCTACATCAACCTTGCCTTTCCGGCCCGGGTCATCACCGACCTGTTCACCTACTTGGGCGATCCGGAGGGGGAGCGGGAACTGCGGCGCGCCGACGCGCCGCCCCTTGCGGTGCTGACGCCCGGCGAGACGCTGCTGCTGCAGACCCGGCTGGAGAGGCTGAACCTGCTACCCGCCGGCGACCCCCGCACTGCCGCCATGGCGCTGCGCCAGATGGTGTTCCAGATCGTGACGCAGTATCTCCGCCCGGCGCCCGCTCCGGCCCGCGCCATGACCAGCCCGCCCTGGCTGGAGGACCTGCTGAAACGGCTGGACGCCCCCGAGAACTTTGACTGGGGCCTGCCGGAGATGGTGGCCTACAGCGGCCGCACCAAGGAACATCTCTGCCGCAGCTTCAAAAAGTATCTGGGCGTGACCCCCACCGCCTACCTGAACGCCCACCGGCTGAATTACGCGGCCAATCTTCTCCGTCACTCGGACCAAAAGGTGGTGGATATCGCTTACGCTGCCGGCTTTCAAAGCCTGAGCCGGTTTTACCAGGCGTTCCGGCAGGCCTACGGGCTTTCGCCCCGGCAGTATAGGGGGAGAGGGGAAGGAAGCTAGGGGAAAGAGTAAAAGAAACAGGGGAGGGGTTGCTGTGCGCTTTTTATGCACACAGCAACTCCTCCCTCCTTGGTTTGAGGGAGATTTCTCTGCCGGCCGGCATCTCCCACCCACAGCAGGCGCTTTGAATTGGGCGGTGCTGTTCCCATTCCGGTATGCCTCCTGCGGATTTACAGGCGCGGGCCGTTGCTTTTCCCTGCCGAATCGAGTATAATGAAAAATAGCTTACTATGAAAAATTGGGGGCATATACCATGGCGCAGGATCTTCTGGTCGGTTCGACGGGGTTTGTGGGGGGCAACCTGGCGGCAAAGCACCGCTTTTCCGCCGCCTGCCATTCCACGGATATTGCCGCGCAGTACGGCGCGGAGCCGGATCTCTGCGTTTATGCCGGGGTGCCGGCGGCGATGTTTTTGGCCAATGCCGACCCGGAGGCCGACTTGGCCGTGATGGCCGCCGCGCGGGAAAACCTGCGCCGCATCGCGCCGAAAAAGCTGGTGCTGATCTCCTCCATCGCCGTCTATGCAGACAGCCGCGGCAGGGACGAAGCCAGCCCCATGCCGGAGGAAGGGCTGCCCGCCTACGGCAGGAACCGCCTGCAGCTGGAGCGGTGGACCCGGGAGGACCACCCCGGCTGCCTCATCGTGCGGCTGCCCGCCCTGTACGGGCGGGGGCTGAAAAAGAACTTCCTGTACGACCTGCACACCGTCACGCCGGCAATGCTGCGCCCCGCCAAGTATGAGGAACTGGCTGCCCGCAGCGAACTGGTGCGCGGGGCCTACACCCTGGCGGACAACGGCTTTTACAAGCTGAACGGCCGGGCGGACCCCGCCGCGCTGCGGGCCTGGTTCGAGGCGGCGGGGTTCAACGCTCTGGCCTTTACCGACTCCCGCAGCCGCTACCAGTTCTACAACCTGGGCCGCCTGTGGGGCGACATCCAAAAGGCGCTGGACGCCGGGCTGACGTTGCTCAACCTGACCACCCCGCCGGTGAGTGCTGCCGCCGTCTACCGGGCGGTGACGGGCCGGAACGACTGGCGCAACGAACTGGAAAAACCGCCCTTCGATTACGATCTGCGCAGCCGCTACGCCGCCGCGCTGACCCCCGGCGCGCAGGACTACCTGTGCAGCACGGCGGAGGAACTGGCGGACATCCGCCGCTTTATGGCGGCGTGGGTCTGAGCGCGGCGCGAAAGGAGCAGGCTGTATGAGTAAGATAAAGCTAGCGATCTCCAACATCGCCTGGGCGAAGGAGGACGATGAGGCGGTGTACGCCGCCATGCGGCAGGCGGGGTTCACCGGGCTGGAATTGGCCCCCACCCGCCTCTTCCCCGAAGCTCCCTACGATAATCTGAACGGCGCGGCCCTCTTCGGCGGCTATCTGCGCAGCCGGTGGGGCTTCTGCGTGCCCAGCATCCAGAGCATCTGGTACGGCCAGACCGGCTCGATCTTCGACGCGGCCCGGGCGGAGGAGCTGCTGGACTACACCGCCGGGGCCTACCAGTTCGCCCACGCGCTGAACTGCCCCTCGCTGGTGTTCGGCTGCCCCAAGAACCGCGCCCTGCCCCAGGGGACCAGCCCCCGCGCCGCCGACGCCTTCTTTGACAGGGCAGGGACCCTGGCGGCGCGGTACGGCGTGCGGCTGGCCATCGAGGCCAACCCGCCTGTCTACACCAATTTCCTCAATGGCACGGCGGAGGCGTTCGCCCTGGTCAAGCGGCTGAACAACCCCGGCCTGGCCGTCAACCTGGATCTTTCCACCATGCTGGCCCAGGGCGAGCGGCTGCGGGACTTTGTGGATGACCTGGGCTATGTGAGCCACATCCACATCAGCGAGCCGGGCCTGCAGCCCATCGGGAAACGGCAGGAGCACCGGGAACTGGCGCTGCTGCTGGGCGCGGTGGGCTACAAGGGCTATGTCTCGGTGGAGATGGGCCGCACCGACGTGGAGACGGTAAAGCGAACCATCGACTACATTGCGGAGGTATTTGCATGAATAGGATTGACTATGCCGTGCCCGGCCAGCCCGGCGTGCCGGCCTACCGGGCGGCGGAGTTTGCCGGCAGGAACAGTGACTACTGCCTGCTAATCCCCGTTATCAACGAGGGCGCGCGCATCCTGACCGAACTAGGCCGCGCCCAGCGGGCGGGGATCGATGCGCTGTGCGACATCATCCTCTGTGACGGCGGCTCCACCGACGGCAGCATGAAGCCGGAGACCCTGCAGCTTTACGGCGTGAACACGCTGCTCGTCAAGACCGGCCCCGGCAAGCAGGGGGCGCAGCTGCGCATGGGTATCAGCTTTGCGCTGGAGCGCGGCTACCGGGGCGTGCTGACCATCGACGGCAACAACAAGGATTCCATCGAGGATGTGCCAACGTTTATCGACAAGCTGCGCCAGGGGTACGACCTGGTGCAGGGCAGCCGGTTCGTGCGGGGCGGCAAGGCGGTGAACACCCCGCCCAGCCGCTATGCGGCGGTGCGGCTGATCCACGCGCCGGTCATCAGCCTGGCGGCGCGGCAGTGGTTCACCGATACGACCAACGCCTACCGCGCCTACAGCCGGGAATACCTGACCCACCCGGAGGTCAAGCCGCTGCGGGATATCTTTGTGGGGTATGAGCTGCTGGCCTACCTGAGCGTGCGCGCCACCCAGCTGGGCCTGAAAGCCTGCGAGGTCCCGGTGACGCGCGCCTACCCGGCCAGCGGCAGGACCCCCACCAAGATCAGCGGCGTGAAGGGCAACAGCGAACTGCTGAAGGTGCTGTTCGCCACCCTGGCGGGAAAATACAACCCCTGAAGGAGAGGTTAAGAGTCAGGCGTTAAGGGTGAGCCCGTTGGGCGAAAATTTAATGATACGAATATTATGGCAACACCGCACAATTCGCGGCTACGCCTAAAGCACCGCTCCGGCGGCTGCGAGACGCCGCCAGCGTTGAGAAAATGCTCGTTGAACCATACAGGTTCAACTGCGCTTTTCTCTTAGCTGTCGGCATCTCTCGCTCGCCGTATCGGCACTTTGAATTATGCGGTGTTGCCCTAACACTCGTATCCTTTATAACATTTTCAAAT
>CAZIVF010000149.1:0-3786 GCA_964542725.1 uncultured Subdoligranulum sp. | reverse complement strand
GTTCGAACCCTCGACGGCCCGAAATAAAAGCAGCACCCCCGCCGGGATTCGGCGGGGGTGCTGCTTTTATTGGGCCGGCGGGGTTCGAACCCACGAATGTCGGAGTCAAAGTCCGATGCCTTACCACTTGGCTACGGCCCATTGCAAGGAACCTCTGAACCGGGTTCGCGGGGCAGGAGCGGTTCAGAACTTCCAAAAAAAGACCGTACTTTTGTACGGTCTTGGTGGGGTGCCTAGAGAGATTCGAACTCTCGGCCTCCAGAGCCACAATCTGGCGCGCTAACCAACTGCGCCATAGGCACCATGCAAAAGATGCGCCCGAAGGGACTCGAACCCCCGGCCCACTGCTTAGAAGGCAGTTGCTCTCTCCAGCTGAGCTACGGGCGCATGCGGGTCTTGCCCTTAGGGGCATGCTGCATGGGTTATATTACCATAGAAGGCAGGATTTGTCAAGCATCCGGAAACACTTTTTTCTTCGGCTCGTAAATCTCCGGTGGCGGCGCGCTCTCCACAAAATACAGGCGGTACCACAGCAGGAAGGAGTAGACGCTCCATATCTTGGTCATGTTGTGGGCGCGGCCCGTCCGGTGGGTTTCCAGCAGGCGGCAGAGGGCCTTGGTATCAAAAAACTGCGCCGCTTCGTCGCTCATGAAGGCGCGGTGTACCTGGGCGGCGTACTTTTCCTGCCGGAGCCAATCGTTGAGGGGTACCGGGAAGCCCAATTTTTTGCGCTCCGCCACCTGGGCGGGCAGGGTACGGGCGGCGGCGGCCCGCAGAGCCAGCTTGGTATTCCTGCCGGTGCAGCGGTACCGCAGCGGGATAGAAAGCGCCAGTTCCAGCATCTCCCGATCCAGAAAAGGCACCCGCAGTTCCAGCGAATTTGCCATGCTCATCCGATCCGCCTTGAGCAGGATATCGTTGGGCATCCAGGTGTGCATATCCACCCACTGTAGGCGGGTGGGTTCGTCCAGTTCCGGCACCCGGTCAAACCAGGGTTTGAATGTCTCCTCGGGCGGCGGCGCGTCATAGCGCTTTTTCAGCAGCGCATCCCGCTCCGCCGGGCCGCCAAAAACATAGTTGGCCCGCAGGCTGCGCTGCCAGGGTTCCATGCCGCCCCGCACCAGGAAGTTCCGGCCCTTCACCCCCGCCGGCAGCCGCGATGCGGCGGCCCCCAGCGCCCGTCGCAGCGGGACGGGCAGCATCCGCTCATACCGCATAAAGTGTACTCCCTGGCAGTAGAGCGGGTAGCCGCCGAACAGTTCGTCCGCCCCCTCGCCGGAGAGCACGACCTTTACATGGCGGCTGGCATTCTGCGCCAGGAAATACAAAGGAACCTCCGCCGGGTTGGGCATCGGTTCGTCGAGATACCACTGGATCAGCCGGTTGGCGGCGAAGAACTGCTCCGCGTCCACCGTGTTGGCGATGCAGGGTACCCCAACGGCACGGCTGAACGCCTGGGCGCAGGGCAGTTCGGAGTAGCGCTGCTCCGCATACCCCACCGAGAAGCTCTTGACCTGGGGCGTTCCCGCTGCCACCTGGCTGACCACCAGGCTGGAATCCACGCCGGATGACAAAAAGCAGCCCACCTCCACATCGGCGATTTGATGGGCCGCCACGCTGCGGGCAAAGGTATCCATGATCCGGTCAGCCCACTCGGCCCCGGCGGGGGCTTCGTCGATGTGGTAGCGAATCTCGGCATACGGCTCAACGGTCAGCTGCCCATCCCGCCAAGCAAAACGGTGGCCGCCGGGCAGCTTATAGACCCCCTCAAACATGGTCTCCTCGTCCGGAAGATACTCTATGCTCAGGTAGTCCGGCAGGCGGCGCTCATTAAGGCGTTTGCAAAAGCCGGGATGAGCCAAAAAGCATTTGATCTCGCTGGCAAAGAGGAACCGCCCCCCGCTGCGGTAATAGTACAGGGGCTTAATGCCGAACAAATCCCGCGCACCGAACAGCGTGCGGGTGCGGGTATCCCACAGCGCAAAGGCGAACATTCCCCGCAGCCGGGCAGGCAGGGCCTGGCCCCACTGCTCGTAGCCGTGAAGCAGAACCTCCGTATCGGAGGCAGTGGCAAAGGTATGCCCGGCAGCCTGCAGTTCCGCCCGCAGCGCCCGGAAGTTGTAGATCTCGCCGTTGAACACCACCGCCAGGCTGCCATCCTCGTTAAACATGGGCTGGGCGCCGCCCGCCAGATCGATGATGGAGAGCCGGCGGTGGCCCAGCGCCACCTGCTCATCGGCATAGTAGCCCTCGCCGTCCGGGCCGCGGTAGCGGATCAGGTCCGCCATTTTCTGCACGATCTCCCGGGCGGCGGCGGGATCGTGGCTCGCTTCGGCAAAGCCTGTGATGCCGCACATAGGCGATCCTCCTCTCACGAATCTTCAGGAACCGGTGAACCAATTTCTCTGCGGGGTCGGTGCGCCGTCCGCCGGGTGCGCCGTCGGCTCCTCCCGCCCGGGACGCGCCCGCCGCCAAGCCTCCGGCGGCCTCACTCGCGCAGGCTTTTGTTGCCGTACCAGCGGGCCATTTTGCGGCGGTAGTTCAGTTGGCTGCGCAGCAGCCAGAGCATCCGTGTCGGCCCGGCGTCGCGGCGGCAGTACAGTTGATGGACCCACAGCCCCCGGCGCTTCAATTCCGCCGCGCGGGCCAGCAGCGCCGCATTTTTGGCATAGCGCCGCACCACGCCGAAGGGCGCGGTGAGCCAGAGACATTCCCCCTGGGCCACGGTGCAGCCGCTTCCCTGCCCCAGCAGCAGATCCTCCACCGCAAATCGGGCCAGGCTGCAGCCCGCCGCCGTGGCGTAGTAGCTGGACCGCCCCTGCCGGGGGTTCAGTTCAAACAGCATATACCGCCCGGTGCGGGGGTCCTGCTTCAGGTCCAGGTTGGCGAACCCGCGCCAGCCCACCGCCTGCAGGAAGTCCCCCAGCGCCGCCAGCAGCGCGGGATCGTTCTGCTCCGGCCCGGTGAGGATGGCCGCATAATTGCCGATGCCCTCGGGGGTCTGCTCCTCCAGCAGGGGGCGTCCCAGCGCCAGCATCCGCACCTCGCCGTTCTGCCCGCAGTAAGCGTTTACCACCCGCATGCAGCTATCGTCCCCGGGAATATATTCCTGCAGCAGCATCTCGCCCCGGTAGCTGCTGCCATATACTGCCGCCAGGATCGCCTGCTGCTCCTCCCTAGTATGTGCCAGGAACGCCTTTTTCTTGTGTGGGAACCGGCAGTTCCAGTAGGCGGGGGAATCCGCCGCCTTGAGGATGACCGGGTACCCGCAGGGCGGCCGGGCCTGGGGCCAGTTTTCCGCCGTGCAGCGGTTGGTCCGGGGGCAGTGCAGGCCGTGGGCGCGGCAGGCGGCATAGAAGCCCGCTTTGTCGTCCAGCGCCAGCACCGTTTCCAGCGGCGGGCAGGCAAAGCGGTAATAGGGCGCCAGCGCTTCCCGGTGGCGGGCCAGCAGCACGGTGTAGCCGTCAGCGCAGGAGATGAGCAGCAGCGTTGTGCGCTGCCGCTTGGCAAAATCCACCAGCGTGCGAACAAAGACCCCGTCCTCCTCCAGCCGCGGCTCCACCACGGCGATGCGCACCAGGCGGCTGCGGGCGGCGGCGGGCAGCACCCGCCTACAGACGGCGGCAGCGGTCACGCCGTACGCCTCGTAAAAGCTGCGGGCCATACCGTAGACGTTGGCATCGCTGCCCAAAAGCACAGGTAAAAAATCCAGCATAAAAAATCCCCTCTGGCGGCATTGTAGCGCCAAAGGGGTGCATAGTCTGTCGAAACGGGAAAACGGCGGGC
>CAZIVF010000148.1:0-3913 GCA_964542725.1 uncultured Subdoligranulum sp. | reverse complement strand
TCGACCCCTCATCACCGGAACATAAAACCAGGCCCCCATGGCGGGATACGCCATGGGGGCCTGGTTTTATGCCGGTGGTGGGGGTCGAACCCACACGGTGTCACCACCAACGGATTTTGAGTCCGTCTCGTCTGCCAATTCCAACACACCGGCTCGCTGGTACTCAGTCATTATAATATACCGGCCCGCAAAAATCAAGCCCCAGCCAAAAGAAAAGTGGCGGGGGCAGCGTTACCTTGCCACTGGGTTCCTTCAGCTTTTGCTTCGGTTCTCAGCATGCACCATCAGGGCGGTGAGCAGGGCTGCCAGCAGGCCGCAGGCCGCGCTGAGCACAAACCGCGCGCTGACCGACGCGCCGCCGGTAACGGCCTGTGCCGCCACCGTGATGGCCGGCGAGCAGAAGCCGCCCAGGTTGCTGGCGGACATGGCCAGGGCCGAGGTGGCCGCCGGGTTGCCGCCGGAATGGGCGGCCATATGGAGCATCACCGCAGGCATGACGGTGCTGATGGCGCAGCCGCAGAGCAGGCAGCCCAGGTAGACCACCGCCATGCTGGGCGCGAAGGAGCAGACCAGCTGCCCCAAAGCCAGCATGCCGAAGCCGAACACCATCACATACCGCCCCAAACGGGCAGAGAGCCAGCCGTAGCATAGCCCGCCCACCGTGCCGCTGAGCAGCAGCAGCGTGGTGGCGGTGCCGGCCTGGGCAGCGCTGCCGATGCCTTTTTCGGTGACGAACATACTTAAATTGGTGGGCGCGGTGTTGAACAGCATTGTCACCGCAGCCGACAGCAGGCACCCTACCAGGATGGGCCGCCGCCCCAGCAGAGACAGAAATCCCGCCTGCCGGGGGGCATCCTCCGGCTGCGCGGCGTCCTGCCGCCCCGCCGCTGCGGGCAGGCAGAGGGAGGCCAACAGCAGCCCCGGCAGGGCGATGAGGTACACCAGATAGTTGCAGCTCCAATGTACGGCGGCCAGCAGCCCGCCCAGGAAGGTCATCAGCATGGCGCCCACGTTGGCCGCGCTGGACTGCCAGCCCATCATCTGCGCCTGCTGGGGGCCGTTGAAGCAGTCGTTGACCAGGCTGGTGGCCATGGGGACCACTAGGCCGATGCCAACGCCCATCATGGCCGCCCAGGCGAACAACAGCGGCAGTGCCCCGTGGAACAGGAAGGAGAGTACGCCGCTGAGGCAGAACAGACCGCAGCCCACCGCCGCGATCCACTTTTTGGGAACCCGCCGGGCCAGCGAGGCCGCCAGCAGGCTGAACGCAATGACAAACAGGCTGGGGAAGGTCATCAGAAGCTGGATGCTGGAACTGCCCGCCTGGGGGAACGCGGCGGCGATATCCGCCAAAATTGGGGAGATGGCGTTGGTCCCCATCTGCACCACCGATATGGTCAGGATCGCCGCTTTGATGCCGCCGCTACCGCTGCTTTTCATAAAGATTGCCGCCGTCCTTTCTGAAATCGGCAGACCGCCGGGCTGGCCGGGCGCCAAGCGCGGCAGTATGCATAGTTTTTATGCACCTTTTCTCTTATTTCAAGAATAATGGACAATGCTTTGGCTGTCAAGGCCTTTTTCCGGTTTTCCCGCCTTATCTCTGCGGCGAACCGGCCCGGCCACGGATGTCGGCGGCAGTCCCTGCCCGCAGGGGCAAAATATTTTGGAATAAAATAAAAAGTATTTGTTGATATTAAAATTTTCTTCTGCTATACTCCCTGTACACATGAAGGAGGCACCATGCATATCCAACTATCCGACCACTTCACCCTGCCGAAGCTGCTGCGGTTCGTCGCGCCGTCCATCGTGATGATGTTCTTCACCTCGATCTACAGCGTGGTGGACGGGCTGTACGTCTCCAACTTTGTTGAGAAGGTTTCCTTCGCCGCCATCGATCTGATCTCACCGCTTTTAATGGCGCTGGGGGCGGTCGGCACGGTGGATGGTCCGTCTCCTTCGCCCTCTCGCCGGTGTTGGCGCGCTTTTTTGTGGGATATGACGCCGGGCTGCTGGCCCTGACGGTTCACGGTATGCGCATCTTCTCGCTGGAGTTTGCGCCGGCGGGCATCAACATCTTCGGCTCGGCTTTCTTCACTGCGTTGAACAACGGGCCGGTCTCGGCGGTGATCTCCTTCCTGCGCACGCTGGTGTTTCAGGTGATCGTCATCGAAGTGCTGCCCGCCCTGTTCGAATTGGAGGGGATCTGGGTATCCATCGTGGCGGCGGAGGTGCTCTCCCTGGCGCTGACCAGTTTCTTCCTGATTACACAGCAAAAGAACTACCAATACTGAATATGCCGCACCGCCGGGGTGTCCCGGCGGCGCTTTTTTCGCCCGCGGAGGGCGGCAGGCTATCACTTGCAAGAAGGAGCGATACTATGTCTGAAAGCACAGCCGGCGGAGCACGTCCTTTCGGCATGGCCGATAAACTCGGCTATATGTTCGGCGATCTTGGCAACGATTTCACCTTTATCCTCTCCTCCAGCTTCATGATGAAGTTTTACACCGACGTGATGGGGATCGCCCCCGCCGCCGTGGGGCTGCTGATGATGCTGGCCCGCTTTGTGGACGCTTTCACCGATGTGGGGATGGGGCAGATCGTCGACCGCGCCCGCCTGACCCCCGCCGGGCGGTTCCGGCCCTGGCTCCTGCGGATGAGCGGGCCGGTGGCGGCCTCCTCCTTTTTGATCTACCAGTCCTGGCTGGCGGGCATGCCCTACGGGTTCAAGATGGTTTGGATGTTCGCCACCTACATCCTGTGGGGTTCGGTGTTTTACACGTCTATCAACATCCCCTACGGTTCGATGGCATCGGCCATCACGCCGGACCCGGACCAGCGGACCTCCCTTTCCACCTGGCGGACCATCGGCAGCACCCTGGCAGGGCTGGTCATCGGCACCGGCACGCCTCTGGTGGCCTATGTGACGGTGGACGGCAGGAGCGTCCTCTCCGGCCCCCGGATGACCGCCATCGCGGGGGTGTTCAGCGTTTTGGCGGTGCTGTGCTACTTTTTATGCTACAATCTGGTGCGGGAGCGGGTGGTGCTGGATGCCAAGCGGGAAAAGCTGGACATCGGCGGCATACTGCACAGCCTTGCTGCCAACCGGGCGCTGCTTGGCATCATTGCGGCGGCGATCTTTATTTTGCTCTCCATGCTGACGATGAGCGGCATGTCCAACTTCGTCTTCCCCAACTATTACGGCAACGTGGAGGCGCAGGCGCTCTCCTCCCTGGTTGGCAGCCTGGCGATGCTGGCGGTCTGCGCGCCCACGGCGGGCCGGCTCTCCAAGCGGTTCGGCAAGAAGGAGCTTTCGGTGGTATCTTCCCTGGCGGGCGCGGCCATCTATTTGGCGTGCTATCTGGTTCGCCCGGCCAGCGCCTACGGCTATGTAGCGTTCTTCACGCTGGCGTATGTAAGCATGGGGTATTTCAACACCGTCATCTGGGCGATGATCACCGATGTCATCGATGACGCCGAGGTGCGCACCGGCCGCCGGGAGGACGGCACCATCTATGCGGTGTACTCCTTCGCCCGCAAGCTGGGGCAGGCGCTCTCCTCCGGGTTGACCGGCGCGCTGCTGAGCGCCATCGGCTACACCGAGTCTACCGCCTTTGACCCGGCTGTGACCCGCCGCATCTTTGCCATCGCCTGCCTGGCTCCCCTGGTTGGGTTTCTGGCGGTGGCGCTGAGTTTGCTTTTCCTCTACCCGCTGAACAAGCGCCGCGTGGAAGCCAACGTGCGGGAACTGGCCCAGCGAAGGGGATGACCCGCGGCGCAGCCCCGCTAAACCGTCGAGGGGCTGCCGTTGGCGGCAAAGCAAAAAAGCCCCCAACCGATGAGGCTGGGGGCTTGGATCTGCCCGCAGAGGGTTCCGATCAATCCACCTGGGAGGCGGCGACGGCGCAGGCGACGG
>CAZIVF010000147.1:0-3938 GCA_964542725.1 uncultured Subdoligranulum sp. | reverse complement strand
TATACGATAAATTCTGGCAGACCATGCGGCGCTGCGGCGAAAGCACCTACACCTTGATTCACAAACACAATATCAGCAGCGGAACCATTGACCGCATCCGCAAGGGGCAGGGGATTTCCACCGCCAAGATTGATGATTTTTGTAACATCTTTCATTGCCGCGTGGAGGATATCATCACCTATGTAGAGCCGGATACACCCACGCGCAACCCGCCGAAGATAAAATAGACCGTCAATCCCTTTTCGGGCTTGACGGTCTGATTTTATCCTGGCGGCGGCAGGGCCTCGCCGGCCTCACCTGTCTGCCAGCCGCTTTACTGTGTCCCACAGGGCGAAGCGGACCTCGTACTCGCCAAAGACCAGGGCGTTTTCCGCCTCGGTAGGGTACTCGGCCGTGGCGCCGGAGACGCACAGCGCCGGGTACAGCACGCAGAACCAGTTGTGGCCGCCTGCCTGCCCCAGCTCAACGCGCAGGGCCGTGTACTGCCCGCCGGGCAGGGAGAAACCGCCGTAGTCGCGGGCGTCAAAAGCATCCTCGGTCAGGCGCACGGTCACGGCCTGGCCGCCTGCCGCGCGGCGGGCGGCCCAATCCAGCGCGGGCAGCGCCGCCCGCAGGGCCGCGACGGCCTCCTCCTTGCCGGCGGCCTCCTGTAGGGCCTGCTGCATCGTCCCCAATATGGCGTCCCGCACCTGCAGCTTGCACAGCTGATCCTCCAGGCTGTCGCTGTTGGCCAGGATATGCAGCCGTACCGTGTCGGCGCAGACCTCCCGCGCCACCGCCTGCCGCGACGCGGCGGCCAGCGTAAGTACAAGGGTCAGCACCAGGCCCAGCCCCCAGCCCAGCTCCAAAACAAAACGTGTGTGTGTTTTCATAAAGCAAAGCCTCCTTCGCCCAAAGTATGGGCCAGGGAGGCTTTGCTTATGCGGCAGATCTGCCGTTTTTCAGCTTACCGGTTCAATGGGCATCGGCAGGTGGGTCGGCGGGCAGGGTGAATACAAAGCGGCACCACTGGCCTTCCTCGCTCTCGGCATGGATCTGCCCGCCCGAAAGGCCGACCAGCACCTTGCAGATATGCAAGCCCAGGCCGCTGCCCCGGGTGTTCATGCCGCGGGAGCGATCCTCTTTGTAGAAGCGCTCAAAGACGAAGGGCAACGCCTCCGGCGCAATGCCCGCGCCGGTGTTCTCAATACACACCTCCACCATGCCGCCCTTCCGCTCGGCCTCAAAGCGGATCACACCGCCGGGCGGGGTGAACTTGATGGCATTGTCCACAATGTTGTAGACAACCTGGTGGACAAAGTCCGGGTCCGCGTAAACCTGCAGCGGCGGGCCGCCCAGACCCTGGATATCGATTTTTCCGTCCTCGATGCGCTGCTCGTCGGCCAGCACCACGTCGGTGACGGTCTGCCACAGGTCAAAGGCGCGGGCGTGGATGGGGACCTCCCCCGCCTCCAGCTTGGTGATATCCAACATATTCTGCACCAGCCGGGCCAAACGCCCCGTCTCCTGTGAGACGATGGTCAGATACCGCTGGTTTTCCTCCGGCGGGATGGTGCCGTCCAGCATACCGTCGATGAAGCCCTTGATGGTGGTCATGGGGGTGCGCAGTTCGTGGGCGATGTTCCCCATAAACTGCCCCCGGGAATTGTCGATGGTCTGCAGGCGCGCGGCCATGTTGTTGAAGGTGGTGGCAAAGTCCGCCAGTTCCTCGCAGCCAGTCACCGGCGCACGGGCGGTGAAATCGCCGTTGCCCAGCCGGCGGGCGGCGTCGCTGATCTCCTCGATGGGGCCGGTCACATGCCGGGTCAGCACCAGGCTGAACACGCTACACAGCAGCAGGATCACCGCGCCGGAAAGGGCGAACATCGTCAGCATATCCTTGATGTACTCCACCAGGCCGTCCATGGGCGAGGTGACGAAAAGATACCCCGCCGAGCCGGAGACCTCGATGCGCCGCCCGGCGACGTAATATTTCCGGTTCATCACGCCGCCCAGGGTGCCTGTCTCAAAAACGTCCTCGCCGGCGTTCATCTTTTCCAGCAGCGCGGACGAGATGCGGGTGTCGTTGAACACATCACCGCCGGTATGCAGCAACACCCTGCCGTCGGTATCGGCCACGAACACCACCGCGCCGGAGGCGGTGTTGAACACCTCCAGCCCTTCGCGGGCGTTCTCCAGCAGGGCGGCATCATCGATGGGCCGGGTGATGACCGACCCCTGGGCCGCCAGGCGGGTACTCAGGGAGGTGGCGCCGTCCAGCACGGCGGTCAGGGTGGACTGCCGTTCCCGCGAGAAATAGGCGGAGGAGAGGGCCGTCTGGATGCAGCACATCAGGATGATCCCCAGCAGCAGCACCGCCGCGATGATCGAAAAAAACTCCTTGCCGATGGTCTGGCGACGCATCAGTCCTTGACCTCGAACTTGTAGCCGACGCCCCAGACGGTTTTCAGGTTCCAGCGGTCGGAGGCATCGGCCAGCTTTTCACGCAGGCGCTTGACGTGGACGTCGATGGTGCGGGAGTCGCCGTAATACTCAAAGCCCCACACTTCGTCCAGCAGCTGGTCACGGGTGTACACCCGGTTGGGATGCCCCGCCAAGCAGGCCAGCAGTTCCAGTTCTTTGGGCGGAGCCTCCACCACCTTGCCCTTGACCTTCAGTTCATAGCGGTTCATATCCAGGTGCAGGTTGTCAAAGTCGTAGACGCCCTTGTTCTCCTCGGTCTGGTCGGCGCTGCGGCGCAGCACCGCCTTGATGCGGGCGGTGACTTCCTTGGCGTCAAAGGGCTTGACGATGTAGTCGTCCGCGCCCAGCTCCAAGCCCAGGACCTTATCATAGGTCTCGCCCTTGGCGGTGAGCATGATGATGGGGGTGTTGTTTTTGGCGCGGATCTTGCGGCAGACCTCCCAGCCGTCCATGCCGGGCATCATCACGTCCAGCAGGATCATATCGGGATGCAGCTTGTCAAACTCGGCCAGCGCAGCGTTGCCGTCGTAGGCCAAAGTGACCTCATAGCCCTCCTTAACCAGGTAGAGACGCAGCAGTTCACAGATATTTTTATCGTCGTCTACGACGAGGATCTTTTCGTTTGCCATATCGGGTTGCCTCCTTGCTGTGTTGCCGGTTTCCCCCGTCCGCCGGCCGGCGCCGCGGGCAGGGATCCTTCGTATCAGTATACAGGGTAAATGTGGAAAAAACAAGAACAAAATGTCGTTTTTGCCGCAAACCGTGCAAAAAATGCGGTTTTTGCACGCGGCGCGCCCGTCCGGCGCCCCTTTTGCGGCAAAAAACAAAAGAGGCTGGGGAAACCCCGGCCTCACAGCATGAGGGAGACCCTGAAACCAAGCTCGCCTGGCGGGATCAGCCAGAGCCTCCCAAGATCAGAACGCGATCTTTTTGGCGATATAGTCCTTCAGTTCGCTGATGGGCAGGCGAACCTGCTCCATCGTGTCGCGGTCACGGACGGTGACGCAGTTGTCGGCTTCCGTCTTGTCGTCGCCGACGGTCTGGAAGTCCACCGTGACGCACAGCGGGGTGCCGATCTCATCCTGGCGGCGGTAGCGCTTGCCGATGGAACCGGCGTCGTCGTAGTCCACCATGAAGTCCTTGGCCAGTTCGCTGCGGATCTCCATCGCCTTGCCGCCCAGCTTCTTGGAGAGGGGCAGCACCGCGCACTTGAAGGGCGCCAGATAGGGATGCAGGCGCAGCACGGTGCGCACATCCTCCTTGCCCTTGGCGTCGACGAGATGCTCCTCGTCGTAGGCCTCGCAGAGGAAGGCCAGCGCCACGCGGTCACAGCCGAGGGACGGCTCGATGACGTAGGGGATGTAATGCTCGTTGGTCTCGGGGTCAAAGTATTCCAGGCTCTTGCCGGAAGCCTCCTGGTGGCGGCCCAGGTCGTAGTTGGTGCGGTCCGCAATGCCCCACAGCTCGCCCCAGTC
>CAZIVF010000146.1:0-3952 GCA_964542725.1 uncultured Subdoligranulum sp. | reverse complement strand
TTTATAAAAGTACACCTTTATAGACGGCCCGCTCTTACCCGGTTTCCTCCCCGAATTTGGCCGCCTTCGCATAGAAGGTGCTGCAGGGCATCCCGCACGCTTCGGCTGCCTGGCGCAGGGTCAGCCTGCGCGCCGTCCAATCCGCGCAGACCTCGCGGAAGTTGTCCGGCAGGGGGCTGGCCGGCCTGCCGAACTTGACGCCCCGCGCCTTGGCCGCCGCAATGCCCTCGGCCTGGCGCTTATGTATGTTCTCCCGCTCGCTCTGGGCCACAAAGGATAGGATCTGCAGCACCAGGTCTGAGATAAACGTCCCCATCAGGTCTTTGCCCTGCCGGGTATCCAGCAGGGGCATATCCAGCACGCAGATATCCACCTCCTTCTCGCGGGTCAGCAGGCGCCACTGCTCCTGTATCTCGGTGTAATTGCGCCCCAGGCGGTCGATGCTCGGAACATAGAGCAGATCCCCCCGCTTCAGCCGCCTTACCAGCTGCCTGTACTTGGGCCGATCAAAATCCCTGCCGGACTGCTTGTCAATATAAAGCCGGTTTGGGGGGATCCCCTTTTCCCGCAGGGCAATGCGCTGCCGGTCTTCATTTTGGTCCGCGCTGGAAACACGAATATACCCGTATACCATTTTTCCGCCTCCGAATATAGGTCGGGCCGGTCTGCGCTGCCGCGCGGGCCGGCCCTTTTTTGTATCCCACCGCCGCGTTCCGCCCCCTGCGGCACAAATCTTTTGCATTGCCGCGGGAAGCATGCTATAATGATGGGTATGCTTCCCCTCATTTTATCACAGCGAGGTCGGATCCCCATGCAAAACCGAAATTGGAAAGCCTTTTTTCTCCGCAGCGCTCTGCCCTGCCTGCTGGCGGTGGCGGCGGGTTTTGCGGCATGGCTGCAAGTCTCGCTGGCGATCATGACCCCCGCCGCTGCGCTGGCGGCCCAGTGGCCGGTCTACGCGCCGCTGAACGCGCTGACGGCCTTCTGCGTCACCCTGCTGTTCTTTGCCCTGCTGGGCCGATGGAGCCGCGCCACCGTTCTTTCGGGCGGGCTGTTCACCGTGCTGGCCATCGCCAACTACTACACCTACGACCTGCACGGCACGCCCCTGGTGCCGCAGGACCTGCTGAACGCCGCCACGGCGGCCAACGTGCTGGGCAGCTACCGCCTGTTTCTCAGCAAGCGCGTGGTGATGATCGCGGCGCTGTATGCCCCGGTGCTGCTGCTGGCCTGGCTGCAGGCCCGGCTGCAGCCGAGCGGGGCCGCGCGCCGGCTGCCCCGCTGGGCGGGCAGCCTGGCGGCGGGCGCGGCGATCCTGTATGTGGGGTATCTGAGCCCCTTCCCGCTCAAGCCGATGAGCGGCGAGATCTGTGACCGCCGCCATGTCTATAACGAATACGGCTACTTTGCCTGCACGGTGGAAGCCTTCCAGACCTGTTTCCATCCCGTCCTGAAGCCGGAGGGCTACAGCGACGAGGGGGCCGCCCAGGCCGCCGCGCAGGCCGCCTATCTGCGCGCCGTGCCGGAGGCCGCCCCGGCGGACTACCCGGACATTGTGCTGATCCTCTCGGAAAGCTTCTACGATTTCTCTCTCGTGACCGACCTGCAGGCGGACGCGGACCCGCTGGCGGTGCTGCACAGCCTGCCCAACAGCATCGCGGGGTATGCCGTCTCGCCCTCGCTGGGCGGCGGCACCAACCAGAGCGAGTATGAGCTGCTGACCTCCAACTCCCTCTCGCTGCTGCCGGGCGTCACCCCCTTCAACTCTCTCGCGCTGGGCGGCAGCCACAGCCTGTGCAGCTATCTGCAGAGCCTGGGCTACACCGCCTTGGCCGCCCACCCCGCGCCGTCCTACAACTACCGGCGCGGCGCATCCTGGTCCGACCTCGGTTTTGACATCACCTGCTTCCTGCCGGATTTTGCCACCGCGGAATATTACGGCCTGCGCACCGATTACCGCACCGACCATGCGCTGTACCAGGATTTTATCCCCCTGTATGAGGCTATGCCGGAGGACCGGCCCCGCTTCTCCTTCCTGCTGACCATCCAGACCCACGGCAGCTACGATCTGAACCCGCCGGAGTACGATACCATCCACGCCGGAACGGACTACGGGGCGTACAATGACCAGATGGACGAGTATCTCTCCTGCCTGGCGCTGTCGGATCAGGCGTTCGGGGAACTGTGCGGCTACTTCTCCCAACTCTATGAGGAGACGGGCCGCCGGGTGATCGTGGCGATGGTGGGCGACCACGCCCCCAGCTTTGTGACCGCCGTGGCCGACCAGACGCTGGCCGATGAGGAGAGCCTGGCGCTGCTGGAACGGTGTACCCCCTTTGTGATCTGGGCCAACTATCCGCTGGCGCAGGCCGGGTATGCCAACCCGCAGGATCCCCTGAACCGGATGGATCTGTGCATGCTGACCCCCGCGCTGCTGGAGCAGGCGGGGCTGCCCCTCTCGCCCTATTACAGCTACCTGCTGGCGATGCGGGGGGAGGCGGCCGCCTTCACCAACCTGGCCTCCTATCTGGCTGCCGACGGCCTTCTGCACCCGCTGGAGGCGGGTTCCTCCGCCGACGGCTGGGTGCGGGGCTACTACGCCCTGGAATACAACAACATCGGCTCGGGCGCGCACCGGGATGACGCTTACTTTATCCCGCAGCCTGCCCTCTGACCGCCCCTGACGGAAGGTGAGTTTTCGCAATGCAGACACAACAAGAAAAACGGCGTTCGTTTTTTCTCCGCAGCGCCCTGCCCTGCCTGCTGGCGGTGGCGGCGGCGTTCATCGCGCGGTACCAGCTGGAACTGTCTGACGGGGTCACGCCGGGCTATCTGGCCGGGCAGTGGCCGGTCTACGCGCCGCTGAACGCGCTGACCGCCTTCTGCGTCACGCTGGCGCTCTTTGCCGTGTTCGGCAGATGGAGCCGCGCCACCGGGGTTTCGGGGGCGGTTTTCACGGTGCTGGCGCTGGTCAACTACTACACGCGGGACCTGCACGGCTCCGCGCTGATGCCCCAGGACGTGCTGAACATCGGCACGGCGGCGGAGGTGATGGGCAGCTACACGCTGCATATCAACCGCACCGTTGTGACCCTGGCGGCGCTGTACCTGCCGGTGCTGGCGCTGGCCTGGGCGCAGGCCCGGCTGGCGCAGGGGGCCCCCAGGCGGGCCAGCTGGAAGCAGCGGGGCATCCGCCTGGCAGGCAGCGGCGCGGCCATCTTCGCGGTGCTCTACTTCGGGTATTTCAGCCCCGCGCCCATCAAGCCCGCCGCCACCTACGGCTGGGCCTGGCAGGAAACCTACTACAAATACGGCTACCTGGCCGGCACCATTGAGGCCGCCTCGCTGCTGGTGAACCCCATCATCATGCCGGAGGGCTACAGCGACGCGGCCGCCGCCGAGGCCGCCGCCAGGGCCGAAAGCTACGTTTCCGCCGTCGCCACGGTGGAGCCGGAGGACTACCCCGACATTGTGCTGATCCTGTCGGAGAGTTTCTACGACTTCTCTCTCGTCACCGATCTGCAGGCGGATCAGGAACTGTTCCCCGTGACCAAGAACCTGCCGGGCGCGGTGTACGGCCATACCGTCAGCCCCCATGTGGGCGGCGGCACCAACTCCAGCGAGTACGAGATGCTCACCTCCAACTCGCTGATGCTGATGCCCAGCATCACCCCCTTCAACTGGCTGAACCTGCACAACGCCAACAGCCTGGTGAGCTACCTCAAGGATCTGGGCTACGCCACGATGGCCGCCCACCCCTACACCAACTCCAACTACCGGCGGGATTCCGCCTGGCTGGCCCTGGGCTTTGACGAGACTCATTTTGAGGACGACTTCCCCACCAAGGAAACCTACGGCAGCCGCCCCTACCAGACCGACAGCGCCACCTACCGGGACCTGGCCGCCCTGTACGAGGCGATGCCGGAGGACCAGCCGCGGTTCGCCTTCCTGG
>CAZIVF010000145.1:0-3966 GCA_964542725.1 uncultured Subdoligranulum sp. | reverse complement strand
CGGGCGGCAAATCCGCCGCGCGCCCTTACTCAAAAAAGTATTCCCAATCTATGGTAGTAGCGTTCACCGTGGCGGCGTTCACCGTCAGCACAGTCTCCGCCTGGGGCCAGCCGGTGAGTACCACCGTACCCTTGCCGTCCGCAATGGTCACAGGCAGCTGCCAGGTTGTCCGGTCCGCCGGCAGGAAAAAGTCTGCCGAACCTTCCTTGCCCCGGTCCGCCCAGAGGGCGTTCTCGGTCACGCACTCGGCGTGGAGGTAGGTGTGTAGCCCGCCGCGGAGGCGGAAGGTGGCGCCCGTTTCCAGGCTATAGTCCAGCGTCACGTCGGCCACGCCGTTGAAGGACGGATCCTCCGCCGTCACCGTCAGCACCACCTCGCTGGCAGAGACCTGCTCCAGCGTCACGGCGGTGGGCTGCCCCAGGTTGCCGTCGGCGCCGCGCTGCCAGAACAGATGCATCCCGCCGCAGAAGGTTGTGGAACCCATCGGCTGCCAAAAGCGGTAGAGATCCCGGTAGAAAAACCAGTTGGCGTTGCGCGCCCACCGCTCATAGGTCACCACCTTGGGGCTGGGGGTGGCGGCATAGGTGAAATCACCGTTTTGGAAGGCCAGCAGGTAGTTCAGCCGCTGGCGGTCCCCCATGGCATGGATGATGTAGTCCACGCCGGTGGGCTGGAACTGCCCCGTTACCGCCTCAACGCCGCCGGCGTAGGTGCTGAACACCGCCTGGCCATCCAGCAAGGTGCGCTCCCGGTCCAGCTTTTCCGCCTGGTCCCCCAGCCATCCGCCCAGTTCGGGCTGGTAGGTCAGCGTTTGGCGGGCCAGGGCGGTATCGGCCAGCTGGGCGCGTACCCCGATGAACGCCGCCGCGCAGGCCAGCGCCGCCGCGGCGGTTTCCACGGCCCGGCCCGCCGCCGGGCGGGGCAGCGGCAGCCGGGACGCCAGCTGCCGCAGGGCCAGCGCCAGGGCGGCGGGAATCAGCAGGCCCAGCACCATCTGGCCGCCCGCATCGGTGCCGGTCAACACGCCGGAGCCGACGGCGTACAGAAACTCCCACAGAGCCGCCCCCAGGCAGAGGGTCAGGCAGCCCGCCGCCTGCACGGCGGCACGGCGCTCCCTGGCCAGCAGCACCGCCGCCCCAAAGAGGACCGACAGCCCCAGCATGAGGAAAAACCACCGGCTGGGGATAAAATCGGTGAGGTAGCAGAGCTTGGCCGCCGGGTCGGAGCCGTAGTACCAGGTCTGCATGCTGCTGACGCCGCGGGTCTGCCGCCACCAGGCCAGCGGATGCCCCCAGCTGACCACGGTGACCGAGAGGCCCAGGCCCACCACGCTGACGGCGATATAGCCCAGCGTGCCGCGCAGGATGGCGGCGAGATCCTTTTTGTAAATTCGAATCAAAAAGAGGCCGTAGCCCAGCGCCGCCCCTATATAGGCCGCGCCGCCCGCGTCGTTGCTCCAGGGCACCAAGGCCCCGGCGGCCAGCGGAACCAGCACCGCCGGGTGCAGCGGCCAGCGCAGCGCGGCCCGCAGCTTCTGCGGCAGGGTGACCGCCCCGCCGAACAGCGGGCGCTCCCCCTTCGCCTGCCAGAGATGCAGCCCGGCGGCCACTGTGAGAACCAGCAGGGTCAGAGCGGAGAAGCGGATCATCCGGGCGCTGTTCCCCACATAGCCGGAGATTCCCAAAAATTGGGTGATGAACCCCGCAAAAGGTACCGACGTGCCGATCAGAGCCAGGAAGTTCCATCCGCTGACGGCCAGCGCAAAGGCGCGGGCCTGCCGCCCCCGCCCCAGCACGGCGATGCCCACCGCCAAAACCAGCAGTTCATAGAAGAACCAGGTCAGCGCCGCCGCCGAGAAAACGCTGTTTGCAAAGCTGTTGCCGATGCAGAGCAGCACGGCCCCTACGCTGTACAGTTCCCCCGCGCCCAGATAGACCGCGAAATCCTTGTAGGGAGCCTGGCCGGCCAGCAGGCGGCGCACCGGGTTGTAGTTCTGGAAGTCGCCGTTCATAATGTTGTAGCTCACATCGGTGCTGGCGGCCCAGCCCCGAGGCACCGCCATCGCCCACAGAAGCGCCAGCAGCACCACCCAGGGCGCCCAGGTTTTGCATCGCTGCAGAAATTTTTTCACAGGTTCCATCCTCTTTTACCGGTACAGGTTCTGCAGGGTGTCCAGCGTGCGGCGCATCTCGGCCCGCACATCGGCAGGGCCGACGATCTCAACGCCGGTCCCCAGCCCCGCCACCCAGCCGTAGAACTGGCGGCTGACCTGCACCTCCACCGTCATGGTGAAGTGTTCCCCGTCGCCGCAGGGGGTCAGGATCGGCGCGGTGCCGAAGCGATCCAGCATCGCCCCGGCAAAGCGGTTCTCACACCGCAGCGTGACCCGTTTGACGGGGCCGTTGAACATGCCGAACATCTGCTGCATATAGACGTTGACGTTGAACTCGGCGTATTCCGCCGCGCCCTCCCGTTTGGCGTCGATGCGGTGGACGCCGCTCATCTTGTCCACCCGGTAATGCTTGAGGCGGCCCTCGGTGTAGGCGATAAGGTAGTAGTTGCCGCTCTCCCACACCAGCACCCAGGGGCTGACCCTGTACAGCTTGCCGCCGTGGCGCGGCTCCATCTTTTTCTGCAGGTTCCAGTCGCAGTATTTAAACTGCACCTGCACGCCCGCCGTGATGGCGCTGTGCAGCGTATCGACGGTGTACAGGATTTTTTCGTCGGTGGATTTGATCCGCCCCGTGACCAGCACCTTGCGGTCCAGTTCCTCCTGCCGGTAGCGGGAGGTAAAGCGGCCCAGCTTCTCAATCAGGATCCGGCTTTTGCGGGCGGTGATGAACTTGCTGGCGTACACCGCATCCACCAACAGCTTCAGTTCCGCCAGTTCAAAGGGGGTGTCGGTCATATAGTATCCGCCGCCCCTCCCCCGCTGCTGCACAACCTCAAAGTCGGCGTCGGGCAGTTCGTTCAAGGTCTGGATATCGTCATAGACGCTCTTGCGCTCGGCATCAATGCCGCGGGCCTGCAGCAGCTCTACCAGGCGCGGCACGCTCAAGGGATGGTTTTCGTCGGTCTCGCGGGCCAGAATGTCCAGCAGGACCAGGAGTTTGCGTTTTTGGCCTTCCTTACGCGGCATACAGCGGCGCTCCTTTCGGTGCCGCGGGGTTGGGTCTCTTCCACCGCCCCGGGGCATTGATAGTCCTATTATACACCCTATATTGCCCCAGGGCAAGGCTATGGGAAGAAAAAGGGCAGTGGCAAGTGTAGGTGTTACAATGATGTGTAACAGGAAATAGAAAAAAGAATAGCGAACAGGAACAAACCATGCTAGGGTTGGGTTGTCTGGGCCAAACCGAAAGCAGGTGCATCCCTATTCGCTATGTAAAAAAGTTTCTTGTACTGTAGTTGCCCCCGCGCCAGACGGGCGCGGCACATTTTGCCGGCAAGATGGTCTTCCGGGAACAGGCGGTTGAAAAAGGGGTTCGGCGTTCACTCGTGTTTGCCTCTCATAGCCAAAACTTGTCGGCCTGTTTCTTCTTATTATTTCGCCTGCCGACGTGTCCCCTCCTGCCAGCCAATCGCCTGCTGCTCGCTGTTTAGCAGGGCTTCGTAGTTCTGCATGGCCACAATGCGCAGCTTTTCCTGGATGTCCTCCATTGTGCGCTGGCAGAGCTTTTTCAGCGCACGCGGGGTGGCTTTCTCCGGCGGCACCCGCGCGTCGTGGGCAATGCGCTGCATCTCCAGCGTCGCGTTGCTGCGGGAGTAGGGCGTGCCTGCCCGGGAGCGGAAGATGATTCCCTCCCGAATTCCCTGCCCCCGGGCATACGCCAGCAGTTCCTCGCGCAGCGCCGCAGGTATGTACAGCATCTCCGGCGTTTTGCCACGGTTCCCCAGCAGGTGGCCGTTTTGCACTGCCTCCACCGTCACCGCGTCCAACTCATTGGCGGAGAGCGGCGTTGTGCC
>CAZIVF010000144.1:0-4027 GCA_964542725.1 uncultured Subdoligranulum sp. | reverse complement strand
CTGTTTTGGTGTTGAAGATAGGAGGACTCGAACAGGCCGGCGCACTTTATCTGCCCAGTTCCTTCCCGTCCAGCACTGCCTTTTCCAGCGTGTTGCCCCGGTAGAAAAGCTCCAAGTGGAAGAAGGGGGCGTTCCGGTCCAGCAGTTCAAAGAAGATCTTGTCCCCCGGCCAGATGGGCAGTTCGCAGACCTTCTCTTTGGGAACCCACTCCAGGACCCCCTCCCGGCAGTCGGTCATCTGACCTTCAAAATCGGCGCAGGTGTACAGGTGCATCCGCTCCGGCTCCCAGGGCGGGCAAGTAAAATCCACCACACCCCGGTAGAGCGGCGCGCGCATCGTCAGGCCGGTCTCCTCCCGCACCTCGCGCATGGCGCAGGCCAGAGCGTCCTCCCCGGATTCAAACTTGCCGCCCACGCCCACCCATTTATCTTTGTTCACATCCTTTTTCTTTTTGATGCGGTGCAGCATCAGGTAGCAGCCGTCCTTTTCCAGGTAGCACAGTGTTGTTTGCAGCAGTTCCATATCCATTTCCCCTGTATCGGATGTTCTTCCCCGCATTATACCGCACCGGCGCGCATATTTCAACAAAATCGCCGCAAACTAAGACAACCGAGGCAATTTTATCCAAGGGAGGAAGTCTTTATGAAAGCAACAGGCATTGTGCGCCGCATCGATGAGTTGGGCCGGGTGGTCATCCCCAAGGAAATCCGCCGTACCCAGCGCATCCGCCAGGGCGACGCGCTGGAAATCTATACCGCCGCCGACGGGGAGGTCATCTTCAAAAAGTATTCGCCGCTGATCGGGTTGGAGCAGCTCTCCGCCGTCTACGCCGAAGTGCTGGCCAAAAGCCTGGGCCGCCCGGTGTTGATCTGTGACCGGGAGAACATTGTGGCAGCCACCGGGCAGGGCAAGAGCGAGGCCGTCGGCCGGGCGATCAGCCAGGAATTGGAGGAGTTGCTGGCGATGCGCGGGCAGTATCTGGCCCCCAACGAGCCATCTCGACGCGCCCGCATCTTTGAGCGGGGGGACCGGCGGCTGCTCTGCGCCTCGCCCATCATCGCCCACGGCGATATCGAGGGCGGCGTGCTGCTGGCAGGCACCGACCGGGACGCGCCCCCCAACGCTGAGAGCGCCCATGCCATCGCCACCGCCGCCAACTTCCTGGCCCGCTGGCTGGAAGAGTGAGCCAAACGGCCCCGGCAGCCCTTAGGGCCGCCGGGGCCGTATTCACGCGCCTCTGCGGGCGAGCAGTGGTTTATGACCAAAATGTTAAACTTGTGAAGTTTTTCAAAAAGGTCTTGACAGGCGGGACGGAAAGATTATAATAGAATTAGCACTCATGGATAGAGAGTGCTAAAAACCGAAGGAGATGAGAGGGATGCCGATGGACGCGCGCAAGCAGCGAATTCTGGAGGCGATCGTTGCCCTCTACGCCATGGGGGGTGAACCGGTCGGCTCCGGCCTGCTGGCAAACTACTTTGACATGGCAGTCTCCAGCGCTACGCTCCGCAATGAGATGGCTGCCCTGACGCGCCTGGGCCTTTTGGAACAGCCCCACACCAGCGCAGGCCGCGTACCCAGCGCCCAGGGCTACCGCTACTACCTGGACCATCTGCTCACCGCGCCGGGCAGCATCACCCTCCCCGATGAGGATCAGGCTGCCATCGATGCGATGTTCAGCCAGATGGATATTGAACCGGAAAAGCTGGCCCGCAGCGTCGCCCGCGCCCTGGCGGAAACCGCCGGATGCGCCGCCGCCATCACCACCCCCCAGGCGCCCGATCTCTGCATCGCCCACTTTGAGGTGGTGCAGGTGGGCCGCTACTCCGCCGCCGTGCTGGCAGTGACCAGCGCCGGCGGGGTCCGCACCCGGGTGGCGCGGGTGGAGACCGGCCTGACTCGCACCGACGCTGCGGAGATCGCCCAGCTGCTGAACGGTCGCCTGACCTTTGTGGCGCCGCAGGATATGGATCCCATGCTTACCGCCAGCCTGGCGCTGGCCGCAGGCCGCCGCCTGGCGCCAGTGGTGTTGGCGGCGCAGGCCCTGGTGGATACCGAACCCCAGGCTTACCTGGAGGGGGCGCAGTATTTGGCACGGATGCCGGACGTCCGCCAGAATCTCGGCACCTTGCTGGAAATTTTCTCGGACAGCCGGGCTGCCATTGAACTGCTGGAACCGGACGGCGGCAAAATTACCGCCAAGCTGGGAAGCGATACCGATCCGACCATGCCGGGGGCCAGCATCGTCAGTAAGCGCTACCTGGCGGGCGGTGGGCTGACCGGCACGGTGGCTCTCATCGGCTCCACCCGCATGGAGTACCGCCGCATGATCCCCATTCTGGATTATTTCGCAGCCAAGCTGGGCCAGAGTATGGCCGGGCAGGGCGCGTGATAGGAGGAACGACTATGAACCCCGAACAAAATGAGACCAAAACCCCTGAGACCGAGGCGCCGGTAACGCCCGAGGCCGCAGAAACCGCCGAGGCTCCCGCCGCCGAACCCACCCCCGAACCCGCCCCCGAGGCCGCCGGAAGCACGGCGGATAAGGGCGACAAGAAGGGCTTCTTCAACAAGAAGAACCAGGAATTGGAGGCCGCTAAAGCTAAGATCGAGGCGGCCGAAAAGAAGGCAGTCGACCTGAAAAACCAGCTGCTGCGCACCGCCGCCGAGTATGATAACTACCGCAAGCGCTCCCAGCGCGAGGCGGACCAGAAGTTCAACGACGGCGTATCCTATGCGGTGACACAGATCCTCGGCATTTTGGATACGCTGGATATGGCCGCCAACGCCGCTTGCGCCGACGAAAACTACAAGAAGGGCGTTATGATGACGCTGGACAAGGCGGCCCAGGCGCTGAACATGCTGAATATCACCGAGATCGAGGCGCTGGGCCAGCCCTTCGACCCCAACCTGATGAACGCCGTGCAGCAGGCCCCCCTCGCCGAAGGGCAGGAGAGCGGCACCGTAGTGCAGGTTTTCCAGAAGGGATATAAGATCGGGGATAAGATCATCCGGCACGCCACCGTTGTTGTGGCAGAATAAACGGGGCGCGCCGCGCTCCTCCTCCGCTGGCAGATCGGGCTGATGCCCGTTCCGATAGAGAATCCACCCACGCAATAGCTTACTAAATTGAAAGGGAGTATATAATATGAGCAAGATTATTGGCATCGATTTGGGTACCACCAACAGCTGCGTCGCCGTTATGGAAGGCGGCGAGCCGGTCGTCATCGCCAACGCCGAGGGCGCCCGCACCACCCCCTCCGTCGTCGGCTTCACCAAGAACGGGGAGCGCCTGGTCGGCCAGGTCGCCAAGCGCCAGGCCATCACCAACCCCGAGAACACCATCGCCTCCATCAAGCGCAAGATGGGTACCGCCGAGAAGGTTCACGCCGGCGGCAAGGACTACACCCCCGAGGAGATCAGCGCGATGATCCTCGCCAAGCTGAAGGCCGACGCCGAAGCCTACCTGGGCGAGACTGTCACCGAGGCCGTCATCACTGTGCCTGCCTACTTTAACGACAGCCAGCGCCAGGCCACCAAGAACGCCGGCACCATCGCGGGCCTGAACGTCAAGCGCATCATCAACGAGCCCACCGCCGCTTCGCTGGCCTACGGCATCGATAAGGAGTCCGACCAGAAGATCATGGTCTACGACCTGGGCGGCGGCACCTTCGACGTCTCCATCATCGAGATGGGCGACGGCATCACCGAGGTTCTGGCCACCAACGGCGACACTCACCTGGGCGGCGACGACTTCGACCAGCGCGTCATCGACTGGATGGCCGAGGACTTCAAGCGTGAGAACAACATCGACCTGCGCCAGGATAAGATGGCCGCCCAGCGCCTGAAGGAGGCCGCCGAGAAGGCCAAGATCGAGCTTTCCAGCGCCACCTCCACCAGCATCAACCTGCCCTTCATCACCGCCGATGCCACCGGCCCCAAGCATCTGGATATGACGCTGACCCGCGCCAAGTTCAACGAGCTGACCGCCGACCTGGTGGACCGCACCATGACCCCCGTGCGCAA
>CAZIVF010000143.1:0-4028 GCA_964542725.1 uncultured Subdoligranulum sp. | reverse complement strand
ACCAGATCATTGTGGCCTGCAACATCCAGGCGCTGGCCGAGGCCCTGACCCTGGCCCAAAAGGCCGGTGTGGATCCCCAGCTGGTGTTTGAGGCTATCAAGGGCGGCTTGGCCGGTTCCACCGTTATGAACGCCAAAGCTCCCATGATGATCGCCGGCAACGATAAGCCCGGCTTTAAAATCGATCTGCACATCAAGGATCTGAACAACGCGCTGGACTGCGCGCATAGCGTGGGCGCGCCGGTACCAATGACCGCCGAGGTGCAGGAGATCCTGCAGTGGCTGCACAACCACGAGGGTGGCCAGAAGGATCACAGTGCTATTGCCCAGTATTACGAGTTCCTGACTGACATTAAGATTGGCCGCTGATGTACGGGAAAGGATGAACGAGATGAATACCGACTTTATCAAAGGCGTCGTAGTCCCGATCTTGACTGTGATCGACGCCCAAGAAAAGATTGACGAGGCGGGGATGCGCGCCCAGGTGGACTATGTGATCCAGGGCGGAGTCAGCGGCATCTTGGCCTTTGGCAGCAACGGCGAGTTCTATATGCTGGAGGAAGATGAGATGGAGCGCGGCCTGCGGATGATGGTGGACCAGGCCGCCGGCCGGGTGCCGGTGTATTTTGGCATCGGGGCCATCAGTACCCAAAAGTGCTGCCGCCTGGCCCGGATGGCTGCCCAAAACGGAGCGGCGGGCATCAGCGTGCTGCAGCCCATGTTCCTGAAGCCCACCCGCGCCGAACTGTACCGCCATTTCAAGGCCATTGCCGAGAGCGTTCCGGAAACCCCCATGCTGCTGTACAACAACCCCGGCCGGGTGGGCTATACCCTGGAGGCCGACCTGGTGGAGCAGCTGGCCCGTAACGTGCCAAATATCGTGGGTATGAAGGATACCAGCGGCGACATTACCCAGACGGCGGAGTTCATCCGCCGCACGCGGGATGTGGATTTTAAGGTGTTTGGCGGCAAGGATACCCTGCTGTACGCCAGCATGTGCCACGGCGCCGTGGGCGGCGTCTGCACGGCTGCCAACTTTATGCCGGAACTGATCACCGACGTTTACAATAAGTATGTGGCCGGCGATCTGCAGGGAAGCCTGGAGGCCCAATTCAAGCTGAACCCTGTCCGCCTGGCTATGGATCCGGCCAGCTTCCCGGTGGCGGCCAAAGATATGGCCGCCCTGCGCGGCCTGGCGGTGGGGGATCCCTATCTGCCCAGCCTGCCCACTCCGGAGGGTCCGGTGAAGGAGAATTTCCGCCGTACCATGGCCGCCGCCGGCCTGCTTTGATTGAGAAGGAGTGTTCAATATGTCGATCCAAATTCCCACCATCGCCAAGATGGAGGTCATCCCCGTGGCGGGGCATGACTGCATGGAACTGAATCTCTCCGGCGCACATGCGCCCTATTTTACCAGGAACATCGTGATCCTTACCGACTCCAACGGTGTGGAGGGTGTGGGCGAGGTCCCCGGCGGTGAGAAGATTGCCCAAGCGCTGGAGGACATCAAGCCGCTGGTGCTGGGTACCCGCATTGTGGACTATAAGCAGACCTTAAACCGCATCCGCGCCTGGCTGTCGGCCAATATTAAGGACGATGTGCGCGGCCTGCAAACCTTTGATTTGCGGGTCGGCGTGCATGCCGTTACCGCCGTGGAGGCTCCCCTGCTGGACCTGCTGGGCAAGTTCCTGGACCTGCCTGCCGCCGCCCTGATGGGGGACGGCGTCCAGCGCCAAAAGGTACGGTTCCTCAGCTACCTGTTCTATGTGGGGGACCGGACCAAGACCGACTTGGAGTACGAGGCGGAACCGGACGCGGCCTGCGATTGGTACCGCCTGCGCCACGAGGAGGCTATGACCCCTGAGGCCATTGTGGCCTTGGCCAAGGCCACCCATGAGAAATACGGCTTTGAGGATTTCAAACTCAAGGGCGGCGTGCTTGCCCCCAAGGAGGAGGTGAAGGCGGTGGCGGCCATCAAGGCCGCCTTCCCCGATGCCCGTGTTGACCTGGATCCCAACGGATGCTGGAGCCTGGCCGAGGCCCTGGAGGTGGCTCCCGACATGAAAAAGGTATTGGCCTACTGCGAGGATCCCTGCGGCGCCGAGGACGGCTTCTCCGGCCGGGAAGTGATGGCGGAGTTCCGCAAGGCCACCATGATGCCCACCGCCACCAACATGATCAACACTGACTGGCGCCAGATGTGCCATGCCGTGGCCCAGCAGAGTGTGGATATCCCCCTGGCAGACCCCCATTTTTGGACTATGGAGGGCTCGGTCCGGGTGGGCCAGCTGTGCAACGACTTTGGCCTGATGTGGGGTTGCCATTCCAACAACCATTTCGATATCAGCCTGGCCATGGTGGTGCAGTGCGCCGCCGCCATCCCCGGCAAAATGAACGGCATCGACACCCACTGGATCTGGCAGGAAGGCCGGGAGCGGTTGACCAAAGAGCCCCTGCAGATTGTGGGCGGCTGCATTGACCTGCCCCAAAAGCCCGGCCTGGGCATTGAGTTGGACCGCGTCCAAATCGAGAAAGCCCACCAGCTTTATATGGACAAGTGCTACGGCAAGGGCGCCCGCAATGACGCCGTGGGGATGCAGTACCTGATCCCCGGCTGGACCTTTGACAACAAGCGCCCTTGCATGGTGCGCTGAACCCAACACAGAGGAGGCCCCACCATGAAACAAACCCTGCGCAGTGATGCGGATACCATCATCAATGCCAGCCTGCAGGCCGTTCTGCCCGACGAGGCGGTGCGGCGCGCCCTGGGGGCGTTCCGTCCCCGCGGCGGGCGCACCCTGCTGGTGGCCGCCGGCAAGGCGGCCTGGCAGATGGCCCACGCCGCGGTGGAAACCCTGGGCCGGGTGGACGGCGGCGTGGTGGTGACTAAGTACGGCCATGTGAAGGGGGCCATCCCCGGGGTGGCCTGCTACGAGGCCGGCCACCCTGTGCCGGACAACGGCAGCTTTTTGGCCACCGGCCGCGCCCTGGAGTTGGTGAACGACCTGACGGACCGGGACACCGTCCTGTTTTTGCTGTCCGGCGGCGGCAGCGCCCTGTTTGAGCAACCGCTGATCCCCGGCGCGGAATTGCAGGCCATCACCCGCCAGCTGCTGGCCAGCGGGGCGGATATTGTGGAGATGAACACCATCCGCAAGCGGCTGTCCCGCGTCAAAGGAGGGCAATTTGCCCAAGCCTGCGCCCCGGCTCATGTGTTCAGCGTCGTCCTCAGCGACATTCTGGGCGACCCGCTGGACATGATCGCATCCGGCCCGGCCTGCCCGGATGCCTCCACCTGTGAGCAGGCGTTGGCCATCGCCGAAAAATACCGCCTGACCCTCACCGACCAGGCCCGCGCCCTGCTGGCGCAGGAGACCCCCAAGGCCCTGGACAATGTGACTACCCATATCACCGGCAGTGTGCGGGAATTGTGCGCCGCTGCCGCCGATCAGTGCCGCCGGCTGGGCTACCAGCCCGTTTTGCTGACCGATCGCCTCTGCTGCGAGGCGCGGGAGGCAGGCAGCTTTTTGGCCAGTATCCTGAAAAGCCACGAGGGGGACGGCCAACGCCTGGCCTTTATCGCCGGCGGGGAGACGGTGGTCCACCTGACCGGCAATGGCCTGGGGGGCCGCAACCAGGAGTTGGCTCTGGCAGCCGCTCCCGGCATTGCCGGGATGGAGGGCGCCGCCGTCTTCAGCGTTGGCTCGGACGGCACAGACGGCCCCACCGACGCGGCGGGCGGCTATGTGGACGGGGAAACCCTGGCACGGCTGGCAGCCTGCGGCCTGGACCCCTTTGCCGTGCTGCAGAACAACGACGCCTACCATGCTCTGGACGCCGTGGATGGCCTGATTGTGACCGGGCCAACCGGCACCAATGTCAACGATGTGGCGGTGGCCCTGCTGCGCCGCTGAACCGCGCTCCTAAAAATGAAAAGACTGACCCCGCAAAACGCAATCTTTGTTTCACAAAGTGAAACATTATCAAATCGTTGCAGAAAATTGCCGTTTGTTTGTGGTTTTTGTTCAT
>CAZIVF010000142.1:0-4075 GCA_964542725.1 uncultured Subdoligranulum sp. | reverse complement strand
AGGGAAATTCCAAATCGATCCGGTACCCGGACCGTCAAGCCCGCAGGGCGGGATTTGTGCAGAGAGACCTTAGGGCCGTGCGCCAGGCGGGGATCATTCCACGCTGATCATGTAGTAGTAGACTGGCTGGCCGCCGCTGATGTGGCTGACCTCCACGTCGCGGCCGCACTTGGCCTGCACCATGGCGGTGGTCTTCTCGGCATCCTCCTCGCTGACTTCGCAGCCGGAGATCACCGTGATGAACTGCGCATCCTTCTTCTTGTTCTTCATCGTGCGGGCCAGGCGGTAGGTCATCTTGACGATGTCGGCGCCGGTGGAAACGATCTTGCCGTTCTCCAGCGCCATGATCTCGCCCTTCTTGATGGGCTTGCCGTCGAACTCACTGTCACGCGCGGCGTAGGTCACAAGACCGGTGGAGACCTTGTCGGCGGCAGCCATCATGTTGACGGCGTTCTCCTCGGCGGCGGCCTCGGGGTCAAAGTTGAGCATGGCGGTCATGCCCTGGGGGACTGTGCGGGTGGGCAGCACCAGCACCTCACGGTCGGCCAGCTTCTGGGCCTGCTCGGAGGCCATGATGATGTTCTTGTTGTTGGGGAGCACCAGCACCGTCTTGGCAGGCACGCTCTGGATTGCGGCCAGAATATCCTCGGTGGCGGGGTTCATCGTCTGCCCGCCGGAGACCACAGCGTCGACGCCCAGGTCGACAAACACCGACTTCATCCCCTCGCCGGCGGCCACGGCCACAAAGCCGTAGGGGCGCTCCGGGTCGACGGCGGCGTAGGTAAACTCCTCCCCCGCCGCCTTCTCCTCGGCCTCGGCCTGCTTTTCCAGTCCTTTGGCCTGCTTCTGGCGGGCCAGGAACTGCTCGTGCATATTCTCGATCTTGAAGTTGGTCAGGTAGCCGTACTTGATGGCCTCGCTGAGCATCATGCCGGGGTCCTTGGTGTGGACATGGCAGTTTGCCACATCGTCATCCTCGATGACCACAACGGAGTCGCCGTTGGATTCCAGGAAGGCGCGCAACCGGGTGATACTGGCCCCCGGGTTCTTGTGAACCAGGAATTGGGTGCAGTAGCCGTTGGTGATATCCTCCACCTTCATCAGGTCGTCGGCAAAGACGCCCTTGCCGGCGGCGTTGCTGGATACCTTCGGCTTGGCGGCCACCTCGGCGGAGGCGACGATCCCGCCGCCGTCAAACACCGACTTCATACCCTCAAACACCAGCATGATGCCCTGGCCGCCCGCGTCCACCACGCCGGCCTTTTTCAGCACCGGCAGCAGGTTGGGGGTATCCTCCAGAGCGGCCTGGCCGGCAGCCAAGGTGGCGTCCCACAGGGCGGGGATCTCCAGGTCGGTGCTCTCGGCGGCTTTCTCGGCAGCCAGGCGGGCAACGGTGAGGATGGTACCCTCGGTGGGTTTCATAACCGCCTTGTAGGCCGCCTCCACGCCCATCTGCAGTGCCTTGGCCAGATCGGCGCTCTCCGCCGTGGTCTTGCCGCTCAGCGCCTTGGAAAAGCCGCGGAACAGCAGGCTGGTAATCACGCCGGAGTTGCCGCGGGCGCCCCGCAGCATGGCGGAGGCCGCCGTCTTGCTGGCCTCGGCCACGGTGCAGCTGTCCGGCAGAGCTTCCAGCTCCTGCCGGGCCGCGCCGATGGTCATGCTCATGTTGGTGCCGGTATCGCCATCCGGTACGGGGAAGACGTTCAGTTCGTCCACGCGGGTGCGCTGGTTTGCGATGTTGTTGGCGCCGGACAAAATGGCGTCGCGCAGGATCTTGCCAGTAATCATTTTTACTTACACCTCATTCATTGGTTCCTTCACTCTGCCAGAATATCATCCACATAGACATCGATGCGGGCCACCTTCAGGCCGGTTGCGCCCTCCACCTCGTCGTGAACGCGGTGGGTGATGCTCTGGGTGATGGTGGAAATATTCAGCCCGTAGCCGACTTGGATGTGCAGGGTGATGGCCAGCTGGCCGTCTTCCTGCGTGACGGTAACGCCTTTCTGCGGCAGGCTGCCGGTTTTCAGTGCGTTGCGCACCGTCTTGGTCGGGGGGGTCTGCCCCATCGCCGCGATGCCGTAGCATTGCTTGGCTGCCTGTGCCACCAGACCGGAGAAGTAGTCGTTGGTAAGGGAAATATGTCCGTAGGGATTCACTTTGGTGATCATCAGCGGTCCTCCTTCTGTTGGGGGCAAAGGGAGGCACAGGACCGGCCCGGCGCGCGGGAACAGGCGCGGGCGGCAGTGCCTCCAAAAGGCTCCCAAAGGCTTAATTACAGCTATTATACACCATTTTCACTTTCTTGAACAGTGCCTTTTTGATAAAAAGTTGAGGGCAGACGGATTTTACATTCCATTCACAAAATGTACAAACAGAACGTGTATACTAAAACTATAACAAAAGTATGACAAAACGCCCCCGCTCCAGGCGGCACGGCGTCGGGGAAATGCGGGGTCCGCCCCCCCCCGCAGGGCGACGCGGATCCGGCCAAGCCGCAGCAAAGGCAGCCGCCTGCGCGCAGGCCGGGCTGAAGCCTGCCCCTCCGGCAATGTGCCGCCTATGGCGAACGGGCTTGGTAAAGGAGTGCTACCCCCTATGAACCTGCTGTTTTTGCTGACGCCGAAGCAGGATGTTCTGTATATTTATGAGGATTTCACCCTGCGGCAGACCTTGGAAAAGTGGGCCAATCAGCGCTACGCCACCATCCCGGTGCTGCGCCGCAACGGCGAGTATCTGGGTACTATGACGGAGGGCGACCTGCTGTGGGGCATCAAGAACACCCACGGTCTGGACCTAGATGCCAGCGAGGATATACCGGTGTCCAGCATTGCCCGGCGGCGGGACTACAAGGCGGTGCCGGTGACAACCGGCATGGAGGAACTGTTCACCGCCGTGCTGGACCAGAACTTTGTGCCGGTGGTGGACGACCGGAACGTTTTCATCGGCATCGTGCGCCGTACCTCTGTGCTACAATATATCTTCAGCCAACAAAAGGAGTTGGTGAAGTAGAGCGGAACGGGAATGATGCCAATGTTAAGAATGTTAAGAAAGATCATCATGTTATAAATTATGGGTGCGTCCGGGGGCGCAAATTTTAAAAGCGGCGGAGCCGCACCACAATTTATAACATTTGCAACATTCATAATATTCAAAACATTCAAAAACCCGCCTCACAGGGAGGCGGGTTTGCTTATTTTGCCACTGAGGTGCGCACCAGCGCGCGCTTGAGGCGGGCCTGGGCCAGTTCCAGTTCCCTGGTGTCCAGATTCTTTTGGGCCAGGGCCGCCTCGGCGCGGGCCTTGCTGGCCTCGGCGCGGGCTTTGTCGATCTCGTCCGCCCATTCCCAGGTGGTGGCCACCAGGTTGCAGTGACCGTCCATCACGCTGAGCATACCGCCGATACAGGCGGCGTGGCGGGTGGTGCCATCCTCCAGCACCACATGGGCACCGCCCATGCCCAGGGCGGTGCAGTAGTCGCTGTGGCGGGCCAGAATGGCTACGTCGCCGGTGATGGTGCGGCAGACCAGACGCACCGCCTGGCCGTCAAAGGCGCAGCCGTCCGGGGTGACGATTTTCAGCGCAAAGGTTGCCATACTCAGCCCCCCTTACTGCTGTTTTGCTTTAGCAAACACGTCGTCGATGGTGCCGGCGAAGAGGAAGCAGCTCTCGGGGATGTCGTCACATTCACCGGAGAGGATCATCTTGAAGCCGCGCAACGTCTCCTTCAGCGGGACGTACTGGCCGGGCATGCCGGTGAACTGCTCCGCCACATGGAAGGACTGGGAGAGGAAGCGCTGCACCTTGCGGGCGCGGTTGACCGTCAGCTTGTCCTCCTCGGAGAGTTCGTCCATACCCATGATGGCGATGATGTCCTGCAGTTCCTTGTAGCGCTGCAGCACCTTCTGCACGGCGCGGGCCACATCGTAGTGCTCCTGGCCCACCACCTCGGGGCTGAGGATGCGGGAGGTGGAATCCAGCGGGTCGACGGCCGGGTAGATGCCCTGGCTGGCGATATCGCGGCTCAGAACCGTGGTGGCATCCAGGTGAGTGAAGGTGGTGGCGGGGGCGGGGTC
>CAZIVF010000141.1:0-4079 GCA_964542725.1 uncultured Subdoligranulum sp. | reverse complement strand
CTATCAAATCAGCCGCAACCCCGCTTTCTTGGGATTTGACCTTCTGTATATCGGCCTCCTGATGATGTTTTTTAACTGGATTTTGTGTGCGGCATCGGCGTTTGCCATCCTCATGTACCATCTGCAGATCGTCAATGTGGAGGAGGATTTTCTGCTTGCCGCTTTTGGGGAGGAGTATCTGCAATATAAGAGGAAGGTCCGCCGCTATCTCGGCAGAAAGCGTTAAACCGCTTCCTTGCCCTGGCAATACCATCTCCCTCGCCCGCACCGGCTCCGGTACGGGCGAAATGTTTGTTCTGGCCGCATCCCGCTTTTTTACCGGCATTTCAAAGAACAAATAGTATAAATTATAAATTTTAATACATATTGTATATAATCGTACCCCGGCATCTCTCATTCCCTTATCTGCCCTTGACGCTAATGCTATAATGGGGGGCAGGGAGAGGAAATCCCTCTTTCCACATAAAGCAACGCAGGAAGGAGCTACTATGCAACAGGAAAATAAAACAAGTCCCTGGCTCATCGTATTCCGCGTGATCTTCACCATCGCCCTTGTGGCCTGCATCGCCTTTATTTTCCGCAATTCGCTGGAGGAAGGCTACCTCTCCTCCGCGCGCAGCCAAGCCATCATGGCAAAGGTCAACGCGGTGCTCGGCAAGGTCCGTCTCGGCCCTCTGTCGGAGCATACCATCCGCAAGCTGGCCCATTTCAGTGAGTTCGCGCTGGAGGGCTTTTTGCTGATGCTCTGCCTGCGGGTCTACACCGCCCGCTTCGTCCGCCATATGAGTTGGCCGCTGCTGTCGGGTATGTCCACCGCCCTGATGGACGAGACGATCCAGACCCGCATCGCGGGCCGCACGTCCTCCGTCATCGATGTGTGGATCGATATGGCGGGCGTGGTCGCGGGGCTGTTTGTGGCGCTGATCATCCTCCTGATCGTGCGGGGGATCACCGCCTTCTACCGTGTTAAAAAAGAAAACCGCATCCTGCGCGCCGAGCATGATGCCTATCTGTACCAACGGCAGGAGCAGGAACATGAACGTCTGGCCCGCCAGGCGATGCGCCGCCGCGCCCAGGCCGAGGGCTGCCCCTACCGGGCGGAGCCTCTCGGCGAGGAAGACTGCGAGGAGGAGGAAGAGCCATGACTGCACAACAGGCCATCGAGGCTCTGCACGCGCTGCCGCGCATGGGGGCGGGCGGCGCAACGCTGACCCGCATGCAGAATTTGTTGGACCGCCTGGGCAACCCCGAGCGGTCGCTGCCCTGTGTGCATATCGCCGGAACCAACGGCAAGGGCAGTTTGGCCGCCATGACGGCATCTATCCTGACCCAGGCGGGCTATAAGACCGGCCTGACCGTCAGCCCCTATGTGGTGGATTTCCGGGAACGTTTTCAGATCAACGGCCAGATGATCCCCTCCCGCACCCTGACTGCCCTGACCCGGGAGGTGCTGGCGGCCATTGAACAGATCGAGGAGGAGGGCGGCGAGACCCCGGTGGAGTTTGAGGCGGTCACTGCCATCGCCCTGCTGTGGTTCGCCCGGGAGCGGTGCGCCGTGGCGGTGCTGGAAACCGGCCTGGGGGGCCGCTGTGACGCCACCAACGTGATGCCCTGCAAGCAGGTGGCCGCCATCACCAAGATTGGCCTGGACCACACCGAGATCCTGGGCGGCACGCTGGGGAAGATCGCTGCCGAGAAGGCGGGCATCATCACCCCCGGCTGTACCGTCGTCTGCTACCCGGATCAACCCAAGGAGGCGTTGCCGCCCATCCGGGCCGCCGCCGAAAAGGCGGGCGCGGCGCTGCTCACCCCGGATCTGGGCGACCTGACTATCCGCAAGGGCCGCCCGCTGGAAAACCGCATCAATTACGGCGGGTACGAAGTCTCGCTGCCCATGCCGGGCAAACATCAGGCGTACCACGCCGCCATGGCGGTGGAGATCGCCCTGACCCTCTGGCGGGAATACGGATACGATATCTCCGACGAAGCAATCTTGGCCGGCTTGGCGCAGGCCCGGATGCCCGCCCGCATCGAGGTGCTGCGCCGCCACCCGCTGCTTCTGCTGGACGGCGGCCACAACCCGGACGGTATCCGCGCCCTGGCCGAACTGCTCAAAAAGGCCGGCTATGAGGAAAATCTGGTGGGCGTTATGGGCGTTTTGGCGGATAAAAATTATGAGGCTATGCTCACCGCCCTCGCCCCCTGCTTCGGCAAGCTGTACACCGTCACACCTGCCTGCCCTCGGGCGCTCTCTGCCGGGGATCTGCAGTACGCGGCCAAGTTCCATCTGGATGCCGAGGCAATGCCCGGCGTTCCCGCAGCCCTGCGCGCGGCCCTGCGCTATGCCAATGAAAACAATCTGCCTGGCGTCGTGGTCTGCGGCAGCCTCTACCTGGCTGCCGAGGCGCGCCCCATCCTGCTGCGGGAGGCACAAAAATAAGCGAGACCGACACCGCCCAACAAAATATGCACCCTTGGCCCTGTATTCTATGGATACGGGGCCTTTATTATGCCGCGATGCGCCGGAAAAAGGCACTGTTCCCTACAAAAGATACAAGTCAAAGCAAGGTGGACAACCATGGCAAATGTATGTTTCGTACCGGCGGACGGCACACTGGCCGCCTACCTGACCGGGGAGATCGATCACCATACCGCCCAGCTGCTCCGGCGGGAAATCGACGCCCAGGTGGATGCGCAGCTCCCGGAGCTGCTGACGCTGGATTTTTCCGGCGTGACCTTTATGGATTCCTCCGGCGTGGGGCTGATCCTGGGCCGCAGCCGGCATATCATGGCGCTGGGCGGGCGGCTCAGCGTGCAGAACGCACCCCTGGCGGTGCGCAAAATGCTGGATATCGCCCGCATCGCCTATGTATAAAAGGAGAAAACATATGAAAATGCTCAATTCGGTCAAAATCACCTTTGCCAGCCGCTCCGTCAACGAGGGCTTCGCCCGGGCGGCCATGGCAGCCTTTCTCGTTCAGCTGGACCCCACCGTCCCCCAGCTGGCCGACCTGAAGACGGCGGTATCGGAGGCCGTGACCAACTGCATCGTACACGCTTACCCTGCGTCCATCGGCCCTGTCACCTTGACCGCCGCATTGTATGAGGGCGGCCTGGTGCGGATCACTGTCAGCGACCGGGGTGTGGGGATCCCGGATATCGAAAAGGCGATGGAGCCGCTGTTTACCACCGGCAATCCTGACGAGCGGGCGGGTCTGGGCTTTGCGGTGATGCAGAGCTTTATGGACAAGGTGCGGGTATCCTCCACGCCGGGGCGCGGCACCCGCGTGACCATGAGCAAGCGCCTGGAGAGCAGATGACCTCCCCCTTACATAAACGAAAGGGGAGATGAGTATGCCTGCACTGCAGCCTATCGAGACAACGCCGCGCGCCGAGTTTATCCAAAACAATCTGGGATTGGTCCATTCCTGCGCCGGGCGGTTCCGCGGCCGTGGGATCGAATACGAAGAACTATACGCCGCCGGATGCCTGGGGTTGGTCAAAGCCTGCGATGGCTTTGACCCCGGCCGTGGACTGTGTTTTTCCACTTATGCGGTGCCGGTTATCTTGGGGGAGATCAAAAAGCTGTTCCGTGACGGCGGCACCGTCAAGGTCAGCCGATCTCTCAAAGAGCTTGGCCTTAAAATCAATGCCGAGCGGGAACGCTGCCTTAAGCGAACCGGCGCGGAACCCAGCGTCACCCAGCTGGCCGAAACGCTGGGAAGCACCCCGGAGCAGATTGCTCTGGCAATCCGGGCTTCGCTGCCGGTGATCTCGCTGACGCCCGCCGACAGTGAGGACGGCACGCGGGAATGGGATGTGCCGGTGGAATCCCCGGAGGAGGCGCTGGCTGATCACATTGGTCTGAGGGAAGTGATGGACAAGCTGCCCCCGGCGGATCAGCTGCTTATCAGGCTGCGTTTTTTTGGCGGTCGCACCCAGAGCGAGACGGCCAAGGTCCTCCATACCACCCAGGTGCAGATCTCCCGGCGGGAACGCAAAATCCTCAAATGGATGCGCGCGGAACTGGCAGGGGAGTGACCAAGAGGGGAAAAGCGGCGGGGGTCAGGCGGCCCTGC
>CAZIVF010000140.1:0-4172 GCA_964542725.1 uncultured Subdoligranulum sp. | reverse complement strand
CGCGAATGCCTGCGCCTGCAGGGCTGGCGGGATGACCGCATCGACAAGATCATCGGCCTGCACTCGGACGCCCAGCTTTACAAGCAGGCGGGCAACGGCGTGACCGTCAACGTGGTGGAGGCCATCGGGCGGCGGATCGCGGCCATGGACGCTGAACTGTCCAAATGAGCATCGGCATTCAAGACCAATGCTTCGGCTGCGAGCTTGAAATGACCGGCCTGACCCGTCAGCAAGCCGCACAGGCCCTCGCCGCGCTGTTCGGAACTTCTTACAGCCACTACGGCGGATACGATGCCTACCATGTTCCTGACCGGGACGGCAAAGAATGGAAGATCGTGTCAGATGCCAGCATCACCGCCAAAAAGAAGGAGGGCCGCCGGATGGTGGACGCCGACCGGGACTATAAGGTGGAGATGAACTCCCCCAAGATGGAATATTCCGAGATGGAAAAATTACAGGAGGTCGTGCGGGCGCTGCGCCATGCAGGGGCGGTGGTCAACCCCTCCTGCGGGATGCACGTCCATGTGGACGGCGCGAACCACACGCCCCAGAGCATCAAGAATGTGCTGTCTATCATGTACTCCAAGGAGGATATCCTCTTCCTGGCCCTGAACGTCAATGAGGACCGGGTCAGCCGCTGGTGCCAGAAGGTGCGGGAACCCATGCTGAACGAGCTGCGCCGGCTGCCGAAAACGGCAACGGCCCGGCAGGTGGAACGGATTTGGTACGGGGGGAACGTCAGCGCCGACGAGCATTACAACTGGACCCGATACTACGCCTGCAACGTGCATTCGTACTTTTACCGCGGCACGCTGGAATGGCGCTGCTTTGAAAGTACGCTCCACGCGGGCGAGGTGCGGGCCAACATCACGCTGGCGCTGGCAATATCGGCACAAGCCATCAACCAGAGCCGTACCGTCATGCGCAAAACGCCCATCGGGGATAACCCGGCTTTTACCTTTAGGACGTTTCTTCTTCGCTTGGGCCTGATTGGCCCGGAGTACAAAAATGTCCGCGCGCACCTGCTCAAAAATCTGCCGGGCGACCGCGCCTGGCGGTATGACCGCAGCCAATATCCCTGCAACCAACGGGAGAACCTCCGCGAGGACGGCGCAAGATAAGAGGTGATGATTTTGCACAACGAACTGTATTTCGCCTATGGCTCCAACATGAATCTGAATCAAATGGCCTACCGCTGCCCGGAATCCGAGGTGGTAGGCCCGGTCCGGCTGGACGGCTGCAAGCTGGCTTTCCGCGGCGCTGGGTTCGCCACCATCCTGCCCTGCGCGGGCGGCAGCGTCGAGGGAGTGCTGTGGCACATTTCCGAGATGGATGAGCGTCGGCTTGACCGCTATGAAGGAGTTCCCCGCCACTACGATAAGCGCACGGTGCAGGTGCTGGGGAAAGACGGCGCTCATTACAAGGCCATGGTGTATGAAATGTGCCCGCCCCTGCGGGACCAGCCTGCACTGCCCAGCGAATCGTATCTGAACGGTATTTTGCAGGGCTGCCGGCAGAACAGTCTGCCGCTCCGCCCTGTAAGGGAGGCTTTGCAGGAAGTCCAAGCCCTTGTGCGGGAGCAGGACCTGCCCCGCAAATCCCCGCCCGGCCACAAAGGCCGGGCAAGATGAACCGCGCCCCTGTGTACAGCGCCCGCTGTGCGCGGGGGCTTTTTCTTTGAACGAATTTGGAGGTTGACATGGTTTTGAAAAAATTCAAACGTATTTTGTCACTGACGATGGCGGCAGCGCTGTGCCTCTCCTGCATGGCGCCGCCCGCTCTTGCCTTGGAAACGGCAGGAACTGCGCCCGGCGAACTGGTTCAAGAACCGGCTGGGGAGGAAAGTGACAAGCTCACCACCCCGGAAAGCACCGAAGCCGCGGAAGAACCGAGCGCCGCAGACACTTTCGTGGCAGCAGTGGAGGCCCTTGACCGCGACGCCATCCTGGCGGCGGCCAACGCCTGGGGGCTGGCCAACCAGGCGTGGCAGGCAAACCCCGAAAACGAGGAATTGAACGCCGCGCTGGAGCAGGCCGTCGCCGCGCAGGACGCGGCAACCGCCCCGCTGTACGCGGCGGAAGATCTGTACTATGAACTGTCTGAGGAAGAACAGCAGCAGGAACAGGTTGCGGCATCTTATTCCGCCCTCATGGCGCTGTACGCCGCCATGACGGTCTGCATGGATAACCCCACTACCCCTAACACGGAAACCGACCCGCCCGAAGATGCGCTGGCGGTTTTGTATGGCGACCTGCCGGATGCCCCCACGGGCAGCTATATGGGCAGCATGGGGCTGCCCATTGCCACAGGCGAAACCAAGATCAGCATCAGCGAGTGGCGGGATGATTTATTCGCCGCTCACAGCGCTTACTTTGACGCCGACGCCCTCAACACAGATGGCCTGACGCTAACTGTTGGCAAGCAGGAGGGCGAGGACTATGCGCTGGTGCCTATCCTCGTCCAGGTGGAGTACCCTGCCAACGGCAGTTCCACCACAGTGAATCTGCCCGACGATGTGGAGGTGGTCAGTTTCCAGCATACCTCTGCGGGAATTCAAGTTGCCGAGGAAACGGAGCGCCGTTCCCTTTTGAATGCTGTCTATAACGAAACATCTGCCGCTGTCAGTGGCTTTTACGCCAAAGCATCCTCGGACTTTGACGCCGTGCTTACCTATTCCGCCCCGGACGGCACGACGCTGACCAAAACGCTGCACGTTACGGTTGCGGAAGATGCCGCCCTTGTCCCCACGCTTTTTTCCGCCCGCAGCGCGGCAACCTATGCCGAGCGCCCGACGCCCAGTGTGACGACCGGCAAGATCACCAAGGTGGAAAAGGTGGCCGACACCTGGCTGATTTGGTTCAACGGGGAGCCGGCCTATTGCTGTTCCCATGGCAAGAATGGCCAGCCCACGGGCTGCCCCACCTACAGCTACGCCTATACCAGCACGGTGGGCAGCGACCAGTTCATCCCCGGCGACCATTATGGAAACCAAATCCGCATCTGGGGCGGGTTGGGCCAGCTGAGCCTTGGCCTGCTGGCCGAGCGTCACACCGACGCCGTCGCAGCGGCTGCTGCCTATGCAGCCCGCACAGCCACCGCCTATAGCGCAGTGGATGCCGCTGTTCTGGAATACGCCTACTCCATTTACGACGAGGAACAGCTGTTCGTTATGGAGCATTTTCCTGAAAGTCAGGCCGCCCGGCTGTATCTGGAGTCCGCCAAAGCCGCACTGGGCCAACCCGCCAACCGTGCCGCCACCTACGACGGCGGCGGCTATTACACCTACATCTACGACAGCGGCGACCCCAACTGGCAGATCGTTGCCGTGGAAGGCCCGCCCATTGGCGACGAGGAAATCCCGGAAGAACCCGAACCCTCTCCCACGCCCACCCCGACCTACGACGCCAACTGGAGCGTGGACATCACCGAGAGCGCGTCCGCCAGCTTTGAGGCCAGTATGACGGTCAAGGTGGATAAATACGCCAACGTGACCCACGAAGCCCTCTCGGATGCCGAGATCACCGTGCAGGGTTCGCCCGCCAACGGCGATCTGGACGGTGGCAGCTGGCAGATAGACCCGGCCAGCCAGGTCATCCACACCGACAACGGCGACGGCAGCGTGACATTCATTTATAAAGGTAGTGTGACCAAATCGGCCAGCCGCTCGGATTCTGGCAGCGTGACCGGGCAGAGCAGCCAGGAGGCCGCCGACTCCGAGGCCGCCCGCCAGCGCGCGGAGGCAGAGAGCCGTCTGCGCGGTGAAGCCCAGGCCGACGCACAGGCCCAGGCCAACGCCGCCGCCCAGGCTGCGGCAGAAACTGCCCGCGAATTTCTTGTACAGGAAACGGGCATTCCCCACGGCTATGACCCCACCGACAGCAGCAGCCAGACGCTGACCGTGCAGCCAAACGGCGAGGTCACCGCCGCCATTGCCAACCAGCCGTGGCGGGCTTCGGTGCGTTGGGAGAAGCTGGACGCCATCACGGGCGGCAGGCTGACCGAGGACACCCAGTTTACATTGTACGAGTGGTCGAAAAAAGAGGCAGGGTACCGCGTCAGCCTCAACTACCGCGTGGTGCGCCTGACGGACGGCACTTACACCGTGCGCGTGACGAATCCTGACTACACCGATTGGGAGGAAGGATACCTCTACTACACGCAGGACAACCTGG
>CAZIVF010000139.1:0-4393 GCA_964542725.1 uncultured Subdoligranulum sp. | reverse complement strand
AAAGCGGGGAGCCGGTTGGTATGTTCGCCAACCGGCTCCCCGCCTTGGCGGAGCGCGCAAGGAAACCATTGCCGTCTCAGGGGAAGCTATCCGCCGCCCTTGGGGCATCACAGCCAGAACTGCACCAGACGGCTGACCGTCTGGAACAGCGCCGGGCTGCGCCCGTACAGATAGGGCTCGCAGCCAAAGAAAACGCAGAAATTGTAGGCTGCCCCCGCCGCCACCGCAAGGGGCAGGCCGAGCCGCACCGGCGTCTGCAGGCAGGCCAGAGCATCGCCGCTGTGGCTTTGCACCGTTTCTTCCAACAGAAGCCACCCCAGTGCGGCGGCAAAAAGCAGAACCGGCAGAAAATCCGACAGATACCGGTACAAAACGCCGGCCATCTCGCAGTCCAGCACGGCCAGCAAAAGGGCCGCCAGAACTGTCCAGGCCAGCACGGCGCCCAAGTCCCGGCGGCGGGTCAGGCGGCGACGCTGCGCTGGGAGTAAGGCCAGGCTCCACACCAGCGGCAGGCAGGCAAGCACACCGCCGTAGAACGGCTCGGTGATGGTGATGCCTGCGTAGTTGGTCATCATCCGCTGCCCCTGCAGATAGGGGAAGACCGCCTGCACAACGGGCAGCGAGAGGAAATCGGTAAACAGGGCCGGTGCGATGCGCCCCAGGCGGAAGCCGCGCTTGGTCATATCGTTGCTGGTCAGGTTGTAGTTGGCCCCGAAGTCAAAGGGGGAACCAAAACGGGCGGCATTGTACCACATCAGCCCTGCCGCGACCAGCACCACCGGCAGCGCGAAGGCGAGGAACTCCCCCGCCCCCTGCCGGGTAAACAGCCGTTTTTGCCCCACATACCGGGGCCAGAAGAGGGGAACCGCCAGGAAGGCAAACACCTCCATCTGGGGGCGGCATCCCGCCGCCAGCGCCATGCAGAGGCTCCCCAGCGCCAGATGCGCCAGCAGGCGGCCCCGGTGTTCTACCGGCGAGTTGGCGGCGCACATCCACTGCCAGAGCGCCAGCATCACAAAGGACGCCCCGCACAGGATGGCATATTCATACACCGCGCTGTGCAGCAGCAAAAAGTACAGCTGGCTGCCCGCCACGATCCCCGCCGAGGTGAGCAGATAGGCCGCCGCCGAGGCGCCGGGGAACCAGCGCACCAACGCCTCGCGCACCAAGCCGAAGGCAGCGGCAATCATCAGCACAGCCATCACGATCATGCCGAAAGCGTTGGGAAGATCCGGTATGCCCAGCAGAAGTTCAAATGGAAGCTGGAACAAAAGGCACGGCACGACCCCGAAATAAACATAGTACCGCCCGTTATAGTAAGCAATGTCCCACATGGCGTCGGGGGCCTGCTCGGCGCGCAGGGCTGTGTCGTAGGGGTTTTCCATCTCGGTCAGGGCTTGAGGAGGGTCTTGCAGAATGTCCAGCCGCCCGTTCAGAAGCGAATGGGCCAGGCTGCCGTACTGGGCGTTGGGAGCATCCTGCTGCCAATCGTTGATGTGGGCGGTAAAGGAAAGGCGGCTGCTCTCGTCCCAGTTGTTTACGTTATAGTGCCGTGTCGCCACGCCGGAGGCGACAGGGTCGGCAAAGGGCGCGGCCACGGCCAGCGCCGCCAGGAGCGCCGCACAGGCCACGGCGGCGGGGCGGTACTTTTTCCCATGTGTCAGATAAGCCTCCCGCCACAGGGCGGCGGAGGGCCGCAGCGCCCACCCGGCAAACAGCAGAGCAAATGCCGCCAGCAGCCGCGGCAGAGAGAAAAGGAAGGGCCGCGGCACGTTGGCGCGCACCCCGTCCAGCGTGTAGGCCAGGGTATACCAGATATATTCGCCATCATAGGCGTTGGCCTGCAATGTCAATGTATCCACGGCGCCGGCCAGATCCAAAGTGCGGGTATGGCTGCGCGCGGCCTGCCAAGCCACATCCCAGGTCCAGCCCTGGCGCACACGGGATGTCCCCTCGTCAGTGGCGGAAATCACAAAGGTAAACAGCGGATCCTGGGCATCCACATAAGGCTCCCCATGGGTAAACTGCAGATTCTCCAGCTGCAGATTGTACAAAGGCTGCCCGATGCCGCTGAAACAAAGCGTGTTGTGCTCTGCATCCAGGGTCAGAGTGCCATCCTCCGCCATCTGAGCGGTGGACGTGTCGTCCCAATACGCTTTCAGATCAAGGGGCTGGTAGCCACGGGTGGCAAAGTACGGGGCGTTGAAAAGAAAAATTTCCGCCCCCAAAGCGCATGTCAACAGCAGCGGCGGCACCGCCCTGCCGCGCAGCAGGCGGAACCCCAGCACACAGCCGCCCAGCCAAGCCGCCAGCCCCAAAACAGCCAGCAGACGGAAGGCGTCAAACCCTACCCCAAGGCCGGGGCTGCTGTAGATGCACAGCGCCAGCACCAGCACGGCGGCAAAACTGCCCGCCGCAGCCGCAACGTCCTTGCCTGTGGGGCTGCGGCGCCGCAGTTTGCAGGGGAGCAAAGCCAGCCCGGTGCATAGCAGCGCGGCAAGCAGAAAGGCGATGTACAGCATAGATGTGACCTCATTCATCAGTGTTGTTATTATCTTACCGCGTGCGCCCTGACCTGTCAACCATCTAGCGGTCTGCGTGTTTCCGTGGTATACTTTGGGTATTCTATGAAAATAAACGCCAAGGAAGTTTTATGGAACTGCAAACCTTTTTGGAACGATACCATCTGCGGCTGGATCCCCAGCAGCAGGCCGCCGTGGCCGGCGCAGCAGGCCCCCGGCCCGGGCCGCCCAACTGCCGCAGGCGACCCTTCCCCTAGGCCGCCCGCACCGGGCGGACAGCCGTAACGATCCATTTTGACGAAGGTTCGGAACGCAGTTTTCTGCTCACCGCCGCCCTGACCGCCCGCGCGCTTTGGCTGGAAGGATTGTAAAACGCAAAGAGGGACTGCCGCTCTAAAGCCCGCCCCTCTCTGCCGTTACGGTCGCTGCCAGCGCCCAGTGCGCCGCCGTGCGTCTTCATTTTTCCTCCTCCTGCCGCTCTTTCCATGCCTTGATTTGGTCCAGGCGGGCCTTATACTTGGCTTCCAGGCCCTGCTCGGTGGGTTGATAATATTCCCGGCCCTTCAAAGAATCCGGCAGGCATTGCATCGCGGTCAGTTTTTCCTCGGCATCGTGGGCGTAGCGGTATCCCTTGCCATAGTTCAGCTCCCTCATCAGCTTGGTGGGAGCGTTACGGATCACCAGCGGCACCGGTTCGGCCAGCTGGGTCACGGCATCCTTTTTTGCGCTCTCGTAGGCTTTGTACAGCGCGTTGGATTTGGGGGCCAGAGACATGTAGACCACTGCTTGGGTCAGATGGACCGTACATTCCGGCATGCCGATCAAATGGCAGGCTTGGTAGGCGGCCACCGCCAGTTCCAAAGCGCGCGGATCGGCCAAACCCACATCCTCGCTGGCAAAACGGGTCACACGGCGGGCGATGTACAGCGGGTCCTCCCCCGCTTCCAGCATGCGGGCCAGCCAGTAGACAGCGGCGTCCGGGTCAGAGTTGCGCATAGATTTATGCAGAGCGGAGATCAGGTTATAGTGTTCCTCGCCGTTTTTATCGTACAAAAGGGATTTTTTGGAAATGCACTGTTCCAAGGTCTCCTGAGTAACAGTCAGAGTGCCGCTGCCGTCCAACTGGCCGTTGAGTACCACCATCTCCAGGGTGGAGAGCGCCGCGCGGGCATCCCCATTGGCAAAGTTGGCGATCATTTCCAGCATATCCCGCCCAATAACCACCGGCTGCCCGCCAAAACCGCGGGGATCCGCCAAAGCCCGCTGCAGGAGTTCCACCAGTTCCTCGGTTTGCAGGGCCTGCAGAACAAACACCTTGCAGCGGGAGAGAAGCGCCCCGTTGACCTCAAAGGATGGATTCTCCGTGGTGGCGCCGATCAGGATGATACTCCCCTTCTCCACAAAGGGAAGGAAGGCGTCCTGCTGGGCCTTGTTGAAGCGATGGATCTCGTCCACAAAAACGATGGTCTTCTCGCCGAAACGGCGGTTATCCTCCGCCTGCTGCATCACGCCGCGTATCTCCTTGATGCCGCTGGTGACTGCCGAGAAATCGATGAACCGCGCCCTTGTCCGGTTTGCAATGATGCGGGCCAGAGTCGTTTTGCCGACCCCCGGCGGCCCCCAAAAGATCATGGAGGAGATCTGATCGTTCTCGATCAAACGGCGCAGTACCTTGCCCGGCCCCAGCAGATGACGCTGCCCGGCGAACTCTTCCAAAGTCTGTGGACGCAGCCGGGCGGCCAACGGCTGCGGAACCGCCGCGTCAAACATCGAACATTGTTCCATGGCGCTCCCTCCCTTACAGATCGCATCTATAAACTTCATCATAGTAGATTTGGGGCGCAAGGTCAAGTGCCGAAGGAAAAGAAACC
>CAZIVF010000138.1:0-4405 GCA_964542725.1 uncultured Subdoligranulum sp. | reverse complement strand
GAGGTGAACGCGCCGGAACCCAAACTGCCCCGCTACCGCCTGGGGCAATGGGTGTAGCCAAGCACCCGGCGTAAGGAATTATAAAAAACGAACAAATAAAAAATAGCTTGCCCCTAAAACGGGGGGGGGGTTAAAAGAATATAGGCGCGATAGAAGAGCGCGCCGCCCGCGAGGGAACAACAGCCCGCTTTTCCGGAGAAAAGCGGGCCGGCGGGCAGGAAGGATGAGGAAGACCATGTCAAACAAGGAAAAACTCCAATACACGCTGACCTTTCTTGCGGATGCCGTCAGCCTGTTGCTGGGGCTGGGGCTGACTTGCCTGGTGTTTGGCCGGTGGTTCCGGCGGATACCTGGCGTTTACGGCGCGGCACAGTTCAATTTGATCGTTGTACTGGCTTTTTTGGGGGCCTTTGTGTTTTTTGGTCAGGGGCAGACTTTGATCCAAAGCAGTTTGTCGGAGCATTTGTGGCTGACCTTCCGGTATGGTTTCGCCTTTACCGCTTTCCTGGCAATTCTGCTGCTGATTACCAAAAATGAACTGATACAATCGCGGTATCTGTTTTTGGGCTTGGTGGCGTTCAACTTTTTGTTTTCTTTTCTGGCTGGGATGGCGCTGCGGCATATCATCAGCGACCCCCGTTCCCCCTACAAAAATCGGATCGGGGCGCTGGTGGGGATTTTGACGACGGCGGACCGGGCGGAACGGCTGATCACCGATCTGCGAAGAGATTGGACAAAACGCCTGCATGGGGTGGCCCTGCTGGATGCCGCCCCGCAGGAGGTGGGACAGTGTATCGCCGGGGTTCCCATCGCCGCCGGCTACGAGGACTTTATGGCCTGGATCCGCCGGGATGCCCTGGACGAGTTGTACATTGATATCCCCTACGAGACGGGGGATTCCCTGATGCCCTATCTGCAGGAATTGGAGAGCATGGGGCTGAATATCCACCTCAACGTTCCCATGCTGGAGCGGCTGCAGCCCCAGGATGGCCGCAGCTGGGCGCCGCATATGGACAATGTGCTGGAACGGTGCGGTGGACGCCCGCTGGTAACTCTCAACGGGACGCACCGCAAGCTGTCAGACCTGTTCCTCAAGCGGGCGATGGACATTGTGGGCAGCCTGGTGGGCTGCCTGATCAGCGCGCCCATCATTTTGATTACGGCAATCCCGCTGAAGCTGGAATCCCCCGGCCCGCTCTTCTTCAAACAGAAGCGGGTGGGCAAGAACGGACGCGTATTCTACATTTACAAACTGCGCAGCATGTACGTTGACGCGGAGGAGCGCAAGAAGGAACTGATGGCCCGGAATGAGATGAACGGCCTGATGTTCAAGATTGCGGATGATCCCCGCATCACCAAGGTGGGGAAGTTTATCCGCAAAACCAGCATTGACGAGCTGCCGCAGTTTTTTAACGTTTTGCGCGGCGATATGAGCCTGGTGGGAACCCGCCCGCCTACGCTGGACGAGTACGAGCGGTACGAGAGCCACCACAAGCGCCGGCTCTCAATGAAGCCGGGGATCACCGGTATGTGGCAGGTCAGCGGCCGGAGTCGGATCGAAGATTTTGAGGATGTCGTCCGCCTTGACGTGCAGTATATTGACAACTGGTCGCTGGCGCTGGATATCAAGCTGCTTCTGAAAACCGTGGCGGTGGTTTTCACGGGGCGCGGCGCCGAATAGACGCACGAGAGAAACCCTGAATCCACCCGGCGTGACGATTGCCGGGCAGCATGCGCCCAGCCCGCCGGGCGGGGATGCACCAGGGTTTCCCCAAGGCGGCGCCGCACATTGGCAGGCGCCGCACAAACAGGGAGGAAACCGCGTATGACCTATCGGCAGAACCCGGATCGGGTCGCTTATGAGAGCATTTTTGCCTACCCGCGCCTGCATACGCCCCAACAGCTGGCGGCGGCCTGTCGGCAGCATCCGGTGGTGGCACTGTACGTTGGCCCGGACTTTGCGGGCCGTCTGGATGCCTGCGCCGCCGTGCTGGCGCAGGGGGAGGACCTGTTGCTTCTGGAGGGTGCGCCGTCCCCTCAAAGGGGAGCGCCCCGGCTGGGCTGGAGCGAGCAGCTGGAAAATCCCCCCGCGCAGCGGGAAGCGCTCTGGGTGCGGTGCCGGCAGGCAATACAGCGCCGGGGCGGGGCGGACGTGCTGCCCTGGGGAAGCGGCAGCGCGCAGAGCGCCGCTCTGCTGACCTCGGAGGCGTTCGGGGCTTTGTTGGATTGCTGCCGCGCACAGTACGCCCATGTGGTGGTGACGCTGCCCCTGCCGGAAAAACAATCCGCGCCGCCGGCGGTCTGCCCCTATGTGGAGGCGGCCGTGGTGGAGGCCGCCGCGCTGGACCGCCGCCGTTTGGAGCAGCAGCTGCTGCAGCTCTGCGAATACGATATCCTTGTGCTGGGCGTGGCGGAGGCCGCCGCGATGCAGCCGGCAAATCCTGTGTCTATCTAAAGTAAAGGGAAATTATGCACTATCATACGTCAAAATTTTTGCAGGCATTGAACGCGGTGGGGGACTTTTTCGTGATCCTGCTGGCTTTCGCCTGCGCCGATACCCTGCGCGTCCTGACCCCCTGGGGCGAGGATTACTACACCCGCGACCTCAAGGTGTTCTTCTTCACGGCGGCGCTCTACGCGCTGGTTCTGGTGGCCGCGTACACCCTGGGGGGAAAGTACCGCACACTGAAAAGGACAAGGGGGCTGGCGAAGGAAGTCGCCGTCACCGCGGTGACGAATCTTCTCGGCTTTGCCTTCATGGCAACCTTCATCTATGTGTTCCGGCTGTTGCAGTTTTCCCGGCTGCTGCTGGGTTATTTCTATCTGCTGTCTGTAGGTTTGATCGTTTTTAAGCGCCTTGCGCTGCAAAAATTAGATGAGCTCTATGTGCGCCGCCATAATATTGTTCCCAGGGTACTGCTGATCGGCGGCGGTATCCTGGCTTGTCGTTTTTATGGGAACATCGTGCGCGGCGATAAAAAGGCGATGGAGTATGTGGGATACCTGGCCGGTTTCCAGTCAAAAGAACTGCCCGGCTACCTGGGAGGGGTTGAGAACCTCCATGAAGTGCTGGAGAGCACGCGGATCGATCGCATCGTCCTTGCGGAGGACATCCAGCGATATGACCGGTTGCACCATATTGTGGCGGTCGCGGAGATGTACGGCATCCCGGTCTGGGCGGTGCCGGTCTACTACGACGTGATGACATCCCGCGCGGCGGTGGACCGTTTGGGCGACCTGAACGTGGTAGAACTCAAAATGCAGGAAACCTGCGATATTATGGGCGTTCACATTGTCGTGACCGACATGGAGAAAACCCTGGGCCAGATCGACGAGCACCTGGCGGAGTGGCGGGGCCGCTATATCTGCGTTGCCAATGTGCATACCACCGTCACCGCCCATGAGGATCAGGAGTACCGCCTGATCCAAAATAACGCCGTGATGTCCCTGCCGGATGGCGGCCCGCTCTCTCAGTTCAGCCGACAGCAGGGGTATGAGGGCGCACAGCGTGTGACAGGCCCCGATCTGATGAAAAGGATCCTGGAAATGAGCGCCGAAAAAGGGTGGCGACACTACTTTTACGGTTCCACCGAGGAAACGCTGACGTTGCTGCGGCAAAAGCTGGAGGAGCGCTACCCCGGTGTGCAGATCGCGGGCATGATGTCCCCTCCCTTCCGCGAGATGACCCCCCAGGAGGATGCCCGCGCGGTGGAGGAGATCAACGCAGCCCGGCCGGATTTTGTTTGGGTAGGGCTGGGCGCCCCCAAACAGGAGCACTGGATGGCCGCCCACGAGGGCCGCGTGCAGGCCCTGATGGTGGGGGTGGGCGCCGCCTTCGACTACGAGGCCGGCAACATCAAGCGCGCCCCCGCCTGGATGCAGAAACACAATCTGGAGTGGCTCTACCGCCTACTCCAGGACCCGAAACGGCTGTTCAAAAGGTACCTGGACACCAACGTGAAATACCTTCTCTGGAGCTGGCGAGGGAAGGGCTAACGAGCAAGACCCCGGCAGGGAAATGCCAATGGTGGGGGATAGGAAATTGTAGAAAAGTCACCACGGTGAACAGCATTTGGAGGATAAACAATATGTCTATATAAAATTTTCAGTAGGTGAAAAATTGAAGAAAACGATCCTGGTTTTACATACCCCAGTGGGGTATCGCGCCATCAATAAAACATGAAATTTAGTGTAGACCTATGATGAGGTAGCGATGAAGGCACTGAAAATTTCGTGTAGACTTGTTGGAATTGTACACAGGGTGGGGTGTACCCCGGAAAATGGACAAATAGAACTGTGAGAGATGAGCACAGTTGGAGAAACTCCGGGTAAACAAGGCGAAATAACAGGAAAAGGAAGAAAACATTGTGGGCAAAGGAAATAAACTAAAAATTGCGATGCTCGG
>CAZIVF010000137.1:0-4497 GCA_964542725.1 uncultured Subdoligranulum sp. | reverse complement strand
TGTATATTTACAATATGAATAAAACGGCCCGGTTGAACGGCTTCGAGGAGGCAAACCATGAAAAAACATCTCTGCCTATTGCTGGCGTTGGCAGTGGCCTGCTGCGCTCTGCTGGCCCCCGCCGCTGCGGCGGAAGAAATCTCGCCCGCCCCGGCTCAGGCAGACCAAAGCGTGCAGGCGGCCACCCCCGAAACGGCGGCTGCTGCAACGGCGGAGCAGAACCTCATCAACCAGAGCAGCGAGGAAACGATTTTCAAACTCTTTTTTACAGGTGACGGCTTCCCGGTGATCGGTGGCCTCAAAGAGGGCCATGAACTGGAGGAGGCTGTCATCGATGGCGTGCTGGTTCTGCCCGACCAGGTGGACGGCAAGTGGGTGACGGGGATATCCCCGGACGGTCTGAACGCGGCTGCCTCCAACGGGGGTACTTTGGGGACCTGTGTGACGACGGCAAAGTCCATCCATTTCCCGAAGGTGTCTACATGGATAGGTGATAATGGATGCCAGGCCATCGGCACGGGGTTTGAGGAGATTGTGATTCCCGATACCGTCTGGCAGATCGGCTCCCACGCGTTTGAGGGGGTCGGCACCGAGAGATTTGTCTTCCCTGAAAATTCGCAGTACACCGCCATCCAGAGCGGCACTATGGCCGGCACGGCGGCCCGCACGGTGGTGATCCCCGCGACGATCACCAGAATCGAGGAGGGCGCGTTCGAGAATACGGTCGGCGCGTCTGCCATAAAAACCATTGAATACCGGGGTACGAAAGAGCAGTGGCAGCAGATTTCCATTGGCGGCAACAACGGCGCGCTGACCAACGGATGTGCCGAGATCAAGTTCAGCGACGGCACGATAGAGCCGGGGCAGCACGAGTGGAGCCAAGAGAAGGAGGTCGTCCAACCCCCTACCTGCACTGACGCGGGGCTGAAAGGCTATGTCTGCACCTACTGCGAGGAGGTCAAAGATCCGGAGGAGATTCCCTCTCTGGGCGGTGAGCATACCTATGACGACGGCGTGATCACAAAGCGCCCCACGACCAAGGCGGAGGGAAGCAAGCTCTACACCTGCACCAGATGCGGCGCGACCAGGGCGGAGACGCTCCCCCAATTGACGGAGGATCAGGTGGTCATCCGCCCGGAGCTGCTGGATCCGACCAGCGATGAGACCATCTTTGTTGCGGGCCTCAACGGTGAGAAGCGCATGCTGATCTGGGGAACCAAGGATGGCCATGCCGTCTCGGAGGCCGTTGTGGACGGGGTTCTGCTCTTGCCGGACAGTATTGACGATATCCCTGTGACCGTGATCGCCGTCGACGGGCTGAATGCCACGATCCCCGAGTATGGCACACAGGGAACCTGGGTGACGAATGCCAAGACGATCCACTTCCCGAAGGACCTGGAACTCATCGGCCCTTCCGCATTCCAAGGAATCGGCACCGGCTTTGAGGAAATTGTCGTGCCCAACACGGTGCGGGGCATCTACCCCAGAGCCTTCGAGGGGATCGGCACGGAACGATTTGTCTTTCCCAAAAATGAGTATTATACCACCATTCAGAGCGGCACCCTGGCTACGGCGGTGGCCCGCACGGTGGCGATCCCCGCAACGATCACCAGAATCGAGGAGGGTGCTTTTAACCATGATCCCTACAGCTTTGCAAGCAGCAGCTTTGCCATGAAAACCATTGAATATGGGGGTACGATGGCAGACTGGGGGAGGATGACCATTGGCGGCAACAACGGCACGCTGACCCACAAGTGCGCAGAGATCGTCTGCACAGACGGCAGGATTGCGCCGCAGCACGAGTGGGGCCAAGAGAAGGAGGTCATCCAGCCCGCCACCTGTGAGGAGGACGGCCTGCAGGGGATCGCCTGCGCCTACTGCAAGGAAACAAAGGACACCGAGGTTATCCCCGCGCTGGGCCACCGCTACGACGCGGGAACGGTGACAAAACCCGCCACCCAGACCGAAGAGGGGATCAGAACCTACACATGCACCGTTTGCGGGGCGCAAAAGACCGAGGCCATCCCCAAGGTGACGCCGGCCGCGTCCTCTGTACCTGCGGGGGAGGCTGCCGCTGAAACCGCCGCGCCCACCGGGGGTTCTGCCTCCCCGGCGCCCGCCGCCTCCGCACGGCCTGCGTCCTTCGCCGGAGCATCTGCGGAACCCTCGGCCTCTGTTGTGCCATCCGCCTCGGCTTCACCCGCCGAATCCGCCGCGCCCGCCGCGTCGCAGTCTCCCGCAGTCTCCTCCACGCCCACCGCTCAGCCCGGTTCGCCTGACGGTTCCACGGAGCCGGATTCGTCCGCTGCCGTCGAACCGGCAAGCCGAATCCCTCTGCTTCTTCTTCTGCTGGCGGCGCTGCTCCTGGTTATCGGGCTGGTTTGGTTCCTGCTCGCCGCCAAACGCCGCCAGCGCAGATGACGCCGCGCAGAAAGAGACGGCAGACATCTCCATAAAACAAACCGGGGAAACGCGGCAGCGTCCCCAAATACCAGCCCCCCGGCGCTTTTGGGAGCGGAACATGCTCACAACAATCGCCGGGGGGCAATCTATGACTTCAAAACAGTTCTCGATGCGGAAAGCGCAGGCCAAGGGGCGGCGCCGACCAGCCGCATGTGCCGATCTGAAGTGTTTTTATCTCGATGATTCCCATTTTTTGTGCCGGTACCCCCCCTCGCGCAAAGTATTTGCAATACAGGCGGGGTCTGTGTTACAATAAAGGTAACACCGCGCAGTGCTAAGTGGCCGGTACGGCGGGCGAGGGCCGCCGGCGGCGGTGAGAAAAGCGCGGCGCGTACTTTGAGAATCGAATGTTTTCACGGCGCTGGCGGCGCTTTCGGGCTGCCGGAGCGGTGCTTTAGGCGCAGCCGCAGGTGCGGCGCTGCCTGAAAGAGATGATTCCCGCAGGAGGACACCCCATGCACAAAACGACCCAAAATCAGATGTGCCGCCGCCTTTTCACGGCGCTGGCGGCGGCGGTGTTCGGCGTTATGCTGCTCTTCAACTGCCTGACGCCCTATATTGCCGACGATTTCACCTTTGCCTACGCCTTCGATACCGGCGCGCGTCTGCAAACCCTGCCGCAGCTGCTGCAAAGTCTGGCCTTCCATTACCGGGAGTGGACGGGCCGCATCATCGTCAAATTTTTTGCCCAGGGCTTCACCATGCTGCCCAAGGCGGCGTTCAACCTCTGCAACGCCGCAGCCTACCTGGGGCTGGGACTGATCGTCTATCGTCTGGCGATGGGCCGCCGCACAGGCCGGTACGATGTGGCGGTCTTTGCGCTGATCCAGGCCGCTTTGTGGGAGATCAGCCCCGTTTTCGGCCAGACCAACCTGTGGATGTGCGGCGCCTGCAACTATCTGTGGGCCTCACTGGGATGCCTGGCCTATCTTTTGCCCTGGCGGTACTATCTGCAAAAGCCTTTTGCGGCGGGGCGCTGGATGCCGGCGGGGATGGCGGCGGCAGGTCTGTTTGCCGGCTGGCTCAGCGAGAACACCAGCGCCGGCATGCTGGTCTGCCTGGTACTCTGCCTGGGGGTGCTGCTGCGGCGCGGGCAAAAACCGCCCCTCTGGATGGGAACCGGCCTGGTCGGCGCGCTGGCGGGCTTTGCCGTCATGATCGCCGCTCCGGGCAACTATGTGCGGGCGCAGGTCTATGTGGACGAACGGCCCTTCCTGACCAAGTATGCCTGCCGCTTTCTGGAATGTCTGAACATGCTGTGGGACCATGCGCTCCCGCTGCTTGTTCTCTTCGCCGTTGCGTACACGCTGCTCTGCTGGCAGGAAAAACGGGCGGAGCCTTGGCCGCTGGTCCTGCTGCTGGGGGGGCTGGGGGCGAACTTTGCGATGATCCTCAGCCCGGCCTATGTGGAGCGTTCCACCCACGGTGTGTTCACGCTGCTCACCGCCGCCTGTGCGGCCTGCTTAGTGCAGCTGAAAGGGGAGACCTTCCGCCGGCTGCTGGCCGCCGCCGCCGCCGGCGTGGGGGTGGTATGCCTGTTCCATCTGTGCATGGCGGGCTATGATATCGCCAGCTACTGGATGATGTTTACCACCCGGGACTCCCTGCTCCGCGCCGAGGCAGCCGCCCTGGAGGAGCCGCTGGCCGAGACGGTGACTACCTACGGCATCGAGCCGTACACCCGCTGGTGCGGCGCCTACGGTCTGCCCGAGGTCGATGAAAAGTGTGAGGACGCCATCGAACTTTCCCGCGCCAAGTGGTACGGCGTGGGGGCGCTGGTGGCCGGCGATACCCGAACGTATCCCTTCCCGGGGCATACCAACGGCGCCTGGGAAGCCCATCTGGAAGATTAAAGGTTTTCCTGCCGAAGGGCTTGACAAATCCCTTCTGACGCGGTAATATAATAACTGCCGCGCGGGATTAGCTCATCCGGTAGAGTGACTGCTTCCCAAGCAGTAGGTGGCGAGTTCGAGACTCGTATCCCGCTCCAAAAAGTCCGCAGCTTCGAGAAAAAGAGGCTGCGGGCTTTTCTTT
>CAZIVF010000136.1:0-4505 GCA_964542725.1 uncultured Subdoligranulum sp. | reverse complement strand
TTTACCTCCCCGTTTTTTGGCGTACAGAGTTTGGCGCATCTGCCCGCGGATGGAATCCTGCCGTTTAGGATAGACCTGAATACAGATCGCCAGTGCATTTTCCCCACCCATCGGGCGGAGCGGGCCGGCTGCTTGATCTTCATAGCTGCCTCCTTTTCCACCTCCTGCGCCCGCAGCGCCGCGCAGTTCCGGTGCGGTTGCCTTTTTACGGTTCCGGTGTACCATATGCCCCTGGGGCATAGGCAAGGGGGTCGACGGATTTTTCCCTTTTTTCCACCGCAGCGCGGGGTTGAACCGCGCTGCATCGCCGTTTTACACAAACTTTACAAATCTTTTACCCCGGCCTGCTGTTCACAGCAGATTTTTTTACATTATAATAGAAACTGGTATAGGTTGGCGTACAGCGCCCCAAAACTGAATAAGAGAACGGATGTGGTACTCTTCATGAGCATTTTCAACGTCTTCACGCTGATGGGCGGCATCGCCCTCTTCCTGTACGGCATGGATCTGATGGGCAAAAGCCTGGAGCAGACCGCCGGCAGCAAGCTGCAGGGCATTTTGAGCAAGATGACCGCCAGCCCTCTCAAGGGGCTGCTGTTGGGTATGGCCGTCACGGCGGTGATCCAGTCCAGCGGCGCCACCACCGTCATGGCCGTCGGCTTCGTGAACTCCGGCCTGATGGAGCTGCACCAGGCCATCGGCGTCATCATGGGCGCCAACGTGGGTACCACCGTCACCGGCTGGCTGCTCTCCCTCTCCGGGCTGGAGGGGGACAGCTTCCTCACCCGGATGCTCAACCCTGATTCCTGGAGCCCCATTCTGGGCTTCATCGGCATCGCCCTCTACATGGCAGGCAAGGACCGCAAGCGAGGCATCGGCAAGATCCTGCTTGGCTTCGCCATCCTGATGACCGGCATGGGGGTCATGTCGGACGCCATGGCCCCGCTGGCCGGGGAGCCCTGGTTCATGAACCTCTTCCTCTCCTTCACCAATCCCGTCCTGGGTGTGCTGGCCGGCGCGGTGCTTACCGCCGTGCTGCAGTCCTCCTCGGCGGCGGTGGGTATTTTGCAGGCGCTCTCGGCCACCGGGGCGGTCACTTACGCGGCGGCGGTTCCCATCATCATGGGCCAGAACATCGGCACCACCACCACGGCGGTCATCTCGTCGGCGGGCGCCAACAAGAACGCCAAGCGCACCGCCTTCGTCCATCTGTATTTCAACGTCATCGGCACGGTGGTGTTCCTCTGCCTCTTCTACGGGCTGAACGCCGTGCTGCACTTTGCCTTCTTTGAGCAGGCGGCCAACACCTTCGGCATCGCCATCGTCCACACCGTTTTTAACCTGACCACCACCGCCATCCTGCTGCCCTTCAACCGCGTGCTGGAGAAGATGGCCATCCTCACCGTCCCCGACGACCCCCACGAGGGCAAAGAAAAGCACGAGCTGCTGGACGACCGTCTGCTCTCCACCCCGTCGGTGGCGGTCAACCGCGCCATGCTTACCGGCAGCGACATGGCCGAGATCTGCCGCACGGCGCTGCTGCAGGCCATGTCCACCACCCGCAGATGGGACGACGCCATTGCCGACGAGGTCCGCCGCAAGGAGGATGCCGTGGACCATTACGAGGACGTGCTTGGCACCTACCTGGTCAAGCTGAGCGCCAAGCGCCTCTCCCATGAGGACCAGCGCACCGTCAACACGCTGCTGCACACCATCAATGATTTTGAGCGCATCAGCGACCATTCCGTCAATCTCATCGAAACCGCTGAGGAGATTCGGGATAAAGACATCCAGTTCAGCAAGGGCGCGCTGGAGGATCTGAGCGTGCTGGAGGCCGCCGTGCAGGATATCGTCAACCGCACGGTGGATTCCTTCCAGAAGGGGGACTGCTACGCCGCCGGCAAGGTGGAACCGCTGGAGCAGGTGGTGGACGGCCTGGTTCGGGAGGTCAAGACCCGCCACATTGCCCGCCTGCAGGCCGGCGACTGCACCATCGAGTACGGCTTTGTGCTGGACGACCTGCTGACCAGCTATGAGCGGATCGCTGACCATTGTTCCAACATCGCGGTGGCTATGATCGAGGTGGCGGAGGATAAGTTCGACACCCACGAATACCTGAACAGCGTCAAGCACGGCGGCAGCGTTAAGTTTGAGCAGCGCTATGAGAAATACCGCGATCGCTACGCCTTTAGCGAGGAGGATGGCGCGTGAGGGAGCGAAAGCACAGCGTTGTGAATGTTATGAACGTTATAAATTAATGGTGCGCCCGTTGGGCGCAAGTTTGAATGGAGAAAAGCGGCAGAACTCGGCCAGCTTTTTCAAAAGCGGCGAAGCCGCCACCGCGATTCATAACATCCCTAACTTTTATAACATTTATATCATTCTTTTTATAGCATTAGAAACAACGGAGGTTCTTATGATCTACATCGTCGAGGATGACGCCAGCATCCGGGAGTTGGAGCAGTACGCGCTGCAAACCAACGGCTACCCGGCCCAGGGCTTTGCCGATGGGGCCAGCTTTTGGAAGGCGGTGCGCACCGCCGCGCCCGATCTGGTGATCCTGGACGTGATGCTGCCCGACGAGGACGGCTACCAGATCTTAGGCAGGCTGCGGGATGCCGCCGCCACTCGGGCGGTCCCGGTCATCATGGTCACTGCCAAGAGCAGCGAGATCGATGTGGTCAAAGGCTTGGACCACGGCGCGGACGATTATCTCTGCAAGCCCTTCGGCATCATGGAGTTCATCAGCCGGGTCAAGGCGGTGTTGCGCCGCAGCCGGGCCGCCGCCCCCGCCGCCAAGCTGCTGCGCTTCGGCGGAATCCAGCTGGACGATATCTCCCGCACCGTCAAGGCGGATGGGGAGACGGTGGAGCTGACCTTTAAGGAGTACGCCCTGCTGCATCTTTTTATGGAGCATCCCGGCGAGGTTCTGGCCCGCGAGCGCATCATGAAGGAAGTGTGGGATACCGACGACCTGCTGGAATCCCGCACCATCGATATGCATGTGCGCACCCTGCGCCAAAAGCTGGGCGACGCCGGCGAGGTGATCCGCACGGTGCGCAAGGTGGGCTACAAGATGAGCGCGGAGGGAGCCGAGGATGCCTGACCGGATGAGCCGCAAGCTGTGGCGCTGCCTGGTGTTGGTGGGGCTGTTCTGCGTTGTTTTGACCATGCTGGGCGTCACCGTTCTGTTCCAGGGCAGCTATTCCCGCCAGGTGGACGGCTATCTGGCCCAGATGTGCGCCGTTGTGGCGGATGGCTACTGCGCCCAGAGCGAGCAGACGCCTGAGACGCTGGCCCTTCTGCTGCCCGATGACCGGCTGCGCTTTACGCTGGTGGACGAGGGCGGCAAGGTCCTGTTTGACAACAGCGAATCCGATACCGCCCTTCTCCCCAACCACAGCGAACGGCCGGAGATCGCCGCCGCGTTCCGGGACGGGCAGGCCGCCGTAACCCGCCAGAGCGAGACATTGGGCCAAGAGAGCCACTACTATGCCCTGCGCATCACGGTGGACGGCCGCCCCCAGGTGCTCCGCGTGGCGGAGGATGTGACCAACATCTGGGGGGCCACCACCTCCACCCTGCCGCTGCTGTTTGGCAGCGCGGCGGCGGTGCTTTTGCTGGCCGCGCTGCTGGCGAACTGGATCACCCGCCGCCTGGTGCAGCCCATCACCCAGATGGCCGACCATCTGGACACCATCGAGGCGGATGTTCCCTACCAGGAACTAGTTCCCCTGGCGCAGACCCTGCAGGCCGACCGCCAGCTGCGGGAGAGCAACGAGACGATGCGCCGGGAATTCACCGCCAACGTGAGCCACGAGCTGAAAACCCCTCTGACCAGCATCTCCGGCTATGCCGAACTCATCGAGACCGGTATGGCGAAGCCGGAGGACATCCCCACCTTCGGCCACCGCATCCACAAAGAAGCCCGGCGGATGATCGCGCTGGTATCGGATATTTTACAGCTTTCGGAACTGGATGCTCGCCAGAAAGACAGCTTTGAACCCGTTCCGGTGGACCTGGCTGCCCTGGTCAAAGAGACCGCCGCCGGCATGACGCTGAACGCCCGCAAAGCCTATGTGACGTTGCAGTATGCCGCGCCCGAGACGCCCCTTCCGGTGCAGGGCAGCCGGGATCTGCTGGGGGAACTGGCCATGAACCTGACCGACAATGCCATCCGCTACAACCGCCCCGGCGGCCATGTGCAGATCAGCTGCAGCCTGGCGGACGGCTGCCCCTGCCTGACCGTGGAGGATAACGGCATCGGCATCCCCCAGGACGCCCAGGCCCGGGTGTTTGAGCGGTTCTACCGGGTGGATAAATCCCGCTCCAAGGCCACCGGCGGCACCGGCCTGGGGCTGGCCATCGTCAAACACATCGCCATGCTCCACGGCGCCCGCATCGATCTGCGGTCCACCGTCGGCACCGGCACCACGGTGCGGGTGATCTTCCCCAAGTAGGCCGCCCCGCAAAAATTGCCCCTGCCAAAAGGCGAACGATGGCAA
>CAZIVF010000135.1:0-4610 GCA_964542725.1 uncultured Subdoligranulum sp. | reverse complement strand
CCTGTCTTGGTTCTGCGGTATCCGGTGCGGGGCGCGGCGGCCCTCACACAAAGGGGTTGTAGAAGCGGCTGCCCATCAGCAGGATGTCGGCGGCGCTGATCCCCAGCAGCAGCACCCCCAGGCCGATGACCAGCCAATCGTTGCGGCGGAAGGGCCGCTGGGTGTACCAGGTGCGGCGCTTGGGATCCTTTCCGAAGCCCCGCAGCTCCATGGCGTTGGAGATGGTGTCGATGCGGGCCAGGCTGGAGAGGATCAGCGGCAGCAGGATGGTCACGGCGTTTTTCAGCCGGGTGAGCAGCGGCTCCTTCCGCCCCAGTTCCACGCCGCGGGCCTGCTGGGCCTGGCTGATGTTGTGGTAGTCCCGCTGGATGTCCGGGATATACCGCAGCGCGATGGAGACCGAGTACCCCACCCGGTAGGAGACGCCGATCTTGTTCAGGCTGGCGGCAAACTCGCTGGGGTCGGTGGCAGAGATGAAGAGGATCGCCACCGGCAGCGCCACAAAGTATTTCAGCGAGATGTTCAGCATGTAAAACAGCTGCTCCGCCGTCACATCGTACCGCCAAAACAGGTGGAACAGCAGGTGGCGGGTGCCGTAGATCTCGGTTCCCTGGTCGGGGTTGAACAGGAAGATGAAGAAGTTGTTCAGCAAGAGGAACACCAGCATGAACGCCAGCATAAACCGGACCTCCCGCAGCTTGATATGGCTGAGCTTGAAGGCCGCCAGGCTGACGCAGACCAGGAACACCAGCATCCGGGTGTCGTAGCTGATCATGCTGGCGAAGGTGAACAGCAGGAAAAAGGCCAGCTTGGTGGTGCCGGTCAACTCATGCACCAGGCTCTTGCGGGGCAGGTAATTCAGAACGGTGTTAGCAGCCATGGTCGCGCACCTCCCGGTCTTGTTCGATAAAGCGTTCCACAAAATCCTCCGGCGGGGCGATGCCGCAGCGGTTCGCCAGGGTGAAAAGGCTGGTCTCCTTCAGGGCCGCCCGCTCCACCAGGGCGGGGTCGCACAGCACGGCGGAGGCCGCCGCGTCGGCAATGATCCGCCCGTCGCTGAAGACCAGCGCCCGGGGGGTATACTCCAGCATCAGGTGCATGTCGTGGGTGATCATCACCACCGTCACGCCCTGGGAGTTGAGGCTGCGCAGGAACTCCATGATCTCGGTGTAGTGCTTGAAATCCTGGCCCGCCGTCGGCTCGTCCAGCAGGATCAGGTCGGGTCCCATCACCAGCACGCTGGCGATCGTGACCCGCTTTTTCTGCCCGAAGCTCAGCGCCGACACCGGCCAGTTGCGGAAGGGGTACAGGCCGCAGATCTTCAGGGTGGCCTCCACCTTCTCGCGCACCTCGGCCTCGCTCAGGCCGCTCCTGGCCAGGCCCAGCGCCACCTCGTCGTAGATCATCGTTTTGGAGATCATCTGGTTGGGGTTCTGCATCACATAGCCGATGCGTTTGGCCCGCTCCCGGATGGAATCGCCGCCGATATCCCGTCCTTCCAGCTTCAGGGCGCCGCTCTGGGGCGTCTCAAACCCGCAGATCACCTTGGAGAGGGTGGACTTGCCCGCGCCGTTGCGGCCCACGATCGCCAGCATCTCGCCCTTATAGATCTTGAAGCTGACATCGTGCAGAATCTCGCGTTCCGGCGTGTAGCCGAAGTGGAGGTGTTCGCCCTCCAGCAGCACCTCCCGCCGGGCGGGGGCGGGCGCGGGGGGCGCGGCGTGGAACCATCGGCGCACGGCGGCCTTATCGGCCTCGTCCAGCGCCAGGGAATCCACATGGGCGGGGCGCTTTTCGGGCGTGATCTTCACCCCGGCGTAGCGCAGCGCGGTGACGTAGAGGGGCTCACGGATGCCGTTCTCTGCCAGCAGACTGCCGGAGAGCAATTCGTCGGGGTGCAGATCGGCCAGGATGCGCCCCTCCCCCATCAGGATGATGCGGTCGACGCTGCGCCAAAGCACGTCCTCCAGGCGGTGCTCAATGATGAGGACGGTGGTGTCGGTCTTCTGCTGGATCTCATCGATCAGCTCGATGGCCTGCTTGCCGGTGGCCGGGTCCAGGTTGGCCAGCGGCTCATCAAAGAGCAGAATCTTCACCTGGTCCACCATAACGCCCGCCAGGCTGACCCGCTGCTTCTGCCCGCCGGACAGTTCATGGGGCGCGTAGCCCAGATGATCCCGGATGGCGACAAGGTCGGCCACCCGGTCCACCGTGGCGTGCATCTCGTCCTGGGGGACGCAGTCGTTCTCCAGCGCGAAGGCAATATCCTCCCCCACGGTCAGGCCGATAAACTGGCCGTCGGGGTCCTGCAGCACGGTCCCTACATGGCGGGAAAGCGCAAACACGCTGGCGTGGGGCGCGTCGACGCCGTCCACCGTCAGGCTGCCGGTACATTCGCCGGGGTAGCTGAAGGGGATCAGGCCGTTGAGGCAGCTGCCGATGGTGCTCTTGCCGCTGCCCGACGGCCCGGCGATGAGCACCCTTTCCCCGGGGTAGATATCCAGGTTGATATCATGCAGCGTGGGCTGCTTCTGCGCCCGGTATTGGAAGCTGAAATTTCGGAAGGAGATAAGGGGGATATCACTTTTTCTGGGCATAGCAGTCTCCTTTTACCTTTTGTATAGTGGGGGAATACGGGCAGCGCAGGGCTGCGCAGTGTTGGAAACGATCCGGCCGTTCACACCGCCGGGCAGGAAAGCAGAGCCAAACCGACGGCGGATAAACCGCCAACCCCAAGGCAAACCGAGGGGGCAAACCCGCGTTCCCGGGCAACGGATGGGGGCAAGGTTGGGGCAACCCCAGCGGAGCGGGTTGGGGAGGGCAATGGCGTGTCCTTTGCCCTTCCCGGTCCGCGACAACTTCCTCTTTGGGGTTCTCAGGGGCGAGCAGCCCCTGAGCCGTGCTCCGCGCCTCGGAACTAGCGGCGCTTTTCTCGGTTCCTCTTTTGGCGGCAAAAAAGGAACGCCCCTGCGTTGCCGAACGTTTACGGGTTAGTGGCAAGTTAGAAAGGCAGAAGAACCTTGCCATAAGAGGATGGCAGACCGTCAACGGGTTGCCGCGTGAGGTTGCGCGGGGCATCGGGATACCCTTTCCCCACAACAGCAAAGAGGCAGAGTTTCCCCCTGCCTCTTTGCAAGCCTTATTCTTTGTCGAGTGAGCCCTTCTTGGCGACGGTCTTGCTGTAGGCGGCGGCCAGCAGGCCGCCCACGATGACCGAGGTCAGCGAGTTGGCGACGGCAGCCATGGCGCCCTGGGCAAAGACCTTGCTGGCCGGCTCGGCGTAGATCAGCACATCCAGCGCCGGGGCGATGACCAGCCAGGCGATGGCGTTGGCCACCACGTTGGCAACGGCGAACGTCACCATCTGCTTCTTGCCGAACTCACCCTCATCCAGGGCGATCTTCTTGCCCAGGAAGCCGGTCACGATGCCGGTAAAGGTGGAGGCGATGACCCAGCTCCACCAGGGGGCGCCGCCCCAAGACAGGTCGATCAGCGTGTGGCCGATGAAGCCGATCAGGCCGCCGGCCACCGGGCCGTACATTGTCGCCAGCAGGCCCAAGATGGCGTACTGCAGGCTGATGTTGGTGTTGGGGATGCCGCTGGGGATGGCCACAAAGCGGCCCAGCACGAAGAACAGCGCCGCGCCGATACCGACCGCGACAACGGACTTGATGGAATTGTTTTTCATGACAAAGACTCCTCTATGTGTTTTTTATTCCAGACGGGGAACAGAGCTGCCCCCCGCCCAAAATCATTCGTAGACCACCCGCGGCGCCTTGCGCAGCGCGATGTGCCAGTTGATGCCGGTGCCGATGTTGTAGGCTTTGGCAAAGCTGCCCTGGTTGATGGCCACCGCCACATTGTCCAGGCTGTTGACATACAGCAGCGGCTCGCCCACGTTCACATCGGCAAAGCTCTTGGCGTAGACGATGATGTTCTTGTACAGGGTGCGGGTGTCGTTCTGGATGGTCACTTCCACCCGGCCGCCGTGCTGCACGCCCAGCTGCAAAAACAGCTCCCGGCCAATATTGGTCCACAGCGAGCCGAAGCGCACATCCAGCACGTCGATGGTGCCGGTGATTATATCGCCCTCCTTCTTTGCAGGGACCACCGGCAGCTCAATGACGGTGGCCGGGTCCACCTCGGGGCCGACGCCCTCGAAGCCGATGATGCCCGCCGCCAGCCGCGCCCCCGTGTAGGCGTAGATATCCCGGCCATGGAAGGTGTAGCTCTCGCCGGAATTGGGCAGGCGGTTGACGCTCTCATCGATGACGCGCGCCTCGGTGATGCCGCACATCCGCTTGATATGGGTGAGGGTACCGTTATCCGGCGTGATGATGAACTGGCCGCCCGCCGTGCGCACCGCGATGCTGCGGCGGGTGGAACCCACGCCCGGGTCCACCACGCTGACAAAGACGCTGCCTGCCGGCCAGTAGCTTACCGTCTGGATCAGGCGGTAGCTTGCCTCCCAGATATCATACTGGGGGATATCGTGGGTCAGGTCAAAGATGCGCAGCTGGTCGCTGACACACTCCGCCACGCCGTACATCGCGCTCACCGCGCCGTCGGCATGGCCAAAGTCCGATTGAAGGATCAAGGGTTTCATAATT
>CAZIVF010000134.1:0-4666 GCA_964542725.1 uncultured Subdoligranulum sp. | reverse complement strand
CGGAGTTGAACTGCACGCGGTAGCCGCGGTTGACCTGGACCTTGCCGTTGTCGTCAACCCAAGGCACACGGAACATCACAACGCGCTCCGGTTCCACGATGCGCTCGATCAGGCCGGCCTTCTCGTACTCGGGATGGGCCTCAACGACGGGCTCCAGGCTCTCGAGAACTTCCTCAACGGCCTGCAGGAATTCCTTCTGGTCGGGGTTGCGGGCGGCCAGACCTTCATAGACGCCCAGCAGATACTGGTTTTTGATTGCCATGGTGGACACTCTCCTTTATAATTACTTTACACCGTAAACATAGTAGCACCGTTTTCTTTGTTTTTCAAGGTTTTCGGGGCGCTTTTTGAAAGTTTTGTTTGTTTTAGGTTGGCAGTTGTCTCCCAGTCGAGGACAGCTGCTCCGCTTTTTTTGGGGGCGGCAGAGTTCAGCGGTGCCGGACAATCATAACGATGCAGACCAAAATCCCCAGAACGGCCAGACCGCCCAGCGCCAGCAGGATCGCCAGGAAGATCTTTACATTGAAACCGCTCTTGATGGTCTCGGCGGCGGCGGCGAGCGTATCGCTGCTGGCGGCGCTGCTCGCCGTCTCCTCGCCGCTGTGGGCGGAGAGGGCGGCGTCGGCGGCGTCGCTGTCGCCCAGGGCGCTCAGGGTCTCGGCCAGGGCCTCGGCGGCAATGGTCATCATCCGGGTGCCGCTCTCGGCTTTCACCTTCTCGCCGTTCACGGCGGAGGCCAGGTAATCGGCAAAGACATTGCAGGCGCCCCGCATGGCGGCCTCATACTCGCTGCTCAGCTGCCAGCCGTCGGTGGTCCATATGCCGTTGATGTAGAGCAGCAGCTGCATACCGGTATCGCCGGTCAGGGTGGTGAACACCGTCTCCCGCAGGGCGGCGGTGTCGGCGGTATCGGTGGCGCCGAAGCTCAGGGCGATGAACTTGTACACCCGGGTGTAATCGTCCAGCCCATCGTAGTATTCCCGCAACAGGCCGGCGATGCTGGTGTTCCGCGTCAGCTGCGCGCCCACCACCACCGAATCCAGGTCGGCGCGCAGGTCTTGGTCGCCAAAGCGGCTGTAGGTGCCGTCGTCGTCCATGTTGAAGGTCTGCTGCATCAGGGCGTAGTAGCCGTCGGCGTCGGCGGCCTGGCCCTGGGTATCCAGTGCCAGCTGCATACAGTCGCCGCCCCAGCTGCCGGTGATGGGCATCCCGTTGTACACCAGGTTGACGGAAGCCAGCAGGTGGGAAAAATCAATGTTCTGGCCGTTGGGCAGGGTGACGGACCCTATGCCCTGCAGATGGATACAGTCGTCGTCCTGCTCCGCCACATAGGCCTCGAAGGCGGTGTCCCGCATGCCGGCGGTCATTATCCAGATATCGGAATTATACTCCCCCACGCGGGTGTAGGCCAGGGTCAATACGATGGGGTCGGATTCAGGGCTTTGCTCGCTCACATAAGATTCTGCCAGGTTCTGCAGCCGGTCCAGCCGGTCCAGCGCGGCCTCATAGTCGCTCTGCGCATAGGCGGCAGGCGCAAACAGCAACAGCAGCAGCGCTGTCAGCAGCCCCAAAAGGCAGCTCCGTTTACTCTGCGTAGGAAACACCTCCGTATTGGTTTGAAAACTTTGCTTTTCAGTATACCACATTTCCCGGCGCTTTGTCATCACTTTTTGCGAACTTTACACATTTGGCCCGGCGCATTATAATAGAGAAAAAACCGACGGGAGGTTCTCTATGGAAAATCCAATCCTATCCGCATTGGCGGCGCGCAAGAGCGTGCGGGTCTTCACCGGCGAGGCGGTGACGGCCCCCGAGCGCGCCGCCATCCTGCAGGCGGCGTTTGAGGCGCCCACGGCGGGCAACCAGCAGCTCTACACCATCTTGGACATCACCGACCCGGCGCTGCGCCGCACCCTGGCGGAACTGTGCGACCACCAGCCCTTTATTGAGCAGGCGGCACTCTGCCTGGTCTTCTTGGCGGACTGCCGCCGCTGGCCCCGCGTCTACCGCGCGGCGGGCAGCCAGCCCCGCCAGGCGGGGGCGGGGGATCTGCTTCTGGCCGTGGCGGACAGCTGCATTGCCGCCCAAAACGCCGTGACCGCCGCCGAGAGCCTGGGGATCGGCAGCTGCTACATTGGCGATGTGCTGGAGAACGCCGAGGCCATGCGGGAGGCGCTGCGCCTGCCCCCGCTGGTGGTTCCCGCCGCGATGGTGGTGTTCGGCCGCCCCACCGAGCAGCAGCAAAACCGCCCCAAGCCGCGGCGCTTCCGGGAAGAGGCGGTGGTCTGCCAAAACACCTACCGGGATCGTACCGAGGAGGAACTGAGGGAAGATTTCACCCTCCGCGCCGCCCGGGCCGGTTATTCCTTCGAGGCGGACCTGCAGGCCTTCTGCGCCCGCAAGTACAACAGCGGTTTCTCCCGTGAGATGAGCCGCAGCGCGGCGGTCTACCTGCGGGATTTCCTGGAGGACGGCTGATCCCCCGGCGCCCGCCCCCCAAATCCGCCGTTCCGCCCTTGCGCCGGGGAGCGGTTCCAGGTATAATAAAGGGTAAGCACTTGGAATAAAAAGGAGTTTTCTTCTATGAAATTAGGCATTGTGGGCCTGCCGAATGTGGGCAAATCCACCCTGTTCAACGCCATCACCTCCACGCGCAACGCGCAGGCGGCCAACTATCCCTTCTGCACCATTGAGCCGAACTCCGGCATCGTGGCGGTGCCGGACCCCCGGCTGGACAAACTGGCCGAGCTCTGGCAGACCGACAAAAAGACGCCCGCCATCGTGGAATTTGTGGATATCGCCGGGCTGGTCAAGGGCGCGGCCCACGGCGCGGGGCTGGGCAACAAGTTTCTGGGGCATATCCGGGAGTGCGACGCCCTGGTTCATGTGGTGCGCTGCTTTGACGACGACAACATCATCCATGTGGTGGAGGATGTGAACAAGCCGGAGGGCGTCGACCCGATCCGGGACATTGAGGCCATCGACCTGGAACTGATCCTGGCCGACCTGGAGGTGGTCAGCAACCGGCTGGGCCGCCAGCAGAAGGCCGCCAAGACCGGCAACAAGGCCGCCGCTGCCGAGGCCGCCTGGCTGGCCGAACTGGCCGCCCATCTGGAGGCCGGGAAGCCCGCCCGCACCTTCGCCTTTGACGAGAAGGCCGAGGGCCAGGCGCAGGCCCGGAAGGAGTTGGGCCTGCTCTCGGCCAAGCCGGTGATCTACGCCTGCAACGTGGGCGAGGACGATCTGCTGGGCGGGCTGGACGCCAACCCCTACTACCCGCTGGTCACTGCCCGCGCCGCCGCCGAGGGCGCCCAGGCCCTGCCTATCTGCGCCAAGGCCGAGGAGGATATCGCCGATTCCACCCCGGAGGAGAAGCTGGCCTTCCTGAACGAGATGGGCATCCAGTCCACCGGCCTGGATAACCTGATCAAGGCCGGTTATGAACTGCTGGGCCTCATCAGCTTCCTGACCGACGGTAAGAAGGAGTGCCGCGCCTGGACGATCCGCCGCGGCACCAAGGCTCCCCAGGCAGCGGGCAAGATCCACTCGGACTTTGAGCGGGGCTTTATCCGCGCCCAGGTCATCAGCTACGACGCGCTGGCGGACTGCGGCTTCGATTACCAGGCCGTCAAGGCCAAGGGCCTGCAGCGCACCGAGGGCAAGGAATATCTGGTCAACGACGGGGACATCATTGAGTTCCTGTTCAACGTGTAAAAGGGAGGGTTCCGCATGATCTTCGGCATTATGGGCGCCATGCCCGACGAGGTGGACCAGCTCTGCGCCAAACTGGACGGCGTGACCTGTGAGACCTACGCCGGGGTGGACTACCACACCGGCACGCTGCACGGTAGGCGGGCGGTGGTCTGCTGCGCGGGGATGGGCAAGGCCAACGCGGCCTCTACCACCCAGGTGCTCATCACAAAATTCGGCGTGGACAAAATTATTTTCTCCGGCATTGCGGGCAACATGACCTCCAAGATCGGCATCGGCGACGTGGTGGTGGGCCAAACCGTCCTCTACCACGATGCGGAGCTGGATATGCTGGCCCAAAGCGCCCCCTACCTGAAGGAGTATGCCGGCGATCCCGCCCTGGTGGACGCTGCCCTGGCCGCCTGCGCGAAGCTGGGCGTCAAGGCCATCGCGGGCAAAATCGCCACCGGCGACCTCTTTGTGGGGGACGCCGGGACCAAGCGGGGCATTGAGGAAAAGTGCCATCCCGACTGTGTGGAGATGGAGGGCGCGGCGGTGAGCCAGGTGGCGGGCCGTAACGGCGTACCCTGCGTGATCCTGCGCGCCATGAGCGACAACGCCGACGAGAGCGGCCATGAACTGCTGGTGGTGAAGAAATTCAGCATCGCGGAGTACGTCAAAACGGCCACTGGCATTGTGGCCGCCATGATCGAGGCACTGTGATCTCAAACGGGGAGGGAATCCCATGCTGATCCGGGTGAGCCAGCTTTTGCGCGAGGCGGAGCGCACGCTGCCCCTTCTGGCGGACGAGTTCCTCTGCGCCGTGACCAGCCGCAAGACGGAGGAATTCTGCGTCTCGATGTTCGCCTCCTCGGCCAAATATCTGCTGGATCTTTTGTTCAGCCTGGTATTCAGCCAGAACTACAACGAGAACATCCGCCGCGACGGCCAGTATGAGCGCTTTGGCCGCAGCGCC
>CAZIVF010000133.1:0-4733 GCA_964542725.1 uncultured Subdoligranulum sp. | reverse complement strand
CCCTTCCGGCTGCCGGTATAGAAGCCGGTGCGGCTGCGCACGGTGTGCGCTTCCCCCGGCCGGGCAGGCTTTGGTTCAGGCGTAGCTCTTCTGCCGTTCGTCGGCGGCGGGGGTCTCGGCCGCCTCCAGGGCGGCGGCGGTCTCAGGGGTCTGGCCGGTGGGGTAGACCGTCTGCAAAAGGTCGATGATGGGCTGGTAGTCCGAGGCGCGGGTGGCGGCGGTGACATAGATGGTGCCGCCGCTCTCATAGTCCAGCTGGGCGAAGATGGTCTGGTAGCTGCCGCAGTCATACCGCACCGCCTGCACGGCGGCGTCAGGCACCGTGAAGTCTAGCGCATACTCCACCGTGCCGGTGGTCTCGCTCAGCTCCTGGCCGGACTGGGCCAGGAAGTCGGTGTAACTGTCGGTGACTTGGAGCAGCACCGCCGTGTAATCCAACTGATTGCCCGCCGTCAGCGAGATGGTGTCTTCCTGCGGGGCAACGGGCGGCTGCCACAGGTTGGTATCGTAGAGCACCGTCACGCCGTTGTCGGCTTCGAAACGGGCGTAGACCGGTGGATTGTCCTCATCCACCCAGTCGTCACCGCCGTAGAGGTAGAGCATCAGATCCTGGAAGCCGCAGCCGGTTAGGGCCAGCGCCAGCAGGGCGGCCATACAAACCGCCGATAGAGTTCGCTTCATCGTTCGTCCCTTTCTGTGAATGGTTTAGAGCGGGGGAAAAAGCGCCCGCCCGGCCAGCGCAATGCCGGCGCCGAAAGCCAGCCCCGCCAGCACATCGCTGATATAGTGGTGGCCGGCCAGCACCCGGCTCACCGCGATGCAGGCTGCCAGCGCCGCCAGCGCCCCGCCCAGGGCGGGGCAAACCGCCCCGGCGGCAGCTGCGATGGCCGCCGCCGAAAAACAGTGGCGGCTTGGCATGCTCTGCCCCCGGGTCCCCTTGGGGAAGAGGGGGTCAAAGCCCAGCGCCTCATAGGGGCGGGGGCGGTCGATGGCGGCGCGCAGCCCGGTACCCAGCAGAAAAGCCGCCGCCGGCACGGCCAGCGTCTGCCAAAACAGGCCGTCCCGCCGCCAGGCCAGCCAAGCCAAAAGCCCCAGGTAGGCGGCGTACACCGCCGCCACCGCGCCCTTGCTGGCCAGAAGCAGGGCGGCCTTGGCCGCCGGGCGCTGCCGGAACCAGCGGAACACCGCCCGGTACTGCTCTGCCGTCATGTCTGCCGCCTCCTCCCCGGAACTGTGTGCTTTTGAGGAATCTCCGAATGGATCCCGCGCCGCCGGCAGGATGTGTACCAAAACCGCGGCATGGCCTATTCAGAAGTCCCTTTAAGAATAGCATCCCGCAGGGGGCTTGTCAAACCCTGGAAGAGGCGGGTATAATAGGGGCAAACCGGATGGGAGGTCACGACCCTTGTTTACATTTGCCAACGCGCTGCTGCTGGCCCTCTTCGCGGCGGCGGCATATGATCTTTGGGCGGCCCGGCGGCATACCGGCGGGCTGCGCCCGGCGCTGGCCCTGCTGTGGCGCAGCGACCATCTGCTCTTTGGAACCTGGGGCGAGGCCGGGCGGCTGGCCGCCGGGCCGGCGCTTTTCGCCGCCGGTCTGGCGCTGTACGAGGCCAACGTCGTCTTCTGCAACAGCATGGCGCGGGAAAATTGGCCCTGGGTGCAGGGGGTTCTCTCTCCCGTTTTGGACTGGGCGGCGTTCCTCTGCTTCGGGGCCAAGATCTTGTTTGCCACCCGCTACAACTGGCGCAGCTTGGGGTGGGCGGGGGCGCTGTACTTCATCGCCCGTTGGGTGCATTTCAACAGCCACAACATCTGGTTCATCGGCCTGGCGGTGGCGCTGCTAGCCGCCAAGGATGTCGATCTGCCCAGAGCGATGCGCGCCTTTTTCGCGGCGGGGGCGGGGGCCATGGCGCTGGTGCTGACGCTGCACTTCGCTGGCATCATTGCGCCGGATCTGGTCAGCGAGCGGGTGGGGCAGCAACGTCCCACCTTCGGCTACGGCCACCCCAATACCTTCGGCGGCCTGGTGCTGGGCCTGACGCTGGCCTGGGCCATGCTGCGAGCCAAAAAGCTGCGCTGGTACGATGTGATTTTGGTTGCGGGGGCGGGGATGTTCCTGCTTTTCGGCCCGGCATCCCGCACGGCGGCGGTAAGCGCGCTGGCGCTGGCGGCGCTGCTGGCCCTCAGCCTGATCTGGCCGCGGGGGAGCGGAAAACCCCGCCTGCTGCCGGCCCTCTGCGCGGCGCTGGTGCCGCTGACGGCGGCGGTAAGCTACCTCCTGCCGCTGGGCCTGGTAAAGATCGGCCCGTGGAACAGCGATTTCGGCCCGGCGTGGCTGGCGCGGATCGACGACCTGCTGACCAACCGGCTTTCGCTGACATGGAGCGCCTACCGCCTGCTGGACCTCAAGATCGCAGGCCAGGTCCTGCAGGATTGGCCCCCGCTGGACAACAGCTTTGCCTTTGCCCTCTACCAGTTTGGGCCGGTGCTGACGCTGCTGATGGCATTGCTGCTGGCGGCGGCGCTGTGGGGGACGGCCCGGACGGGTCGGCGCGCCGAACTGTGCTGCCTGCTGGCGATGCTGCTCTATGCCTTTGCGGAGTGCCAGAGCTTCCACCTCACCACCAACCCGGCGGCACTGCTGCTGGCCGGGGCGGTCTACGCCCTGCCGCCGGAGGAGTGGGGGTAAAGGGGAAGGGCGAAAACCCCTGCTGCGCCGAGGTCTGCCGCCGTTGAGACCGTAGGGCGGGACACCCCGTCCCGCCGGGAATCCTTGGTGTTGCCGTCCCAATAGGTAAACAACAGAACGCCGCCCTTTCGGGCGGCGCAAAGCTTGTTTACCGGATAAAATTGGTGCGGGCGCCGCTCTCGGCGGCGGGGGGCTGGATGCCGGCGACCCTGCCCGCCTCGAGGCAGCGCAGCACCCAGGCCAGGTTCAGGCCCAGGTTGTGCATCGTCTGTACGCCCTCCTCGTCCAGCAGAACGTCCTCCCCTTTGTTGTTGGCGCCGTGGACGATAGGCCAGTAGGTGGAACTGATGAGCGGCATCTCAAAAAATTGGGGAACCTTCTCCATCGCTTCCAGCGCGCTGGTGGTGCCGCCCCGTCGGGCGCTGGCCACCACCGCCGCCGGCTTATGCCGCAGGTACCTCCCGCCGCTGTAGGCCAGCCGGTGCATAAACCCCAGCATGCTACCCGCCGCCGTGGCGTAATGCACCGGCGCGCCGAACACAATGCCGTCGGCCTGCTCCGCCAGGGGCAGCACGTCGGCCACCGGCCCGCCAAAGACGCACCGGCCCGCCTTGGCGCAGCCGCCGCAGCCCACGCAGCCGCCCACCGGCGCCGGGCCGATGTGGAAGATGGTGGTCTCGATGCCCTGGGCGTTCAGCGTCTTGGCTACCTCGCTCAGGGCGGTGTAGGTGCAGCCCTGCTTGTGCGGGCTGCCGTTTATCAGCAGTACATTCATGGTAAGTACCTCCGTTTGGTTTGCTCTGCCTTCCCATTATAGCACACTTGCGCGGGAAAAATCTCTCTTTTTTGTAAAAAGCCGGCGCGGCTACCGTCAACGGCGGAAAAGCGCCCTGCAAAACCATCTTTTTGACGTTGGGAGGCCCTCTATGCAAAAAACCTGCCCCATGTCCGCCCGGGGCTGCGGCGGATGCCCGCTGCTGGGCCTGCCCTATGAGCGTCAGCTGGCCCAAAAACAGGCCCGCCTGCAAACTCTGCTGGGGCGGTTTGCGCCGGTGGAACCGATCGCCGGCATGGACAGCCCGTGGCACTACCGCAACAAGGCCATCGCCAGCTTTGCGATGCAGCGGGGGAAATTGGTCTGCGGCCTCTATGCGGAGGGGAGCCATCAAGTCCTGCCCGGCTGCGGTTGTCTTTTGCAGGGCGAACGGCTCAACCAAACGCTGGACGCGGTGCTCAGCGCCGCCCGCCAGTGCCGCTACACCGCCTACGAGGAGGATCGGGGCGTCGGCCTGCTCCGCCACGCGGTGGTGCGCAGCGGTTTTGCCAGCGGCCAGGTGTTGGTCACGGTAGTCACTGCCGCGCCCACCCTGCCGGGAAGCCGCAATTTTGTGGCGGCACTGCGCCGCGAAGCGCCCTGGGTGACTGCGGTGGTCCACAACGTTAACCCCACCCGCAGCAGCGCGGTGCTGGGCAGCCGGGAGCGAACCCTCTGGGGGCCGGGGCAGATCGTCGATACGCTGTGCGGGCTGGAATTTGCCATCTCCTCCCGCAGCTTTTACCAGGTCAACCCGGTGCAGACCGAGAAACTGTACGCCGCCGCCCTGCAGCTGGCGGCCCTCACCGGGCGGGAGGAGGTGGTGGACGCCTACTGCGGCATCGGCACCATCGGCCTGTGCGCCGCGCCCCGCGCCCGCCGCGTGACCGGCGTGGAACTGAACCCCGCTGCCGCCCGGGACGCCGCCGCCAACGCCCGGCGCAACGGGATCCGCAACGCCCGCTTCTTGCAGGGCGACGCCACCCAATGGATGGCCGCCGCTGCCCGGGAGGGGCTGCGGCCCGACGTCGTCTTTCTGGACCCGCCCCGCGCCGGCAGCACGCCGGAGTGCATCGCGGCGGTGGCCCAGATGGCCCCCCGCCGCGTGGTCTACGTCAGCTGCGACCCCCAAAGCCTTGCCCGCGATGTGCTTCTCTTCGCCCGCCAAGGCTACCGCGCCGCCCTCTTCCGCCCCGTGGACATGTTCCCGCATACGAGGCATGTTGA
>CAZIVF010000132.1:0-4795 GCA_964542725.1 uncultured Subdoligranulum sp. | reverse complement strand
CTTCACCTTCATCAACTCCTGGAACGACTACTTTATGCAGCTGATTATGCTGGCCGATACCAGCAAGCTAACCATCTCGCTGGGCATCGCCAAGCTGCAGGCGGAAAACTCCACCGACTTCGGCCTCATCATGGCCGGCGCCGCGCTGGCCGCCGTTCCCATCATCATCGTCTTCCTTGCCTTCCAGAAATACTTTACCAAGGGCATCACGATGGGCGCCGTCAAGGGCTGATTCCCGCCGCCCGCACCTGAAGCAGCGGGCGGCCGCCCGGCGCGGCGGCTGCCCGCCTTATTGGGCTGCCCCCGTTTTGCGGGGAACGGCCCTTCCCCCGCAAGCTCTCTGCCATACTATGGAAAGGAGAATGTTGAACCTTATGAAAGATATCACCAAATACCAGGGAATCATCCCGGCGTTTTACGCCTGCTATGATAAGGACGGCGCCATCTCTGTGGAGGGAACCAAGGCCCTCGCCCGCCATTTGATTGCCAAGGGCGTCAAGGGCATGTATGTGGGCGGCTCCTCCGGCGAGTGCATCTACCAGCATCCCGATGAGCGCAAGGCCGTGCTGGAGGCCGTCATGTCGGAAGCGAAGGGTAAGATCACCGTCATCGCCCATGTGGCCTGCAACAACACCGCCGACTCTGTGGAGCTGGCGGCCCACGCCGAGGCCTGCGGCGTCGACGCCATCGCGGCCATCCCGCCCATCTACTTCCACCTGCCGGAGCACGCCATCGCCGCCTACTGGAATGCGATGAGCGCCGCCGCCCCCCACACCGAATTCGTCATCTACAACATCCCCCAGCTGGCCGGCACCGCGCTGACCATGCCGCTGCTGGGCGAGATGCTCAAGAACCCCAACGTTGTGGCGGTGAAGAACTCCTCCATGCCGGTGCAGGACATCCAGATGTTCAAGGACGCCGGCGAGGCCGCCCGGGGCAAAGGCGGTTTCGCGGTCTTCAACGGCCCCGATGAGCAGCTGGTCTCCGGCCTGGCGATGGGTGCCGACGGCGGCATCGGCGGCACCTATGCCGTCATGCCGGAACTGTACATCAAAATCCGCGAACTGGTGCTGGCAGGCCGTGTGGCCGAGGCCCGCGACCTGCAGAACGACGCTGACCGCATCATCTACAGGATGTGCGAGGCCCACGGCAACCTGTACGCCGTGATGAAAGAGATCATGCGCCGCCAGTACGGCCTGGATATGGGCGGCGTGCGCGCGCCGCTGGCCAACCTGATTCCCGGGGACGAGGCCGTTGTGGCCGCCGCCCAGGGGATGATCGAGGCCGCCGTCGCCAAGGCTTCCGCGCTGTAAACTCCGCGGGGAGGGGAGCGGGAAAGGGCGCGCCCGGGACCGCCGCGGCGTTTCCCCGCACAGCGGCAGGCCGCGGCTTCCTTCTTCTCCCGTTTCCCCTCTTTTCCGTATTCCTGCCAAAAGGTGGTGTGTGCATGATTACCGATACCCTTCAAAACCTTTCCCGCTGCCGGGGGCTGCATCCCAACCTGGATACGGCCATCGACTATCTGCAGCGCTGCGATTTGGCGGCGCTGCCCCTGGGCCGCACCGTGGTGGATGGGGACCGGGTGTTCATCAACGTGATGGATGCGGACCTGCGCCCCGCCGAGGGCGCCGCCTTTGAATACCACCGCCGCTATGCCGACCTGCAGATCGACCTGACCGGCGGCGAATATTGGGGCTGGGCTGCCGACGCCGCGCCGCAGGGGGCGTTCGACCCCGCCGGCGACGTAGGCTTTGCCTCCGGCCCGGAGCATAGTTCCGGCATCCTAGGGGAGGGGCGCTTTGCCCTTTTCCTGCCCGGGGAATACCACAAGCCCAGCTGCATCCACGGCAGCTGCACCGCCCTGCGCAAAGCTGTTGTGAAAATCGACATGACCTGAGGCGTTGCCGTAGGGGGCGGCGCTTGGCGGCCTTCAGAGCCGCCAGCCGACAAAGCTGGCCCGCTTCACCGGGGCGGCCTTTCCCCCTACGCCACCCGAAGAACACGCCTTCCCCCTTCCCGTGCCCACCTTTCAAAGAATCGGAGGTTTCCTTATGGATCACCAGAAGCTGTTTGACCAGATCAAGGGCGGCCTCATCGTCTCCTGCCAGGCGCTGGAGCATGAGCCGCTGTATACCAAGGAGGGCGGCGTCATGCCGCTGATGGCCAAGGCCGCCGCCCAGTCCGGCGCGGTGGGCATCCGCGCCAACACCGTCCGCGATATCACCCAGATCAAGGCGGTTGTGGACCTGCCTGTGATCGGCATTATCAAGAAGGACTACGAGGGTACCCCCATGTACATCACCGTGACGATGGCCGAGGTGGATGCCCTGGCGGCCTGCGGCGTGGACATTTTGGCCGTGCAGGGTACCAGCGCCCTGCGCCCTGACGGCAAGACCGCCGCCGAGTTCATTGCCGGCATCAAGGCCAAGTACCCGAACCAGCTGGTCATGGCGGATATCGCCACCTTTGAGGAGGCCATGGCCTGCGCCGCCGCCGGGGCGGACTTCGTCGGCACCACGATGCGCGGCTACACGCCGGAGACCAAGGGCATCGATGATATCGACTTCGACTTTATCCGCAAGCTGGCCGCCGAGTGTCCCGCCAAGGTCATCGCGGAGGGGCATATCCACTACCCCGAGCAGGCCGCCCAGGCGCTGGACGCCGGGGCCTTCGCCCTGGTGGTGGGCGGCGCCATCACCCGCCCTGCCGAGATCACCGCTCGCTTCACTGCCGCCATCAAGGCCCGCACCTGAGCAAGGGGGCCGCCCGCATGGAATCAACGATTTATCTCGGCATCGACATCGGCGGCACGGCAGTCAAACTGGGCCTGGTGGACGAGAACGGCCAGGTGTTTGCCCGTGCCGAGGAGAGCGTCAGCTTTGACAATTACAAGACCCCTATCCTGGATACCGTGACTGCGGCCAGCCACGCCTTCCTGCGCCGCTGGGGTACGCAGCCCCAGGCGCTCGCCGGCATCGGCGTTTCGGCCACCGGCCAGATCGACAGCCTGCACGGCATAGTGGCCGGCACCTGCGGCAACCTGCCCGGCTGGGTGGGCGCGCCCATCCGGGCGGTGCTGGAAAAGGAATTTGGCCGCCCCGTCACCGTCGCCAACGACGCCAACTGCATGTGCCTGGGCGAGGTGTGGGTCGGCGGCGCCCAGGGCTACACGGACGTGATCGGCATTACCATCGGCACCGGCATCGGCGGCGGCATCCTCACCGGTGGCCGCCTGCTGGAGGGTTCCCGCGGCCTGGGCGGCGAACTGGGCCACTACCGCACCCATGCGGTGGACGGCGTACCCTGTACCTGCGGCGCCGCCGGCTGCTGGGAGCGGTATGCCGCCACCACCGCCCTGGTGCGCCGGGCCAAGCTGATGGACCGCCGCCTGGATACCGGCCGCCAGATCTTCGCCGCCGCCGAGCGGGGCGACGAGAAAGTGCTGGCCCTGCTGGACGCCTGGGTGGAGGAGATCGCCCAGGGCCTGGCCGGCATGGTGCATATCTTCAACCCACAGCTGATTTTGGTGGGCGGCGGGGTCTCGGCCCAGCAGAAGCTGCTCATCGAGCCCCTGGCCCAAAAGGTCAAGGCGTCGGTGATGCCCGCCTTCGCCCAAGGTCTGGAACTGCGCGCCGCCGCCCTGCAAAACGACGCCGGCCTCGTCGGCGCCGTCTACTACCACCGCACCCACACCCTCCCGCCGCCAGGGTAAGGAAGGGGCCGACGCAGCGGCTCTCTGTTTGCCGCCTTCCCCGGGCCGGCGCTCTTTCCCCCCAAGCAGGCAGACGCGCCCCGCCTGCCCCTTTTGGGGCGGCGCTCTGCCCTACCGCGGCAAACCACAGAATTTTCAAAGATTTTCCTCACGTTTTTACTTTTTTTTGCGGGGTCAGGCATAAGGCGTCTGCATTTTTTCGGGCAGGGGGGGTGGGCCGGAGGTGAGAGGGCCAAAACGACAGTGCTTTTGGCGAAGAAAATTAGCCGGTGAGACGACAGTTTCCCGCAACTTGTGCGGCGGCGGCGGGCTATAATCGGACTTGCAGGGGGGCAAGGCGCCTGCCCTTCCTGACGCGGTGACGCCAAACGATAGGGAGGGAACCCCACCATGAAATACGCTGTCCAACTTGTCCTGTTCGTTCTCACGGCTGTGGTGACGGCCGGCTGCTTCCTGGGCGGTACATACCCCCGGCTGCTGCGCGGGGCGGTCCGCCGGGCCGCTTTGCCGGTGCAGCTCTTTCTGCCGGCGCAGCCTTTGCCGCCGGCTTCCGCTGCTCTGCCGCTGCTTACCGTTTCCGCCCGGCCTGCCCGGCCCGGGAATGACCGCCGGGCCGCCCTGATTCTGCTGATCCAGGCCGCCCGCTGCGCCGGGCTTGGCGCGCGGGTAGCGGCCGCCCGCCCGGCGCGGCAGAAGGCTTCGCCGGGGCGCGGCCCGCCCCCGGGTACGCACCGCCGCCCGCCGCCTGAACCGCTCTGATTCGCTCTGATTCGCCCGCCGCCGTCCGCCGCCCTTTTTGCAACGCATACCGGCCCCGTGCATACATACCTTGCCGCGGCGTCTTTACGCCCTGCCGGAAAAACGGATGCCAAAGGCTCCGGCCCTGCCGACCCGCTTTTAAGCCCGCTCTGCGCTTTCTCACCCGTTTGGGCCCAGGGTTCTTGCCGGGCAGACCTGCTCCCGCTTTTGCAGCGGATACGGCTTCGCGCCGCCCCCGCAGGCTGCCTGCGCCCGGCTGCCGCCCTGCCCCTGCGGTGCAGTATAGATATTCCGACCTGCTTCAGGCCGCTGCCAACCCTTGGC
>CAZIVF010000131.1:0-4800 GCA_964542725.1 uncultured Subdoligranulum sp. | reverse complement strand
CGCTTTACCGGGGGTGTGGTAGGTTAAGGCAGGCGAAATCAGCCCTGTTCTTCCGCTTTTTCGGGGGGCGTCTCCTCCCCGGGCTTGAGGGTGCGAACACCCAAAAAGAAGTAGAGCAGATGGAGGATCCACACGCAGGCCAGAATGATGCGGCCCACCGGGACCCGGCTCATCATCAGGAAGCCGATCCCCATCAGCAGCGTGACGGTGCCGACGATGCGCAGCTTGGCGGCCATCGTCATGCCCTTGCCCTGGACGTAACTCTCCAGGTTTTCCTTATACAGCTTGGTACCCACAAACCAGCTGTGCAGCCGCTGCGAACTTTTGGCAAAGCAGAAGGCCGCCAGCAGCAGGAAGGGGACGGAGGGCAGCAGGGGCAGCACCGCGCCCACCGCACCCAGGGTCAGGCTCACGCAGCCCAGCACAAGAAAAAGCAGCCGTTTCATAGGTTGGCCTCCAATCGTTTTTTCTCTTTTTTGGTCTCAATCACATGCCGCAGGGCAGCCACCGGATGGCAGAAGATCATCCGCGGGCCGGAAAACCGCATCACCGCGCGTATTTTTTCCCGCATATCCGGCCTGTAGCAATGGACCTTGCAGTTGGAGCAGAAGGTCTTGGTTTCCATAAAGGGGCATTTATCGCTGCGAAGCCGGGCGTAGGCGTCCAGGGCCGCGCAGTCGGGGCAAAGGCCCTTCCGGGGGCCGTGCTGCCTGCGGCAGTAGAGGGCGATCATCTGGCTGACCATCGCCTTCTCCCGTTCCCGCTTGCTCTCAACGGTGTGGGCCATCAGCTCATCCTCCCATTCTCAACGGAATAAACAGTGTCGGCAATGCGCATCGTGGATACCCGGTGGGAGACCAGAACCACGGTGCGGCCCGCCTGTTCCTCCCGCAGGGCGCGCAGGATCACCGCCTCGTTCAGGCTGTCCAGGTTGCTGGTGGGCTCGTCCAGCAGCAGGCAGGGCGCGTCGTGCAGGAAAGCCCGCGCCAGCCCCAGCCGCTGCCGCTCCCCGCCCGAGAGGGTATCGCCCAGTTCGCCCACCGGCGTATCGTAGCCCTGGGGAAGGCTGAGGATAAAGTCGTGTACCGACGCCTTGCGGCAGGCCGCCTCGATCTCCGTGTCGGTGGCGTCCAGTTTGGCGATGCGCAGATTGTTGCGGATGCTGTCGTGGAACAGGTGGGTATCCTGCTCCACAAAGCTCTCCATCTCCCGCAGGTTGGCTGTGTTGATGCCGGCCACCGGAACGCCGCTGACGGCCACCCGCCCCTTCTGCACATCCCAAAACCGCATGAACAGCTTGAGCAGCGTAGATTTGCCGGAGCCGCTCCGCCCCACAATGCCGACGATCCGCCCCTGCGGCACAGCCAGCGTCAGGCCATCCAGAATGGTTTCCTCCCCGTAAGCGAAGGTGACATCCTCCGCTGCGGCCCCCGTGAAGGTCAGATCGGGCCGGCCGGCCACGGAATCCACGACCGGTTCTTCGTCCAGAATATCCAGCACCCGGTTGCCTGCGGCGAAGGTGTTCTGCAGGGTGCTGCCCAGGTTGGCCAGCGCCACGCAGGGACCGAAGGAACTCATCATCGCCACCGTGGGAAGCAGCACCCCGTCAAAGGCCACCGCGCCCCGGACGTACAGCAGCGCCGCAGTGAAGAACATCGCCAGATCAAACAGCAGGATCACCGTGTTGGTCACAGCCATGTTCCGCCCGGCGGTGCGCTTCAGCCGCTCCTCGTCGGCGGCCAGGGCGTCGGTGCGGGCCTCCATATCGGCCAGGCGGCGGGGGCCGCCGTGGTACTGCAGCGTCTCGTTCAGGCCGCGCAGGCTGTCCAGCACAAAGCCGCTCAGCGCGCCGGACCGGGTGCGGAACCGCAGCCCGTCCTCACCGCTCATCCGTGAGGTGGCAACCGGTACCGCCACCCCCACACAGAGGTACGCCAGCGCCGCCAGAAGCCCCAGCAGGGGATGCCAGCTGCCGATGAAGAGGCAGAGGATAAGGCTGAACAGCAGCGCGATGGCGGCGGGGGAGATGGTGTGGGCGTAGAAAACCTCCAGCAGTTCGATGTCTGAGGTGATGAGAGAGATCAGGTCGCCCCGGTCCCGCCCCTCCAACTTGGCGGGGCAGAGCCGGCGCAGGGCGCGGAACACCTTATCCCGAATCAGCGCCAGTAGCTTGAAGGCGATGTAGTGGTTGCAGGCCTGCTCGGCATAGCGCAGCACGCCACGCACCAGGGCGAATACCGCCAGGCAGACGAACAACCCGCCCAGCGGCAGTGGCGTGCCGAAGCCGAGCGCGCCCAGCACCGCCCAGCTGCCGAAGACAGTGAGGAAGGCGGCGCACAGATGCCCAATCAGCCCCATGCAGATGGCAAGCGCCATAAACCCGGCCAGCGGCCTGACCAGGCCGACCAGCCGCCGCATCACGGTAAAACCGCTTCTCTGTTTCATGCCGTTTGCCCCCCTTTGGCGTAGTTTTCCAGATCCTGCTGGGCGTTCCACAGCTTGGCATAAACCCCGTTTTGGGCCAAAAGCTCCCTGTGGGTGCCGCTCTCGGCCACCAGGCCGTTTTCCAGCACATAGATTTTGTCGGCCCCGGCCACATTGACCAGCCGGTGGGAGATCAGAATGACCGTTTTGTGCTTGGCCAGCGCGTGGATCTGCCGCATAATGTCGTTCTCGCTCTCCACATCGATGTTGGAGGTGGCTTCGTCGAAAAGGTAAACCGGGCTGTCGTGCAGGAGCGCCCGGGCCAGTGCCAGCCGCTGTCGCTGCCCGCCGGACAGGTTGCCGCCCTGCTCGTTCAGCGGGGTGTCCAGGCCCTTCTCGCCGCGCAGGAAGTCCGCCAGATTGACCTGCTCCAGCACCGTCCACAGGGCGTCGTCGCCGGCGTCGGGGGCGGCCATGCGCAGATTCTCCGCCACTGTACCCTTAAAGAGGTAACTCTGGTGGCTGATGTAAGTGAAATTTTTCAGAAGGCTCTGCTCATCCAGGCCGGAAAGCTCCCTGCCGCCCACCGTCACCGAGCCGGTGTAGCCCCGGTTGCGGCCCATCAGGATCGCCGCCGCCGTGGATTTGCCGCAGCCGCTCTCCCCCACCAGCGCGGTGAAACTGCCCCGGGGGAACGCCATGTCAACACCCCGCAGGATGGGCCGCTCCGCCTCGTAGGCAAAGCCCAGATTCCGGCATACGATGGAACAGTCCGCCGGGACGGCCTCGCCGCCGACCGCCGGTTCGGGCAGGTCAAGCAGGCGGAAGATCTTATCGCTGGCCGCCATGCCGTTCATGGCAATGTGGAAAAAAGAACCCAGCTGGCGCATCGGGATAAAGAAATCCGCCGCCAGCAGGATGATGGCCAGGCAGCCGCCCAGGGTGGTATGCTGAAACCGGAACTGGCATACCGCCGTAATAATGCCCGCCGCCGCGCCGCCGTAGGCCACCAGATCCATGATGGTGATGGAATTCAGCTGCATCGTCAGCACCCGCATGGTGATGCGGCGGAACGCCTCGGCCTCCCGGTTCATCTCCTCCTGCTTGAAATCGTCGGCCTGGTAAATCTTCAGGGTGGTCAGGCCCTGCAGATTCTCCAAGAAGGTATCGCCCAGGGCGGTGTACTGGCCCCAATATTTGCTCAGCAGCTTTTTGGCCCAGGTCTGCACGGCGGCAATCGCAATAGGGATCAGCGGTACGCAGACCAGCAGAACCAGCGCCGCCGGCACATTGATAAAGCAGAGCACCGCAAACAGGGTCAGCGGCGCCAGCATGGCATAAAAGAATTGGGGCAGGTAAGCGCCAAAGTAGGTTTCCAGCTGGTCCACCCCTTCCACGGCCATCTGGACCACCTCGCTGGTTTTGACCTGCTGGTGGTAGGCGGCGCCCAGCCGCAGCAGCTTGCTGTAGATCTGGGAGCGCAGCGTCTTTTTGACCGCCTTGGAGGAAAGATACCCCATGCGGGCGGCTCCGATGGTGCAGAGGAACCGCACCGCCAGCGCCGCCGCCGCCACCAGTGCGGTGAACAGCAGGTCGCCCCCGTCGGCCACACCCCGGTAAAGCCCCTGCAGCAGCCGGCAGATGGAGCAGATCATGGCGATATTTACCAGCAGGGAGAACCACTGCAGCGCCACGTTGCCGGCAATGTACTTTTTGCTTTCGCTGACCGTGCCGATCAGCCGCTTGTTTATCATCATGGCAGTCGATTTCCTTTCCCTCTTCCGCCGGAGCGCCGTTAGAAAACACTAACCCCAGCCCGAAAAGAAGCCGCCCCACGGCGGCGGTGTTTGCTATTGCTAACTTATTATAAGGGAAGCCGCCCCCGTTTGTCAAGAAAGGACAAACAGATTCCCGCGAAAAAAGAGATCGAAAAACCCTTAAAACCTATTGACAAAGAGGGAAAATAGGGATATAATGCCAACAAATCTACAAGACAAGTAGGTAAATAGAGAAAAGAGGGGATCATCATGTCCGAATATCGTTTCGAGACCTTGCAGCTTCACGTCGGCCAGGAGCAGGCTGACCCCGCCACCGACGCCCGCGCGGTGCCGATCTATGCCACCACCTCCTACGTCTTCCACAATTCCCAGCACGCGGCGGACCGCTTTGGCCTGGCCGATGCCGGCAACATCTATGGCCGTCTGACCAACTCCACCCAGGATGTGTTTGAACAGCGCATCGCGGCCCTGGAGGGCGGCGTGGCGGCCCTGGCGGTGGCCTCCGGCGCGGCGGCCATCACCTACACCATCCAGGCGCTGGCCCAGGCGGGGGACCATATTGTGGCACAGAAAACCATCTACGGCGGCAGCTACAATC
>CAZIVF010000130.1:0-4948 GCA_964542725.1 uncultured Subdoligranulum sp. | reverse complement strand
CCCTTTCTGTATGTCTTTTACCGGCGGCCTACGCCGCCGCCGCGGGTTCCTCCGCCGCCCGAACGGAAAGAGCCGCCGGAGCGGCCTCCGCTTGAGCGGCCCACACCGCCGCCGCGGGTTCCGCCGCCGCCCGAACGGAAGGAACCGCCGGAGCGGGGCGCACCGCCCATGCCGCCAAAGCCGCTGCCGCCGCGCGGGGGGCGGGGCGGGTCCCGCCGGGGCGGCGGGGGCGGGGGCGGGCTGCGCCGGGGGCGGGAGGCACGGCCCATGCCGTACCAGAACAGATTGCTGCCGAAGCCGCGGGGCCGCCGCGGGCGGAACAGGCTGGACAGCACGGCGATGACCAGCGCCACCGCAATCAAAATCAACAAAACGCCCATAAAACCAATCCCATTCTTTTCCGGGGCAGCGGCAGAATCCGTTCCGCCGCTGCCGCTTGTATCCAGCGTGACGCCGTAAATGCGGCAGAGCCGCTCACCCAGGGCCGCCACCGTCTCCTGGGCGGCGGCGTCATAGTCGCCCTCGTCCCAGTTGGGGTAGAAGTCGTCATCCATGATGGTTTGCAGCATATCAATGGTCAGCTGGGTCTCGATGCCCGCGCCGGGCATGAGGAAACACTTGTCCTCGCCGGGAACCATCAGCAGCAGGACGCCGTTGTCTTTATCGGCATCGCCCAGGCCCCAGGCGTTGAACAGTTCGTAAGCGTAGCCCTCCACTGTGGAGTTGCCGATGTACTCGGTGGTGTACACGCCGATCTGCGCGCCGCAGCTCTCCTGCAGAGAGATCGAGACGCCGGTGATGTACTCCTCCGTATCCTCCGAGAGCACGCCCGCATTGTCGATAACCGCCTTGCTGGTATCCACCTCGGGGGCGGCCGCCGCCGGCAGGGCAGCGGCCAGCGCCACAGCCAGCGCGGCGGCCACAGCCAAAATCTTTTGTTTCATCTGCGTACCTTCCTTCCATCAGCCGCCGGGGGCGAAGGTGTCCAATTCCCCCACGCCCCACAGCGCGCCGATCAGATTGGCCGGGAAGCCGTCCGCCATGGCGTTGTAAGCCTCGGCTTCCTGGTTGTAGTTCACCCCGGCCCGGTTGATGGTATCCTGGGCCGAGAGGAACCGGCTGTTCAAATCATCCAGCTGGCCCTGCTGCTTGGCGTCGGCTTCCTCGTAGGAGGCCTGGTAAAGCTGCTCCACCGCGCTGTACAGCTTGAGGTTCAGGTCATACTGCGTGCCGGGCTGCTTGGCGTCGGCCTCCAGGTTCCAGGCATCCAGCCAGTCCTGAGCCACCGCCACGGTGGGGTCGTCCTCCCCCAGCACGCCGCCGGCCACCCGGATCATGCTGGCAGCCGCGTCGGCCTGGGTGGCGAAATCCGTCTGGATGCCGTGGCCGTACTGGTCCACTTCGCTGGTGTAGATCTCGCGGGTGTTCCGGTAGACCCCGTTCAGCTTGGCGCCGCCGATGCCGAACACCGACAGCAGCACCGCCACCGCCAACACCAGATTGGCAACAGGCCGCTTTTTGGCCGGGGACGGCAGATTGGTCTCGATCTCGCCAAAGATCTCCAGCTGGGGGCCTTGGATGGTAAAGGATTCCTGTTGTTCTAACTGCATGGGTCATACTCCCTTTGGGTAGAAGGCCGGGGCAGCGTGCCGCCCCGCAATCACTTGCTCTGTTCCATCAGCTTGGCGCGCAGTTCGCTCTCGATGCGGCCCAGCTCCACCTCGGCGGCGGCGCGCTTGGCCTTGCCGTCGGCGCGGATCTTGTTCAGTTCGTCCAGCGTCTCGATGAGTTTCTTGTTGGTCTGCTGCAGCGTCTCCAGGTCGACGATGCCGCGCTCGGACTCCTTGGCGATATCGATGGTCCCCTGCTTGAGGGTGGCGGCGTTCTTGCGCAGCAGCTCGTTGGTGGCGTCGGTGACGGCGCGCTCGGCCTGCATGGCCTGCTGGCTGTGGGCCATACCCAGGGCCAGCACCATCTGGTTTTTCCACAGAGGGATGGTGTTCACGATGGTGGTCTGGATCTTCTCGGCCATCATGGTGTCGTTGGATTGGATCAGCCGGATCTGCGGCCCCATCTGGATGGAAATGTTGCGGGTCAGCTGCAGATCGTACAGCTTCTTCTCAAACCGGTCGCACAGGTCCGAGAGATCGCGGGCGGCCTGGGCATCCTCGGGCAGCTGGGTGCGGGCGGCCTTCTCCTGGGCGGCCTTCAGTTCGTTGGCCCGCACCGACTCCAGCTTTTTCTTGCCGGCCAGGATGTACATGGTCAGCTCCTTAAAGTAGACAAGGTTCAGCTGGTACATCTTATCCAGCATGGCGATATCCTTCATCAGAGTGACCTGGTGATCCTCCAGCTGGGCCTTGATGCGCTCCACGTTCTTGTCGGCGCTCTCATAGCGGGTCTTGAGGTTCTCAAGGCTGGTCTGCTGCTTTTTGAAGAAGCCCAGGATGCCCTTGGGCTGCTCTGCGGTGGCATCAAAGCCCTGCAGCTCCCCGATCAGGCTGGTGATCAGTTCGCCGGTCTCGCCCATATCCTTGGTCTTGACGCGGGAGAGGGCGGTGTCTGAGAAGTCGCTCAGTTTCTTCTGGCTGGCGGCGCCGTACTGCAACACCATCTGGCTGTTGGTAATGTCGATCTTGCTGGCAAAATCGTCCACCATCTTCTGTTCCTCAGGGGAAAGCGGCGTCTCCTCCACGGCGACGGGGGTGGCCTTCTTGGCCTCCTCCACCACCTTGGCGTCGGCCTCGGGGTCAAGCGTCAGGGTCGGCGCGGCGGGCATTGCATCCAGGGTCAGGGAAGGGGCGGCAGGGACCTGCAGGTCCAGTTCGGTTAAATCAGCCATGGGGATTCTTCCTTTCTCTTTTTACGGATTTATTTGGCAAGGTTCTGGCTCTTCAGGATACCGTCCAGGACCTCGATATCGGTGGAAATGTCCATTGCCTCGGCGCTGTACAGCGCGTCCAGCTGGTTTTCAAAGGCTGTGGCCATCGTTTCGGCGTTGGTGCGCACCTCCCGCAGGATCTGCGCGGCGTTCTCGCCCTTCACGCCGCCCTTCTCCATCTGGGCGTAAGCGCCCATAATCTTGACCACCTCGGGCAGGTAGTACCGGGCGAAGCGGTTGACCTGGGCGGCCTTGTCCGGCGTTTTGTCCACCGCCTGCACGATGGAACGGCCCGCCCGCTCCATGCGGTCCATAGCGGCGGAGAGCGCCGGGTCGGGGATATCGTCGTTCAGGCGGCGCAGCGCGTCAAGATTTTGGGCGATGCCCTCCAGCATGGCGTCCACATCCTCGCTGCCGGTGGCGTAGGGTACCAGGGTGCGCACCACCCGGGCGGGACACAGCCGCATCCCCGCCAGATAGACCGCCCCGCTGACGGCGGCGGTGACGAGCAGGCCGGGCAGGCGGTAGACAGGCAAAATCAGGGCCAGCACCGGCCACACCAGCGCCGCCAGATAGACCGGCAGCACCGGTTTGACGCGTTTTTCCTCCCACTTGCTCATGGCGGGACCTCCTTTGGAAGGGAATCAGGGGTATATAGTAGTATTATAAAACAAATCACGCTGCAATGCAATTTCATTTTTGTAAAACTTCTGCAAACGCCTGACCCCAGCGTGCCTGCAGGCGCGCCATGCTCCAACCGGCGTTGGCAGGGCTTGTGCTGGGAAGTACGGTGGCGGGCAGGCCGGTTTGGGGCTGGCAGTATTTAGCATACAGCCGCCCCGCCGTGCCGCCGTTGCAGAACACCGCCCGCACCCCCAGCCGCCGGATCAGAGCGGCCAGGTCGTTGGGGGTGACATCCCGTATGGAAGCGTCCGACGCGCCGCAGATGGTGCAGCTTTCGATGGTATCCCACACGGCGAGGCCGTTTTGCAGGATGATCTGCCGCTTTGCCTCCAGATCGCCCCAGGCAGGCACAGGGCTGTGGGTCAGGGCGGCCATCAGCGGCCAAAAGCGGTTCTGGGGGTGGCCGTAGTAAAAGCCCTGCGCCCTGCTTTTGGGGCTGGGGAAGCTGCCCAGGATCAGGGCTTTTGCCTCTGTGCCGCACAGCGGCGGCAGCCCGGGGCCAACCCGGGCGGGCGGGGCGGATGGCTTGGCAGACGGCATGGGGGACCTCCTTAGAGAGAAAAGCTGCGGGGGTGCGGGCAGGGCGCGGTTTTGCCTTAACATTCTGCCGCGCCCCACAGTTCCCGGCACAGCGCCGCCACGCTGGGCGCGGTGCGGTCCGCCGCCGCAATGGCGCTGGCGTTGCCGCCCGCCATGCTGACCCCCAGCCCGGCGGCCCGCAGCATTCCGGCGTCGTTGTCGCCGTCGCCCATCGCCACGCAGTCGGCGGCGGTCAGGCCGGCGGCCTCCAGCAGCCGCGCCATACCGGCGGCTTTGTCCACGCCGGGGGGCAGGATATCGCATCCGTCCACGCTGGAATAGAGGAACCGCAGGCCCAGATAGCCGTACTTCTCGGTAAACCGCGCCGACGCCTCCACCGGCAGGAAGCCGAAAGCGGTGTAGGGCATATCCTGCAGGTGGCGGTCCTGATCCTCCCCATCCAGAATATGGTTGTGTAGATCCAGAACCCGCTCCCGCCGGGCAAACTCAGCGTAGTTCACATAGGCGTAGCTGGCGTCGCTGTAGATGAACCGCAGCGGGTACTCATAATCCTCAAAAAAGTCCACCAGCGCGTACATCTGCTCGGCGGTCATCCGGGTGGAGGCCAGTTCGTTGCCCGCCGCGTCCTGCACCTGGCCTCCACCCGCACAGAGCCAGTAGTCGGGCCGGATGCCCCCCAGCAGCGCCTTCGGCACGTTGGCCCGACCCCGCCCGGTGGCAATGGCGATCTTCACCCCCCGCTCCTGCACGGCCTGCACCGCCCGCACATTTTCCTTTGGGATGACAGAGCAGCCCTCCGGCCGCAGCGTGCCGTCGATATCCAACAGCAGCAGTTTCATGATT
>CAZIVF010000129.1:0-4989 GCA_964542725.1 uncultured Subdoligranulum sp. | reverse complement strand
CGCTGGGTGCCGCCGAAGCCGGGGGTGATGCCCAGGCCCACCTCGGGCTGGCCGAAGACGGCGTTCTCAGAGCAGAGGCGGATATCGCAGCTCATGGCGAGCTCGTTGCCGCCGCCCAGGGCGAAGCCGTTGACCGCCGCAATGACGGGCAGCGGGAAGCTCTCGATCATCAGGAAGATATCGTTGCCCAGCTTGCCGAAAGCCTCGCCCTCGGCCTTGGTCATGGTGGACATCGAGCCGATATCGGCGCCCGCCACAAAGCTCTTGTCGCCCGCGCCGGTCAGCACCACGCAGCGGACGGTGTTTTGGTCCAGCCCCTCAAAGGCGGCCTTCAGGTCGGCCAGGACCTCGGGGTTCAGGGCGTTCAGGGCCTTGGGGCGGTCGATGGTGACAACCGCCACGGCGCCCTGGAGTTCAACATTCACGAAAGACATAGTAAAATACCTCCGGCCAAGTGTAGCGTGAAGAGCAGATCAGTCCATCTCAACGATGGCGGCGCAGCCCATGCCGCCGCCGATGCACAGGGTAGCCAGGCCCTTCTTGGCGCCGCGCGCCTTCATGGCGTACAGCAGAGTGACCAGGATGCGGGCGCCGGAAGCGCCGACGGGGTGGCCCAGCGCGATGGCGCCGCCGTTGACGTTGACCTTGCTCATATCGAACGCCAGGTCACGGGCGACCGCGATGGACTGGGCGGCGAACGCCTCGTTGGCCTCGATCAGGTCCATGTCGGCAACGGTCAGGCCGGTCTTCTCCATCACTTTCTTGGTGGCGGCGACGGGGCCGATGCCCATGATGGAAGGATCAACGCCGCCCAGAGCGCCGGCGACGAGGGTGGCCAAGGGCTTGACGCCCAGTTCTTTCGCCTTCTCCTCGCTCATGATGACCAGCGCGGCGGCGCCGTCGTTGATGGCGGAGGAGTTGCCGGCAGTGACGATGCCGTCCTTCTTGAAGGCGGGCTTCAGCTTGGCCAGGCCCTCGACGGTGGTGCCGGCGCGGGGGCCTTCATCGGTATCGAACACGATATCGCCCTTGCGGTTCTTGATGGTGACGGGAACGATCTCGTCCTTGAAAGCGCCGGAAGCGATGGCGGCGGTCGCCTTGCTCTGGGAGTTGGCGGCGAACTCATCCAGCTCGGTGCGGGTGATGCCCCACTGCTCGCAGACATTCTCGGCGGTGATGCCCATGTGGTAGTTGTTGAAAGCGTCCCACAGAGCGTCGTTGACCATGGTGTCCACCAGTTCGCTCTTGCCCATGGGGGAACCCATGCGGTAGCCGTAGCGGCCCTTCATCATGGCGAAGGGAGCCATGTCCATGTTCTCCATGCCGCCGGCGACGACGATGTCCGCGTCGCCCGCCTTGATCATCTGGGCGGCCATGTTGACGCAGTTCAGGCCGGAACCGCAGACCACGTTGACGGTGACAGCCGGGGTCTCGATGGGGAGACCGGCCTTCAGGGAAGCCTGGCGGGCGACGTTCTGGCCCTGACCGGCCTGGATAACACAGCCCATATAGACATGGTCGACCTGGTCGGCGCTGATGCCGGCGCGGGCGACAGCCTCCTTGATGACGACAGCGCCCAGCTCAGCGACGGGGACGTTGGCGAGGGTGCCGCCGAACTTGCCAATGGCGGTGCGGCAGGCGGATGCGATAACAACCTTTTTCATACAATAGCCTCCTAAAATTTGATGGACTAACGAATACCAAAGTATATACCAACCGCCCGGGGGCGGCTTGGATCATAGGGTTACAGGCTGCTCTCCTCCCGTTTTTTCACCAGGGCGGCCTCAACGTTGGCAGGCACGAACTTGGAAACGTCATGCCCGTAGTGGGCGGCCTCCCGCACCACCGTGCTGGAAAGATAGCTCCACTTGATGGAGGTGGCCAGGAACACCGTCTCGATGCCGGGCATCAGGGCGTGGTTGGTCTGGGCCAGCTGGATCTCGTTCTCAAAATCCGTCACGGCGCGCAGGCCGCGCACCATCACGGTGGCATGGTTGGCCTTGGCAAAGTTGACGGTCAGGCCGTTGAAGGACTTGACCTCCACATTGGGAATATTGGCGCAGCATTCCCGCAGCATTGCAACCCGTTCCTCGGTGGTGAAAAGCGGGGTCTTGGCGGAATTGATGAGCACAGCAACGATAAGCTTATCGAACATGTGGGCCGAACGCTTGATGATGTCAAGATGGCCCCTGGTCACAGGGTCGAAGCTGCCGGGATAGATCGCGGTTGGCATGAGCGGGCTTCCCTTCCACCGGCCTCGCGCCGGAGTTGTTAAAATTCTAACACATTTTTGCCCCAATAAAGGCACCACGCGCTTGGGCCAAGTTGTCCTGGGGTGATGCCTTTCTGTGCACGACATGTGAAATAGAGGCGGCACGGTCCGGGCCGTGTCTCCTCTATAAGAGTACCATCCTGTTAATGTTTTGTCAATTAGCAATTTGTTGAAATTCCGCTAAATCCTCCGCTTTCCTTTGGAAGTGTTGCTCATCCCCCCGTCTGCCCTCTTGACCTGGCCTTTTGCGTGTGTTATTATTTTAACAGCAGGCGGCCTTTTTCCTCTTGTGTTTGCCGAACGGACCGCCCATTTGAATTGGAAAAATGAGGTGTAATGATGAACTTTGACGATCTGATCACGAAAGTAAAGACCTGCGGCAAGCAGACCCTGGCCGTGGCCGCTGCTGAGGACGACGCCGTGCTGGAGGCTGTGGACGCCGCCCACAAGATGGGCGTGGCCGACGCTATCCTGGTGGGCGACGAGGCGAAGATCCGCGCCATCGCCGCCGAGCTGAACATCGACCTTTCCGACTATAAGATCATCGACGAGCCGGACAAGGTGGCCGCCAGCCTGAAGGCGGTCAAGCTGGCCCACGACGGCGAGGCCAACATGTACATGAAGGGCCTGCTGGACACCAAAACCTTCCTGAAGAGCGTGCTGGACAAGGAAGTTGGCCTGCGCACCGGGCGCACCCTCTCCCATGTGGCGGTGTTCGAGGTCAAGGGCATCGAGCAGCTGCTCTTCCTCACCGACGTAGCCTTCCTGACCTACCCCACCCTGGAGGATAAGGCCCACATCATCGAGAACACCGTCGAGGTCGCCCACGCCTGCGGCGTCGCCTGCCCCAAGGTCGCCCCGCTGGCCGCCGTCGAGGTGGTCAACCCCAAGATGCCCGCCACGGTGGACGCCGACGCGCTGCGCCAGATGAACGCCGAGGGCAAGCTCACCGGCTGTGTGGTGGACGGCCCGCTCTCGATGGACATCGCCATCGACCCGGAGGCCGCCGCCCACAAGGGCGCTCAGGACCGCCCCGCCGCCGGCCACGCCGACATCCTGCTCTTCCCCGATATCCAGGCCGGCAATCTGGTGTACAAGACGCTGGTTCACACCGCCGACTGCAAGAACGGCTGCATCCTGACCGGCACCCGCGTGCCTGCCATCCTCACCAGCCGCAGCGACTCCTTCCAGACCAAGGTGAACTCCATCGCCCTGGCTGCCGTCGTCGCCGCCGCGCCCAACGAGGAATAATACATTCCGTTAGGCGCTACGGTGCGGCTTCGCCGCTTTCTGAATTTTCTGCGCACAGCGCAGACCGCCAACGCCTAATTCCTCACTTTCAACAAACATAAGGAGATGTCAACCATGTCTATCAAGACTTTAGTCATCAATCCCGGCTCCACCTCCACCAAGGTGGGCGTTTTTGAGGACGAGACCCTGCTGTTTGAGGAGACGCTGCGCCATCCCACCGAGGAGATCGCCAAGTACGCCAGCGTCATCGACCAGAAGGACTTCCGCAAGAACATCATCCTGGACTTCCTGCGGGAGAAAAACTGCGACGCCAAGACGCTGGATGTCATTGTCGGCCGCGGCGGCCTGCTCAAGCCCATCCCCGGCGGCACCTACGCCGTCACGGACGCGCTGCTGGCCGACCTGAAGGCCGGCGTGCAGGGCCAGCACGCCTCCAACCTGGGCGGCATCCTCGCCCGTGAGATCGGCGACGAGGTGGGCATTCCCAGCTACATTGTGGACCCCGTGGTGGTGGACGAACTGACCGACGTGGCCCGCCTCTCCGGTATGCCGGAGCTGCCCCGCCGTTCCATCTTCCACGCGCTGAACCAGAAGGCCGTGGCCCGCCGCTATGCCAAGGAGCAGGGGACCACCTACGACCAGCTGAACCTGATCGTCATCCACATGGGCGGCGGCGTCTCGGTGGGCGCCCACAAAAAGGGCCTGGTTGTTGATGTAAACAACATCCTGGACGGCGAGGGCTGCTTCAGCCCCGAGCGCGCCGGCACCGTACCTGCGGGCGACCTGATCAAGATGTGCTTCAGCGGCAAATACACCGAGAAGGAGATCTATAAGAAGGTATGCGGCAACGGCGGGTTCAACGCTTATCTGCACACCAACGACGCCCGCGTGGTGGAGAAGATGGTCCAGGAGGGCGACGAGTACGCCAAGCTGGTGCAGGACGCCTTCTACTACCAGATCGCCAAGGACGCGGGCGCCATGGCCGCCGTGCTGGACGGCCAGGTGGATCAGATCATCCTGACCGGCGGCATTGCCTACGCCCCCCTGACCCGCGAGTGGATGGAGAAAAAGATCGGCTGGATCGCCCCCATCACCGTCTACCCCGGCGAGGACGAACTGCTGGCCCTCTGCCAGGGCGCCCTCCGCGTCATGACCGGCGAGGAGGCCGCCAAGGTGTATTGATCTCACACCTCCTGCCGAAACAAAAGCGAGACCGCCTTTGGCGCAGCCAGATAAGGAAGTAATTATGTAGAGGATACGGTGCAGTACCGATTAAGGTGCTGCGCCGTATCTTTCGTTAAGCTACGAACTTGAAATCCTGCGGATTTTTGCGTATTTCCTCAACCATCGCTTTCATAGTCGCCGCCCCACATACGCCTTGCGGTTTCCAGACCGATTTTGTGCGCTTCCTCCGGCGTGACCTCGCCCGTCTGAAAGCTCTGATACCCATGATAGAATTTCCCCTT
>CAZIVF010000128.1:0-5130 GCA_964542725.1 uncultured Subdoligranulum sp. | reverse complement strand
CAGCTTGCCGTTCAGCTCGGGGATGACCAGGCCGATGGCCTTGGCGGCGCCGGTGGAGTTGGGAACGATATTCTGCGCGCCGGCGCGAGCACGGCGCAGGTCGCCCTTGCGCTGCGGGCCGTCCAGGATCATCTGGTCGCCGGTGTAGGCGTGAACGGTGGTCATAATGCCGGAAACGATGGGATAGGTCTTGTTCAGGGTGTCAGCCATCGGAGCCAGGCAGTTGGTGGTGCAGGAGGCGGCGGAGATGACCTGGTCGTCAGCGGTCAGGGTGTTCTCATTGACGGAGTAGACGATGGTCTTCAGGTCGTTGCCGGCGGGGGCGGAGATGACGACCTTCTTGGCGCCGGCGGCGACATGGGCCATGCTCTTCTCTTTGGAGCAGTAGAAGCCGGTGCATTCCAGCACGACGTCAACGCCCAGTTCGCCCCAAGGGCAGTCCTTGGCGTCCTTCACAGCGTAGATCTTGATTTCCTTGCCGTCGACGATGATGGAATCGTCGGTAGCCTCCACAGTGTGGGTCTCCTCACCGATCTTGCCCAGGAAAGAACCCTGTGCGGTGTCGTACTTCAGCAGGTGGGCCAGCATCTTGGGGCTGGTCAGATCGTTGATGGCGACGATCTCGTAACCTTCCGCGACGAACATCTGACGGAAAGCCAGACGGCCAATGCGGCCAAAACCATTGATAGCAACTTTAACAGCCATAGTGATATCCTCCCGATTTTTGTTTCTACCGCAGGCCGCCTCGCGCAGTCTGCCGGATTAGTTTTATTGTACCCTATTCTCGCGAAAAACGCAAGAGTGTTGTTACTTCCTTAACACATTTTTTCAAAATTGGCGGACTGGTAGGATTTTCCGCACCACACTCCCCGTTTTTTGCGCACACTAACCAAACGGAAACGGAGGGAACTGCCATGAAACGATACGAACCTCTGCGGGCCGCCCTGGCCGAGCAGGCGGCCCGGGCGGGCGTCAGGCCGGTGCTGCCGCAGCTTCGGCTGCTGACCACCGCCGAACTGCTCAGCCCCGCCCCCGCGCCCACCCGGGCCGTCGACCTGGATGGGGAGTTGGCGGCCCTGTGCGGCGCGCTGGAGGAGGCGGTGCGCCGCCGCCCCGGCTGGCTGTACCTGGCCCCGGCGGATATCCTGCTGCCGGTGGCGGTGCGGCCCCGTCTGCTGCAGGCGGCCCTGCTCTGTTTTGTGCGGGGGGTGCTGCGGGTGCCGGACGCGCGGGCGGTCATCGGCTGCCGGGCGGCGGGCGCGGCGGCCATCGTCTCCCTGCAGGGCGGCGCGGGGGGCGGCGACGCTCCGGCCCTGCTGCGCGCCTTGGCTCAGGAGGCGGGGGGCTGTGCGGTCCTTGCGGCCCGCCCGCCCTTTGCGGCGGCGGTGCGGCTGCCCCTCTCCCCCGCCCTGCTGCGTCCCGTTCCCACCGCTGCCGAGCTGTTGGCCGACCGCTGCAGCCTGCCCTACGTCTACCTGGGGCGGGACTGCGCCATGCCGGAGTGAAAACCAAAAGCCGCCCCAAGCGCCCTGCGGGGCGGCGCGCCCGCCTACTCGATCCGGCCGCGTTCCGCCGGGAACGGCTGGAAGCCCGCCGGGCGGCGGTCATGGCCGCCGCAGCCGCCGAGCCGGCAGCCCCCATCCCCCTCTACGCCTCAAACGGCACGGCGGCGACGGCAACGGGGATTGACCTTACATAGAGAGCCGAACCATCATCAGGTAAAGCAAAAAGGCAGACAGATGGAAAACCACCATGCTGCCTACCTTTTCTTTATACAGATTTCCGTTTCTTGTCCGGTTTTTCATCCTCCTCGGAGGGGACATGGGGGGTGAGGGTGCAGAGGCCGCAGACCGCGCCGCTGACACCGAAAGCCGCCAGGCTCAAAGCCGCCGTCACCGTCTGCAGGTCCGCCATGCCCCACAGAGCTTCCACCAGGGCGCGGGGCAGTTCCAGGCAGGCGGCATAGGCGAACAGCGCCAGCCCCGTACCCAGCAGCCCTCTTCCGCAGGCCAGCCCCGGCACCAGATAGACCTTTACCAGCACCATGGCAAACAGCACTGCCGCCGAGGCGCTGAGCACCCGCAGGGTGCAGGGAAGCCGTTCCACCGCCGCCGGGGCGAACTCAAACCGGCGGAGCAGCAGCCACAGCCAGGCCGCCTGCGCCGGCAAAGCCTGCCAGGCGCCGGGCAGCGTTTTGGGCGGCATCCTCCGCCGCAGCTGCGCGGAGAACGACGCTAGCCACAGAGCCGTCAGCAGCGGGGCCGCCGCATCCAGCGCCGCCGGAACGCCGCCATCGGCCAGGGCGGGCAGCGCCGCAGCGGCCTGCACCGCCAGCAGGACGGCGGTGGCCAGCAGGCAGTTCCCCAGCCTGGGGCAGGCGGTTTGCAGTGCCGCCGGGCGGGGCGAGGCCAGACGCCCCAGCAGCAGGCAGGCCGCCCCCAGCACCAGCCAAGCGCCGTAGCGCAGCGCCGCCGGGCCGACGGCGGCAAAGCCGGTGGCCCGCTCGGTAAACAGCAGCAGATCCGCCAGCTGGGCCGCCCCCGCCAGGACGCACACCGCAAGAGCGGCCCTGACAGCCCTATATTTTCCCCCGGCAGAAAGACTCTTTCCCTTTGGCATAAACCCCGCCACCCTCGCATATACAGATAGTATTTATTATTGTACCTCTCTGCGCCTCAAATTGCAAGATGTGGGGGTACATGCCATCGCCAAAGGAGAAACCGCCGTGAGAAAAACCGTTGTGTACGCCGCTCTGCTGGCCGTGATGGCGGCGGCAGCGCCGTTTTTATGCCTGCTTCCCCTGTTCCCCGCCGCCGCCGCCGGGGAGGCCGCCGCCCTGCCCACAGCAGCCCCAAGGCCCGTCTCTTCGGTTCAGACTGGGGAGAGCGCGGCGGCACCCGCCGCCATTCCCGCAGCCCTGGAGCCGTTGACCCTCTATGACGCCTCCGCCGGGCAGAACATTGAGGTGGCCGTCACGGAGTTCCTGGCGGGAGCCGCCGCCTGCGAGATGCCCTCCACCTGGCCTGAGGAAGCCCTGCTGGCCCAGATGGTGGCCAGCCACAGCTACGCCCTGGCCCAGGAGACGCCGATGCATGTGAACAGCGCCCAATGCCTGGGCTGGACAAGCGCCGAGGTGCTGAAGGCCCGCTGGGGAGATCGTTTTGACGAGTGGTACGACCGCCTCTGCCGTCTGGCCGGGGAGGCGGCCGGCGTTGTGCTACTGTATGAGGACGAGCCTGCGGCGGCCTGCTACCATGCTATCAGCAGCGGCCACACCGAGGCCAGCCAGAATGTCTGGCTGGCCGCCCTGCCCTATCTGCAGGGGGTGGACTCGCCCTGGGACCGGCAGGCGGATGGCTATGAGGTGACGGTAGAGTACAGCGCAGAACAGCTCTCCTCGGCGCTGGCGGGGCTTTTGGGGGCCGCGCCGGAGGGCGATGAGGAGAGCTGGTTCGGTACGATGCAGTGGGACAGTGCCGGGTATGTGGAAAGCGTGGAGGTCTGCGGCCAGCGCCTTACCGGCAGCCAGCTGCGGGGTGCGCTGGGGCTGCGCAGCGCCTGCTTTGCCATCGCCTGGCGGGGCGGCCAGTTCGTGGTGACAACCCGGGGGTACGGACATGGCGTGGGGCTGAGCCAATACGGCGCCAAAGCCATGGCGGAGGGCGGCAGTAGCTGGCAGGAGATCCTTACCTACTACTTCCCCGGCACCTCGGTATCGGCGGGCGGCGGCGCTTTATCCTGAGCGGGCAGCCGGCTCCGGGTGATCCCCAGCAGAATCGCCGTGACCATCGCCCCTGCCAGCAGTGCCGCCATAAAGCGCAGCGGGCGGACGATGACCGGCAGCAGGAACAGCCCGCCGTGAGGCGCGGGGCAGCCGCAGCCGAACTGCATGGAAAGCCCCCCTGCCACCGCACTGCCGATGCAGCAGGCGGGGATGACCCGCAGCGGGTCCTTCAGGGCAAAGGGCAGCGCCCCCTCGGTGACGAAGGACGCCCCCAGCAGGAGGTTCTGCGGCACCGTGCGGCGTTCCGGCAGGGTGAACCGGTCCGGGAAGAGAAGGCAGGCCAGCGCCACCCCCACGGGGGGTACCATGCCGCCTATCATGACGGCGGCCATGATATCGATCTGGTCGTTCATCAGGGCAATGGTGCCGAACACATAGGCCGCTTTGTTGATGGGGCCGCCGTAATCGGTAGCCATCAGCGCCCCCAGCACCACCGCCAGCACCAGGCGGCTGCCGCCGCTCAGATCATCCAGGTGCTGGTAGATCAGGCTGTTGAACTCACTCAGGGGCGGGTTGATGGCGAACACCATCAGGAACCCGATGCTCGCCGCCCCCACCGCCGGGTACAGCAGCGTCACCTTGGCCTGATCCAGCGCCTTGGGCCATTTTTTGCCCAGGCGGGTCAGCCAGCGCATCAGCAGGCCGGAGGCAAACCCGGCGACCAGAGTCCCCCAAAAGCCGCTGGAGGTCCAATACTGCTCGGGCTGCACCGTCATGCCGGTCTGGGCCAGCCAGCCGCCCAGCACGCCGGGTACAAAGGCGGACGCACCCCCCATGCTCAGGGCGATAAAGCCGGAGAGGATGGGGTACATTAGGGCAAAGGCCTCCTGCCCCACCGACTTCATCATCCAGATGATGTTTTTGCTGATCCCCAGGTTGGCCAGCAGATAGCTGGAAGCGATGAGCAGGCCGCCGCCGGTGACAAAGGGCAGCATGTGGGAGATGCCGCTCATCAGGTGGGTGTACCCCTCATGAACGTAGTTTTCCAGCTTGCCGCGGCGGCGGGCAGGGCCGGCGGCGGGCCACGGGGAGGCGCTGCCGTCAGCCGGAAGGCGGGAAACGGTATCGGAGAGCGCTTCATCCAGCAGATCGCCGGGGGTGCGCACCGCCGCAGTTACCGGCACTTTCAGCACCGGCTTGCCTGCAAAGCGGGCCATATCCACCGCCTTATCGGCGGCGACGATGACGCAGGAGGCCGCCGTGATTTCCTCCGGCGTGAGAGGGTTGCCCACCCCGGAAGCGCCGTCGGTCTCCACCTTCAGGCTCACATCCCGCTCCTTGGCCGCCCGCTCCAGCGCCTCGGCGGCCATATAGGTGTGGGCGATGCCGGTGGGGCAGGCCGTGAC
>CAZIVF010000127.1:0-5164 GCA_964542725.1 uncultured Subdoligranulum sp. | reverse complement strand
CCGGGGTCTGCGCCGCCGCTTCCTCTGCCGGGGTTTCCGCCGGCGGCTCCGGCGCGGGTTCCACGTCAAACGCCGGCAGGGTGGGCGCCGCCTGGGGCAGCGGCTCCGGCGGGGCGGCCTCCTCGATCTCCGGCTCGGGCCGGGGCAGGCCCGCCCCCAGGGGCAGCGCAAAAGCCCGCAGCAGTTCCTCCTCGCTCACCAGGCCGCGCAGGCGCAGCAGGGCGGGGGGTACGTCGGGGCTGCGGCGGCGGTAGAGCAGTTCGTTGCTGGCCGCCCACACCGCCACCGGCGCATTGTCGCCGGGGCGGGGCAGCCGGCCCGTCACCTCGCCGCAGGCAAAGGCGCCGCCGCCCGCCATGGTGCAGAGCGTTTGGGCCGCGGTCTCCGCCTGCTGCCCGTAAACCAGCAGATTGGCATAGTACATCGGCCCTTCGGCGTCGGCCAGGCGGGCCTCATAGGCTTGGCGCAGCGGCCCTTCCTCGCCGTAATAGACCAGTTCCTGCCGGGCGCGGCGCAGTTCGGCCAACTCCCCCTCGTTGCAGCCGGTGGGGATGGCCTGTACGCAGACCGCCATCCCCGGGCAGCGCCGCAGTTCCCACAGCAGCGCCGCGCCCGGTTCCTCCCCCGGGTCGCCGGCATCCGCCGGATTAAAGTAGAAGCTGCGGCCCGGCAGCAGCGCGCAGCGGCCCAGCTTTTCCTGCCGCTGCACCGCAAAGGCCCGGCTTCCGTCGATCCGCCCCAGCAGGGCGGTGAAGTCGTCATCCTGGGCGGGGGTATCCCACCGGCGCAGGGCGCAGCCCAACTCTGCCAGGGCGGCGGCCAGGGCCTGCACCATGCCGTCCAGCCGGGCATCCAGGGCCGTGCGGTCGGCCTGCAGGCTACGCAGTAGCACAAAAAGGCGCAGTGCGCCCCCATCGTTGAGCCATAGTGCCTCCCAAGCGGTATCCTCGGTGCAGTCCACATCCTCCAGGGTTTGCAGCAGCCAGGCGGCGCAGTCCCGCACTGAGCATTCCCCCGGCGCAGCGCACACCTCCACGGCGGCCAAACCGGCCAACCTCCCATTTTTCAGCGGCAGGACCCGCAGCATAGCCTTCCCCTCCCCTCAGATCCCGGCTCCCCGGCGGGAGCCGCTTAAAGCAAGCCTGCAAACACCTTGTTCTCCTCACACAGTGCCAACGCCAGCGGGCTGAGCGCCGCCCTGTTCTGCTTGGCGTACTTTCTAAAGCGCACCGCTGCGCCGTCCACCGTGAGGTCGGCGTTCCACCGCGCCCCGGCGGCCTTCATCGCCTCGGTCAGGGCGCGGGCCTGCGCCGCGCCGTCCGCGGCGCAGAGCAGGTAGATCTGCAGAAGGCTGCCCTCGATCCGCCGCCCCAGATGGCTGGCGGTGCAGCGCTGACCGCCCAACGGGACGGCGCTGCCGGCGGCCAGAGCGGCGGCGTTCTCCGCCTTGGCGGGGTCCGGGCAGAGGAGAACATAGCGGCAGAGCGCTTTGTCGCTGACGGGCTCCCCCTCGCGCCAGAGGGCCGCCAGCAGCGCGCCGCTGTAAGCCTGGGGCGGCACCACCTCCAGGTAGCTGCCCGCCGCGCCGGCGGGCAGGCTGCCGCCGTTTTGCCGCACCCGCTGGAGCAGGTCCAGCTTCTGCTGCGGTTCGTCGGGGTCCTGGCAGATATATTCCAGCAGTTCCGCCGGGGTCAGCGTCATGCCGGCGTCCAGCAACACCTCTTGCACCTCCCGGCGCACCGGGGCGGCGTCGCGGGCCTGGCTACGGTAGCGGCCCAGCAGGTCGTGGACGGCCCGGGCGCCTACCTTTTGCAGCATTTCCTCCGCGATGCCCGGCTTATATTGGTCGTCCAGGCGGCAGTCCAGCAGATATTTTTCAAGCGCAGTGGGGCTGATCCGCTCCGGCAGGTCGATTAGCACCGCCAGGATCTCAGCCCGGGTTTCCCCGTCATCCGCGCCGTGCAGCAGGTATTCCTGGAAGATCTGCCCGAAGGCCCGCTCGTCCAGCCGCAGGGTGCGCAGAACCGCAAAAAGCTCCAAGCGCTGGGCGGCGGGCAGTTCGGTGCGGGCCAAAAAGCCGATGACCTGGCGGGCGTCCAGCTTGACGTACTGCCCGCCGGCCTGCAGCGCCTCCAGCAAGGCCGCCAGCACCGGCGGCGGGGCTTCCTCCAGCCCGTAGCGGAGCAGGCAGCGCAGTTCCTCCTCATACAGCTTCCGGCTGCAGAGGGCCTGCAGCACCGCCGGGGCCTCCGCTTCCCCCAGGCGGGGCAGCAGATGCTCCGCCACGCAGGCCACGCCGGGGCGGCAGCCCGCCCCGCACAGCGCGCAGACCAGCGCCGCCTGCACAGTGGGCGGGTCCGCCGTATCCCGCAGGTACGCCTCGATCCGGGGGCGGTCGTCGGGGCTTACCGCCCCGTCGGCGGCCAGCTGGGCCAGATACGCCGCCTTGCGGCCGGTATCCGGCGCGTCCAGCAGATCCAGGAAAGCCTCGTGCCGATCCAGGTGGGCGCGGTTGGCGATGACCTGATCCAGGCGGTCATACGCCCCCTCCTTCAAGTAATGGCGGAAGAGCGCCTGGTTCACCGGCAGCTGGCAAACCCGGTCCAGCGCCAAGCGCTGCTGCACCGTTTCCTCCCGGTCCCGCAGGTCCAGGTCGTGCCAGGCCAGCAGCAGCACGGCCAGGCAGTCGGCGCTGAGGGTCTCGTAAAAAGCCTCCTCATCGTCCCACTCGGCGGGGCCGCCCGCCAGCAGGGTTGCCCGGTCCTGCTTGAGCTGGTCGTACATGGCGGCCATCGCCGCGCCGTCCGCCGTCACCGGCGCGGTGAGCCAGGCGTGATGCAGCCCCAGGCGGGCCGCCAGGGTGGCGGGGTGGCGGGGGTCCAGCTTCTCGCACTCCGCCATATCCCTGCGGGCGTGTTCAAACAGGCCCTTGGCGGCGTCGGCCAGCACGCTGGCCGCCACATTCTTGATATCGTAGGGGCCTTGACGGCTCTCCTGTATTTTGAAGCTGCCGCCGCAGTAGGGGCAGCCCCACAGGCGGGTAGCGCTGTTGTAGGCCAGCGAGCCGCCGCAGCTGGGGCATTTTTGCCGGGAAACAGCCATGACGAACCGGCTCCTTTATTTCGACAGTTTCAGCCGCTGGTTGCGCTCCGCCAGCAGGGCGGCGGCGCTGTCGCACTGGGCCAGGGCCGCCGGGGCGTCGCCCTGCCGCACCGCCAAGGCCAGAGCCTCAAGGGCCTGGCGCAGCTGGGCGTCCTGGGCGGCCACCGCCTCGTTGGTCATGGGGTCGGCGTAGCGCAGGCTCTCGGCCAGGCGGCGCAGCTTGTCCTTCAGCGCCGGATCTTGGGCGGCGGCGCGCAGCCCCTCCACGTCCGCTGCCAGGCTCTTCAGGTCAAAGACCTTTTGGCGGATATCCTCCTTCACCTGCACGGCGGTGTCGCGGCTCATCACCGCAATGATGGCGAACACCAGGTAGGCCGCCAGGAACAGCACCTGCAGGAAGACCGCAATCTTGACCCCGATCTGCGGGAAGCACATGAACACCAGGCTGGTGAACAGCTCGGCAAAAAAGTAATAGACAGAGAAGGAAGCCATCGGGATGCCCAAAAAGGCGGCCTCCACCGTCCTGTCCTTAAAAGCCAGCCACATGGATGCCATCTGCACCAGGAAGGCCAGCACCATAAAGCCGTAGCTGATCCAGAACACCGGGGCGCCCGGGTGGAGGAACAGGAACACGAACAGGTTGTAAACAATAAAGATCAACAGGTAGACTGCCAGGCTCATGGCGGTGCCTTTGGTGGGCTTGCTGCTTTTCACGGTCGTCTTCCCCTTTCTCACAGCGGGCAGCCGCAGCGGCTGCAAAAACGGGCGTTGTCCGCCGCCGGCTGGCCGCACTGCGGGCAGACCCGACCCAGCGGGTGGCCGCAGCGGGGGCAGAAGCAGGCGCCGGGCGCGGCGGGCTGGCCGCACTGCGGGCAGAAGGCCCCCGCCGGCGCGGCGGGCGTCTCCTCCGCCGGGGCCACGTCAAATCCGGCGGGGGCGGGCTGCTGCCCGCCGGCAGCGCCCTGCATGCGGGCGGCCAGATCCTCCTCCGTGGCGGGGGCGCAGGCCGCGCCGCCGCCCATAGGGCTAGGCGCGGCGCCGGTGTCCTTGGGGGGCCGGGCCACGCCGAGAGCGCCCAGCACCGAACCGGCCAGCTCTTTCAGGGCGCCGCCCATCACGCCGCCCATCATCGCGCCGCCCATCATGCCGCCCATCTCCCCCAGGCCGCCGCTGTTGTGGGCGAAGGCCTCCAGGATATCAAACTTGCGCTCGGTGGCATAGTCGTAGCCCTGAATGATCCGGCTGGCCCGCTCCTCCTTGGCCTTGGTGATGGCGGCGTAGTCGCCGTCCGGCACGGTGATCTCCTCAATGTTGAACTGTTCCACCGCAACGCCATACTCTTCAAAGATCCCGTCGAGGGCTTTTTTGACGATGGCGCTGATCTCAGCCACACTGGCGTTGATGTCAAAGTAGCTCAACTTGCCGTTGATCATCACCTTGGATATGTAGTTCTTCACATAGCTGCTGATGATGCCCCGGAAGCTGGCGATCAGATCCTCCGGCTCATACCGGTCCTTGAAGCCGGTGAGCTTGAGGATAAACCGGCGGCTCTCCTCCACCGAGAAGGTCAGGTTGCCGTGGAGCATCACATGCAGGAAGATATCGTACTTGGGGTCCTCCAGCGTGATGGGGCCTTTGGTCCCCCACAGCATATCCATATGGTGGACCTTGTTGATAAAGTAGACCTTGCAGGGGAAGGGGGTGACGCCGCCGGTGGGGATGCTCACGACGCGGCGCAGCAGCGGGATATTGGGTACGTCCAGGGTATGGCTGCCCGGCCCGAACAGGTCGGCGGCATTGCCGTTGGCCACCAGCAGGGCCTCGTGGGTTTCGTCCACGATCAGCTGGGAGGTGGCGTTCATATTCTCGACGGGATGTTTCCACACCAGGGTGTCGGGGCCGCCGCCGTATTGGATCACATCTGCAACTGCCATCGATTCCACTTCCTTCCCTATTTTGACAAAAAACGCAGGGTATATTTTCTATCATTATAAATAGTTTATTCATATTTTGCAAGCGATTTTCCGCCGTTTGTCGCCTTTTCCCCTATTTTTCCAAACGG
>CAZIVF010000126.1:0-5259 GCA_964542725.1 uncultured Subdoligranulum sp. | reverse complement strand
TCCCGTATTCCCAACGACCAAAGCTGATAAATCAGCTTGGTGTGGTCTACGTTGTCAAAGAAGCCCTTTATGTCAAACTCGACTACATAATGCTCGATTTTGGAACACACTCTCTGGCGGGTGGAAATGTAAGCAGGGGTTTTAGGTACTTTGCCGAATTTCTCCAATGCCGTAATTTTTGGAGAGCCAAATAGACAGATTCCCTCATGAGCAACAAAAACCGGGATGTCTCTCATTTTCATGAGATAACATCCCGGTTTTTCTGTCGCACAGGTTACAGGGGAATTTTCCCCTCGACCTTGTTGATGACGTAATAGGCCGCCTCCTCCTCCGGCTTAATGTAGACCTTGCAGGAGTGGATACCCGTCTTATGCGCCGCCCTGTAATCCGCCTTGGCGGCCTCCAGCACAGCGCCGCAGTCAATTTCTCTGCCGCTTACCTGCACGTACACAGTGGGGGCCGGCGTGTATGCCTTTTTGCGGGCGGGCTTTTTGCTGGCTGCTTTTGGGGTCTGGGTGGCCTGCTTTGCAGGATCGGAAGTTTTTCTTGGCATGACTATCGTCCTCCTATAACATAGTTTACTGTGGATGCGCCGTGCGGCTTTTCAGGTATATAGTATCAGATAATACTTATGGAAACTTTTTGTACTTCTCATACTTATAACCCACATATTCAGTATAACATAGAACACAAAAGATGCAAGTAAAACTTTGACTTAAAAACCAAGTTTTCATCAGCGATCGATGTGCTGCAGGGGGACTCTTTTGGCGGGGTTAGGGCGCGTCGCTTCCCGACGCCTGGGGCAGCTGGGGCTGGGCGGTGAGGATGCGCATAAATTCCTCGCCGGAGATGGTCTCCTTCTCATACAGATATTGGCTGACCTCGTCCAGCTTGCGGCGGTTATCCAGCAAAAGCTGGCGGGCTTTTTCGTGCTGCTGGCGGACGATCTCCACCACCTTGGCGTCCACCTTGTCTGCCGTGGCCTGGCTGCAGGCCAGACTGGCGTCGCCGCCCAGGTAGGCGTTCTGCACGGTTTCCAGCGCTACCATGTCAAAATCTTCCGTCATGCCGTAGCGAGTGACCATGGCGCGGGCCAGCTTGGTGGCCTGCTCGATATCGTTGGAAGCGCCGGTGGTGATGGAACCGAAGACGATCTCCTCCGATGCGCGGCCGCCGGTGAAGGTGGCAATCTTGTCCAGCATTTCCTCCTTGGTCATCAGCGTACGCTCACCCTCGTCCACCTGCATGGTGAAGCCCAGCGCGCCGGAGGTGCGGGGGACGATGGTGATCTTCTGCACCGGGGCGGAGTGGGTCTGCAGGGCCGCCACCAGGGCATGGCCCACCTCGTGGTAGGCCACCACGCGCTTCTCTTTGTCGCTCAGGATGGCGTTTTTCTTCTGCGCGCCGGCCAGAATGGTGTCCACCGCCTCCTGCAGGTCAAACTGCGTCACCGCTTTGCGGCCATGGCGCACCGCGCCCAGCGCGGCCTCGTTGATGATGTTGGCCAGATCCGCGCCCGACGCGCCGGGGGTCATGCGGGCCACCACGTTGAAATCACAGTCGGGGCCGATCTTGACCTTCTGGGCGTGCAGGAGCAGGATGCTCTCCCGCCCTTTCAGGTCGGGCAGTTCCACAGGCACGCGGCGGTCAAACCGGCCGGGGCGCAGCAGCGCGGGGTCCAGCGATTCCGGCCGGTTGGTGGCGGCCAAAATCACCACGCCCTTGGTGGCGTCGAAGCCGTCCATCTCGGTCAGCAGCTGGTTGAGGGTCTGCTCCCGCTCGTCGTTGCCGCCCAGGCCGGAACCGGCGTCCCGCTTTTTGCCGATGGTATCGATCTCATCAATAAAGACGATGCAGGGCGCTTTTTCGCCCGCCTGCTTGAAGAGGTCGCGCACCTTGGAGGCGCCCATGCCGACAAACATCTCCACAAATTCCGAGCCGGCAATGGAGAAGAAGGGAACCTCGGCCTCGCCGGCCACCGCCCGGGCCAGCAGCGTCTTGCCGGTACCCGGGGGGCCGACCAGCAGCGCGCCCTTGGGCATCTTGGCGCCGATCTCCTCGTACTTTTTGGGGTTGTGCAGGAAATCCACAATTTCCTGCAGGCTTTCCTTGGCTTCGTCCTGGCCCGCCACATCGCTGAATTTGATGGCGCCGCCTTCCTCCACCACATACTGCTTGGCGCCGGATTTGCCGCCGCCGAACATCATGGAATTGATGCCGCCGCTGCCGCCCATGGCCTGTGCCATCCGCTTGTTGAGTGTCCGGCCCATCCAGGTGCCGAGCAGGATCAGCGGCAGGAAGCTGACCACCCAGCCCAGCAGGATGTCCAACCAGCTGCGCTCCTCATACACCATGCCGTAAGAGACATTGGCGGCGGCCTGCAGGCGGTTTACAATATCGGTATCCTGGGGGATCACGTTGGTTTTGTATGCGTTATCCTCGCTGTCAATAAAATAGATCTGTTTTTCTTCCAGCTGGACGGTGGTCAGCTGGCCGCCCTCCAGCATATCCAGAAAGGTACCGTAGTCCACCGCCTCCACATGGGGCTGCATCACCATGGGGAAAACCACCAGGTTAAGCACCAGCATGATGACCAGCACCAGTGCGTAGGAAAAGACAAACGGTTTTTTGTCTTTCTTGGGGGGCTGCTGCGTTTCGTGCATGAAGATTCCTCCTTGACGTCATCGGGGATTGAATCCCCAGAATACGATCCTATGATGCGCCCCAAAAATGAACGCCGTATGACGGGAGTTTGAACGGATTGGAAATTCGCCGCCCGCCGACGGCGGCTCATTGATAGGGCCACTTTACGTCGGAAAGTTCCAGCAGATAATCCGTGGTGACGCCGCAGTACTGGGCGAGTTTGCGAAGTATTTTGGTGGGGATATCCAACTCACCGCGCTCATAATTGCTGTAGACCCGCTGGCTGCAGGATAAAATGCGGCCCCTCTGGGTTTGGGTCAGGTCGTGATCCTCGCGCAGGTCGCGGATGCGGCGGTAGAGCATGGGACGCCCCCCGGCGATAAACCGTCGCCACGCCGGGAACGTATCGCCAAACCGTCAACAGATTCCCTGCGCCGGTCGGGGCGTTTTTTGTAAATCCGCCCCGATTTTTGTAACAACTCGATAACATCTGTCGTTATACTATATAGGGGGACTTTGTCGCGTCCCCGCAGAAAGAGGCGAAAACTATGGCAATAATTCTGATCGCAGAGGATGAGAGACCGATCAACACCCTGATGGCGGCCAACCTGCGCCTTGTGGGCCATGAATGTGACCAGTGCCTGGCGGGGGACGAGGCTCTAGCGCTGGCCGCACAGCGGGAATATGACTTGATCCTTCTGGATGCCCGGCTTCCCCGCATCGACGGCTTTGCGCTGAAACAGCGGCTTCCTGCCGGCCAGCCGGTACTCTTTGTCACGGACCGCGCCGGCCTCACCGATCAGCTGCGCAGCCTGGGGCCTGACGGCTACATCGTCAAACCCTTCGAGATTCCGGAACTGCTGGCCCTGGTCGATAGGGTCCTGCGCCGCGCCAAGCGCAGCAGCACCGAGTTCCTTTTGAAGGATCTGCGGGTGGACCTCAGCGCCCGCCGTGTCTTTTGCGGAGGGCGGGAGGCGGTGCTGACGCCCCAGGAGTACGCCCTGCTTGAGACGCTGATCGTCAACCGCAACCTGGCTCTCAGCCGCGAAAAACTGCTTGCCATCGCCTGGGGGTATGACTATGAGGGGGAGACCCGCACCGTCGACGTACACATCAACCGGCTGCGCCGAAAGCTGGGCTTGGCGGAGCAGATTCAGACCGTCTACAAGGTGGGTTACCGCTTGAACACCAAAGAATAAGGCCCCGGCGAACGCAGGGCGGAAATACACATAAAAAGAAGAGCCGCTGCGGCGTTTACCCGAGGCAGCTCGAGGTTTTGAAAAGGCGATTCCCCACCAGAGGAGCAGAAAAGTCATTCTTCCCGGCGCACAACGATGCGCAGCCGACTGTAATCATAATGAAGCATATCCAGGATGCGCACCAGCGTCCGCATGAGGGCGGGGGAGTCAAAATTGGTCTCCACATACAGCAGTTCGCCTATCTGGACCGGGCTGCACATATTGGTGCCAGTGTGGGAGAGCAAAACGCGCTGCCGCCCGTTCGCCTCCCGCAGGGCAAGCAGCTGGTCGTGCATGGCGGCTTCACGGTAACAGTGCTGCAAAATGACCTGCATGACGGATTTCCAGGTATACGCTCCTCACGCCTGCCGCCGGCAAAAAGAACCGCCGTGGGCTTGCGCTTTTTGAACATGCCGGTTTCCCTGGCTGCAGAGGAGGTCACGCTTTGACGTTGCGGCGCCAGATGTGGTAGAGGCCGTCCAGGATGAGCGTCTCACGGTAATCGATGGGGGTGGCGCAGGCGGCGCGGACGCTGGGCGGCAGCACGCCGGTGGCGATGACCGGGGCGTCGGGGGCCTGCAGGGCGGCGCGGAACTTGGCGACCATGCCGTCCAGCATGGCGGCGGTGCCGTTCACGATGCCGCTTTGCAGACATTCCGCCGTGTTGGCGCCGATCACCCGTTTGGGGCGGGCCTCCAGATCTACCTGGGGCAGCTGGGCGGTGTTTTTGACCAGCGCATGCAGCGAGACCTGCGGCCCCGGCAGAATGGTGCCGCCCACCAGGCTGCCCTCGGCATCCACGGCCAGCAGGGTGGTGGCGGTGTCCAGATTCATCACAACCAGCGGCGGGGCGTGGCGGCGCTTGGCGGCCACCACTGCGCAGAGCAGTTCCCCGCCCAACTGGGCGGGGTTGTCCATCCGGATGCGCACCCCGCTTTTCAGCCCCGGGCCGACCTCCATGATCGGGGCCTCGCTCATTTTGCGCAGCGCCTCCCGCAGGCGGCCGGTGAGGGGGGGAACCACGCTGGCGAAGATCGTGGCGGTGATCTCCGGCGGTTCCACCCCGTAGAGCGCCAGCATGTTCACCATCTTATATAAAAGCTCGTCGGAGCTCAGCGCGGTATCGGCGTACAGCCGGGAGGAAAAGATCAGTTTACCGTCCGGCGCGTAGCCGCCGAAGGTGATATTGGAGTTGCCGATATTCAATGCCAGCAGCATAGCAGGGCCTTCTTTCTCCTGAATTGGGTACCTCTATTATAATAGGAAGGGCGGAGGAAAGCAACCGAAAGAAACAAAGGAGGCTGCGAACCGGGAAGGGCAAAGGCCACGCCACCCCTCGCAGTCCTCGACGCTCCGCACCTCCGGCGGAACGGTACCC
>CAZIVF010000125.1:2224-5266 GCA_964542725.1 uncultured Subdoligranulum sp. | reverse complement strand
TCCGCCCCCGTGCCGTCTGTGGAGCAGCCCGCCGCCCCCGCCGCCGTGGAGGCAGCGCCGCCCGCCGCGCCGCAGGCTCCCGCTGCGGAACCCGCCAGGACCCGCTTTGCCCGCGGTTCCCGCGCCGCCGCCTCGGAGTCCGCCCCGGTGCCGCCTGTGGAGCAGCCTGCCGCCCCTGCCGCCGTGGAGGCGGCGCAGCCCGCCGCGCCGCAGGCTCCCGCTGCGGAACCCGCCCAGCCCCGCTTTGCCCGCAGCCGCCGTGCGGCCCCCGCGCCGGAGGCCGCACCCCAGCCCGCCGCTCCGGCACAGCCTTCGCCGCCCGCTGCCGCCCCGGCAGCCCCCGAGGGGCCATCTCTGGCCGAGAGCGGCCAGCCCGCCCGCATCGTCATCACGCCGGAGGAGCAGCAGGCCCGCGCGGCCGAGGGCAAAAAGCGCCTGCTGGTGGGGCTGGTCATCGCGGCGGTGGTTGTGGTGGTCGTTCTCGTTGTCGGGCTGGTCAGCGGCCTGAAGGATAAGCAGTCCGATACGCCCGCCGCCACCAGTGCGCCCTCCGCCCAGACATCCCCCTCCGATGGGACCGAGTCCCTGGCACAGAGCGCCGAAAGCCAGGCGCCGGAAGCCGCCTCCGACGGGGACGATTTTGAGTGGGAGGCCACCGCCCAAAGCCCTGTGGAGGAGAATGTTCCCAGCGCCGTCGCCAGCGACAGCGAGGTGGTCTTCCGCAACGCCAAGCCCGGCGCCGCTATCTTTGTGGACGGCGCGCAGGTCACGTTCACCTATGTGGGCAGCGACGCGGTTGTCAGCCGGGACGCCCTGCCCGACGTCTGCCAGGTGCGCATCGTTGCCCCCACCGATGGCGGGTATGAGACCGCCGCCGTCTGGTACAACTTCCGCTACGGCAACGATATGACCTTCGGTGACGACTACGGCGATTACGTCCCCTGCGATGAGACCGGCCTGGGCGAACCGGGCGCCAAGGTGGTGGACGTGCTGACCTGGGCGTACTACAGCGGTTTCCTGCGTTGCATCAATGACCAAACGCTGGACGGGATGCTCTATTCTACTGACAGCAACACCGTGGCCCAGGCCGCCAGCATCTTCAGCGACGCCAATTCCAAGAACCTGTTTGACACCGATAATTTCCAGGCGGTGTGCGACCCTGAGTCCATCCAGTACAAGAATGGTCGGGTGCGCTACAACGCCACCTTCACCACCCACCGCACCAACCGCGTCACCGGTGAGGAATCCACCGGCACCAACCACCGCACCATCGAACTGGTGTGGGAGGACGGCGTGTGGAAGGTCAACCGCACCGCCCTGCTCAGCGAGGAGGACTTTGCCGCCCGCCGCTACGCGGAGCTGCCGTGAGCGGGCCGGCCAAAGCGCCGGGGCAGCATCCCCGACTGATCAAGACCCTGCTGGGCTGCCTGGCCCTGCTTCTGGCGGGCTGCCTGGCGGCGGCGGTGTCGCTGGCGTCCGCCTCGGCGCGCTGTGCCAGCCTGCAGACCCAGGTGGCCGACCTGCAGCAGGAGGTGGAAGCCCTGCGGCGGCAGACGCCGGCGGCGGAGGAGATCCGCTGGTACCGGACGGAAACCGTCGACCTGACCTTCCCCGTCCTGCGGGGGGAGGACAGCATTGACGTCCACGCCACCGTCACGGCGCCGCAGGACGCCGGGACGATGCCGCTGGTGGTCCTCTGCCACGGCTTCACCGGCGACCGCCAGGGCGACGGCCATTTCCTCGCTCTGGCCCAGCTGCTGGGGGAGCGGGGCGTCGCCTCCATCGCCCTGGATTTCCCGGGCAACGGCGAGAGCGAGGAGCCGTTTACCGACTACACGTTGGACAACATGATGACCGACCTGAACGCCGCCATCGCCTATATGCAGGAGCATTACGCCATTGACGGCGCCCGCATCGGCCTGGTGGGCCACAGCATGGGGGGCCGCCTGGCGGCGCTGCGGCTGGACGAGGATATTGCCGCCGCCGCGCTGTGGAGCCCCGCCGCCAACACCGGCCTGGACGGCCTGGAATTCCTGGAGCATGACCCCGATCTGCGGGAGGAACTGCGCAGCCAGGCTGCCGGGGAAGGGACGCTGGAACTGCCCCGCTGGGGCGTAACCGTCAGCACCGAGTTTGTGGAGCAGATGGCAGAGAGCGACCCCTGGGCGAAGATCGAAAACTACCGGGGGGCGCTGCTGGTGGCTTTTGCCGCCGGCGACGTGGAACTGCTGAGCCAGCGGACCATTGACGGAACCCTGGAGGCAGCCGCCGCCCGCGGGCAGAATTTCACCAACCTGTACGGCCAATTTACCGACGCCACCCACAATTACACCGCCCTCTCGGAGGATGCCGGGGAGGACGAGACTGTCCGCGCCCGGCTGGATCAGGCCACCGCCGAATTCTTCCTGGATGTGTTCGGGCTGTGAGGAGGAGACAACAGATGAAAAGGCGGACCCAAGCGCTGGCCGCGCTGCTGCTGGCCCTGCTTCTGGCGGGCTGCGGCGGCAAAACGGAGCAGAGCGCCGCGCCCCAGAGCGAGAGCGCCCAGAGCGAGGCGGCCCCCACCGCCGCCCCTGCGGAGGATGGGGACTGGGAGGCCACCGCCCAAACCCCCGTCAGCGGCCAGCTGGCGGAGGGCGAGGTGGTGGAGGGGGACTTCTGGGATGAGGAGGTTCCCGCCGCCGCCGACGGGGATGATTTCTGGGAGGCTACCGCCGAGCATCCGGTGGAGGCGGCTTCCGTCACCCTGCCCGGCGGCGCCTTGGCCCCCGAGGGGGATTTCGTCTTCCCTGCCAGCGGCAGCGAGGCGCTGCGCTACGAGGAACTGGACGCAGCCTTCGGCGGGCTGAGCAGCGGCGAGCAGCTGACCCGGAGCCAGCTGGCCATCAACGAGATCTATGCCCGCTACGGCTACAATTTCCACCCGGAAAAGAGCGATACCGCCCGCTATGCCTACGATTATTTTAACAGTTTAGACTGGTATGTACAAATCAGCGGCGGCAAAAGCTGGTCCAACACCGGCGAAGTGCCGGTGAACAGCAC
>CAZIVF010000125.1:0-2124 GCA_964542725.1 uncultured Subdoligranulum sp. | reverse complement strand
CAGGGCGGCGGCCCTGCGCAAATAAAGAGAAAAGAGGATGGTTTCATGAGTGCTTTTGTTAAGATGCGGGTCAAGGATGCCAACCCGCTTTCCAAGGGGTTATCGTCCAATGTGGGCGGTTTCAGCATGTTCACCCGCTACAGCGTTTGGCTGTATGTGGACGGGGTGGAGATCGGCAAGATGACCGCCTCCAAGATCCCCTACACGGTGGAGATGCTGCCCGGCGTCCATCGCCTGCAGCTGCTGCGCAGCCGCCAAGGCTCCATCAACGTGGCGAAGGGCGTGAGCAAGGCGATCTTTGGCGGCGCGGCGGCGCTGGTCGGCGGCGGCGAGGGGGCGTTCCTGGAAACCGTCATGGATACCAGCATGAAGATGACCGAGGGCGACCCCAAAAAGGGCCAGATGCTCCTCACCCTGCAGGACGGCCAAACGGTGGATCTGGTGGTGCGCGCCGGCCTGAGGGGCCACCCCATACCCAAACAGGTATAAGGGGGAGCAGCGATGGTACGATTTATGAACCGCTGGGGTTCCTGGGTGGCGCAGATCCTGCTCTGTGTGATCCTGCTGCCCTTCGCCTGTTTCTTGGTCAGCCTGGTGATCCCCGATGACGGGGCCGGCCTGCTGCTGAATTTGGCGGGGGAACTGCCGGTTATCGGCATCTTTCTGGGGATGATCGGGCAGTTTTCGGCGGCTGCCGCCGTGGGCGGCGAAGAGTCGGCGCTGCGGATCCTGACCGCCGTGGTGGAGGCCGCCAACAGCGAATTTGAGTCCGCCGTGATCCTTGGCATGTGCCTTTATGCCCTCAAGCAGCTGGCGGGCCTGGTCAAGATGCGGGGGATGGCGCTGCTGCCCACCGTGGCGGGGGTGCTGGCGGGCAGCGTGCTGCTGCGGTACATCCATCTGGACGTGGTGGCGCGGCGCACCACCCTGGCCTTTCTGGTCTGCCTCTGCGCCGTCATGGCGGTGCTCAGCGTTGAGAAGAGTTTTGTCGGCAAGGTGCTCACCGTCTTCTTTGGGCTGGGGCTGCAGGCCGTCATCGCGGCAGCGGCGGGCGCTTATGCCTGCCTGCTGTTCTACATTGCGGCGGGCGGCATCGGCGGCGCCGCCGGCCCGGGGTATATTATCAAGCTGATGGCCGCCGTCACTTTTGTCCTCATCGCCCTGCTTCTTCTGGACTATCTGCTGGACCAACTGTGAGACCGGTTTTGCGGCGCCGCGGATCTTGCGCTGCCGCCCGTTCCCGGATCACCGCGCAGGGTTCCCGGCGGCGGGGCGGGCGCTGCCCCGCCCTACAACGGCGGCGTCCCATCGCTGAACGGGGGATGATGCCGCCCCGGCTGGCGCAGAATCCTTCCCCCAACGGACTTTTTCTACAGACAGAGGGCCTTCCCTCGCGGAACTCGCGCGGGGAAGGCCCTCTTGTTTTATCCCAGGGGATCACGGCAGCGGGTCAAACAGCGTTTGGTTCCGCTTGGCGCCGGTGCCGATGTTGTTGTATTCCAAATAGAAATAGCCGTGCATCCAGTCGTCGTTGGCGGCATCCTCGCCGTAGGTGTGGGTCACGCCATCGACGTCCATATAGTCGTTGCCGGCGGTCTGCACCGGCACGGCCTGCTTCATCGCCAGCAGATAGCGGTAGTAGGGCGTCAGCGGCAGGCCCGCCTGCTCCGCCAGGGTGGGGGCCAGGTCGCACAGGTCCATCCGGTTCAGCGGGTCGGCGGCGCTCACGGCGGCCTCCGGGTTTTCCAGCGGGTAGTTGGCCCAGATGAAGTAGGGGGTGCTGCGCTCCAAAATTTGCAGGTCGTTGGCGGCGGCGATGCTCTTGTCCGCCACATGGTCCACAAAGCTGGGGGCGTGGTCGCCCGCCATCGCCACAATCACCCGGCGGCCCGTCTCCTCATAGACCTGGGTGAAGTAGCCGCACAGCTCGGCCACGGCGGCGTCGCTCATCACCATGCAGCTCAGGTACTCGTCCATCACCTCGTCATAATCGCCGTAGTCGGCGGCGGCGCGGACCAGATCCACTTCGGGGGCGTTCATATCGTAGTCCCCGTGGCTCTGGATGGACACCAGGAAGGCGAACCGCGGCTGGTCCTCCGGCATCGCCTCGTACAGGGCGGCCAG
>CAZIVF010000124.1:0-5296 GCA_964542725.1 uncultured Subdoligranulum sp. | reverse complement strand
ACAAAAACAGCAGGGCGCCGAAGCGCCCTGCCGAAAGACTGTTGAATAGTTGCCAGAAACAGCCTTTGCCGTCAGATAACCTTATGCTCCATCCATCTGCCGTGCCGGAACCGCACCGTGAAGCAAAGCCCGCGGCAGATCCAGTCGATGAACATGCCGAACCAAACGCCGGTCAGCCCCATACCCATCTGCAGCACAAAGAAATAGCTCAGCACCACCCGGAAGGCCCACATGCTGAGGATGCTCACCGTCATGGTGAACTTGGCGTCGCCGCCGCAGCGTAGCACGTTGGGCAGCACGAAGCTGGCCGCCCAGAAAAAGACGCTGAACAGGTTGAACCACCGAACCACCGTCACGCACATCGCGGCGGCCTCGGCGGATAAGCTGAACCAGGTGACGACGGTGGGAATCAGCAGGAAGATGGCAAGGTTGGTGGCTGCCAGCCCCGCCATCGCTACGCCCATCAGCAGCAGGGCATAGCGGCGGGCCTGCCGCTTTTCCCCCGCGCCCAGGCAGCGGCCCACCACGGGGATGGTGGCCAAGCTCATCGTGTTGCCGGGGAGGTTCGCTATGGTGGAGACGCTGTTCGCCACCGCATTGGCGGCAATGGCCGCCGTACCCAGGGTGGAGGTCAAACTGCTCACACAGAGTTTGCCGATCTGGAACATCCCGTTTTCCAGCCCCGACGGGATACCGATGGAGAGGATGCGCCCCACCAGTTCCCGCTCCGGCTTCAGATCGCTGAGGGCTTCAATGCGCAGCGGGTTTTCCGGCTGCTGCTGTTGGGCCAGTACCCACAGCGCGGCAAAAACGCGCCCGGTCAGCGTGGCCAGGGCCGCGCCCAAAACCCCCAAGCCGAAACCATAAATCAGCAGCGCGTTGCCGCAGATGTTGATGATGTTCATCACCAGGCTGGCCATCATGCTGATGCGGCTGTTGCCCTGGGAGCGGAAGAGCGCCGCTCCCGCGTTGTAGATTCCCATGAAGGGGTAGGACACCGCACTGATGAGGAAGTAGGTCTGGGCGAAAGCCATCACGTCGGCTTCAATGCTGCCGAACACCAGCCGGAGAATCGGGCGGGCCAGCAGCAGAACCGGCATCATCACCACGGCGGTCGAGATTCCCACCACGCTGTACAGCTGGGCTGCGCTGTGCTGGGCGCTGGCGGCATCCCGGCGGCCCAGGTACTGGCTGGTAATGACCGCGCCGCCAGTGGTCAGCGCCGCTAAAATTTGCAGGATCAAAACATTCATGCTGTCCACCAGGCTCACGCTGGAGACTGCGGCCTCCCCCACGCCGGAGACCATCAGCGTGTCCGCCAGGCCCATGCTCACGCTCAGGAATTGCTCCAGCAGTAGCGGCCAGATCAGCCGTACCAGGGCCGGGCGGGTAAATATCGGCGTCTGCGTTTCTTCCATTTTGTTTGTATTCCTCTTTTCCAACCCGCAAAATCAAACCAAGCGGCATACGCTCCCTATTATAGCCCTGCGCACAGATAAAGTCAAGCGGGAAACCCCGCCGCAGCCGCGCCCGCCGGGAGGGGATCAGGGGCGGTACCGCGCCTCCAATTCCAGCAGCCTCCGCTTCACTTCCAGCCCGCCGCCGTAGCCCACCAGCGATCCGTCCGCCCCGATGACCCGGTGGCAGGGAACCACGATCATCACCGGGTTGCGGTTGTTCGCCATGCCCACCGCCCGGCAGGCGTTGGGACTGCCGGCAGCAGTGGCGATCTCTTTGTAGCTGCGGGTCTGCCCGTAGGGAATTTGGCACAGCGCCGCCCACACCCGCCGCTGGAAGGGCGTTCCCCCCAGCGAAAGCGGCAGGTCAAAAGCCTGCCGCGCCCCGGCAAAGTATTCGTCCAGCTGGGCGGCGGCCTGCTCCAGCAGGGAGCAGGGGCGGGCGGCAGCCGGCGCATCGCCCCCCGCCAGGGCAACGGCGCACAATCCGGTTCGGTCGGCTTCCAACCGCAGAAGCCCTACCGGGGTGGGATGGTACAGCACAAAATTCATAAGGCACTTCCTTTTATAATTATAATGCGGGCGCGACATCGGAAAGGCTGTCGGCGCCGCAGGGAAACCGTTTCCCCGTAGCGTCTCACCCTGTGAGGCGGAAGAAAGACGACCCGGCCCCGCAGGGGGCCGGGCCGCGTTGGCATAACAAACAGGCAGGGATCAGAAATCCACCTCAGTGTCATAGTAGCAGCACTTCAGCAGTTTCTCCATCTCCTCCTGGCTGGGCTGACGGGGGTTGGAGCCGGTGCAGGCGTCGCCAATAGCGTTCTTGGCGATCTCCGGCAGTCTCTCCAGGAAGACATCCTCCGGCACAAAGCCCTGCTCGCAGGGGTAGCTGTCGGCGCCGTACTCCTTGATGCAGTGCGGGATGCGCAGATCGTCGTTCATGCCGCGCAGATACTTGATGAGCAGCGCGACCTTCTCGTCGTCGTTGGCGCCGCCCAGCTTCATTTCGTCGGCAATCACGCCGTAGCGGGCCTTGGCGACGGGATCCTTGGCGTTGAAGGCGATGACCTTCGGCAGGTACATGGCGTTGGCCGCGCCGTGGATAATGTGAGCGCCGTAATCCGCAAAAGCCGCGCCGGTCTTGTGGGCCATCGAGTGGACGATGCCCAGCAGCGCGTTGGAGAACGCCATGCCCGCCAGGCACTGGGCGTTGTGCATCGAATCACGCTTCGCCATATCGCCGTTATAGCTGTCTACCAGGTCGCTCTGGATCATCCGGATGGCAAAAATCGCCAAGGGGTCGGTGTAATCGCAGTTGGCGGTGGAGACATACGCCTCAATGGCGTGGGTCATGGCGTCCATACCGGTGTGGGCCACCAGCTTCTGGGGCATCGTCTCGGCCAGGTCAGGGTCGACGATGGCCACGTCGGGGGTGATCTCAAAGTCCGCGATGGGGAACTTGATACCCTTGGCATAGTCGGTGATGATGGAGAAAGCAGTCACCTCGGTGGCGGTGCCGGAGGTGGAGGAGATGGCGCAGAAATGGGCTTTGCGGCGCAGCGGCGGGATGCCGAACACCTTGCACATATCCTCAAAGGTGATATCAGGATACTCATACTTGATCCACATGGCCTTGGCCGCGTCGATAGGGGAGCCGCCGCCCATGGCAATAATCCAGTCCGGCTCGAATTTCAGCATGGCATCGGCGCCGCGCATCACGGTCTCAACAGACGGATCGGGCTCGATGCCCTCAAACAGTTCCACTTCCATGCCGGCTTCGTGCAGATACTCCACCGCGCGGTCCAGGAAACCGAAGCGCTTCATGGAGCCGCCGCCTACGCAGATCATTGCCTTTTTGCCGGTGAAGGATTTCAGTGCCTCCAAAGCGCCCTTGCCGTGATACAAATCGCGGGGGAGAGTGAATCTTGCCATAGTATGTACCTCCAAATACAATAAGAATTAGACGCTGCTGCGCCAGAAAGCCGGGCCAGCCCTGCTTGCGGTTGCCGGCGTGAAGGCTTGCTGGCGGGCAGCTGTGCTATATTGACAATAAATTATCAATCTAGGTGCTATTAGTATACTCCTTTTGGTGCCGTTCGTCAAGGCGGCGATAGAGAGAAAATACGCGGGAATTTTCGGCATTTTGCCAAAGCTGCCGGCATAGCCATAGGCGAGGAGGTGAAACTATGCCGAAACGTCATACCACGCCGCAGCAGGACCGCCCTATGCGCCGGCGAGCGCGCCTCATGGCGACGGTGCTGGCGCTGCTCTGCTTTGGGGGGCTGCTGGCGCGTCTTTTCTATTTGCAGTTGATGGATCCCGACGGCTACGCGGCCCGGGCGACGGACCAGCAGCTGCGTGATACCACGCTGCCCGCCGCCAGGGGGGAGATCTTTTCTTCCGACGGCACCCTGCTGGCGGCCAGCGAGACCTGCTGGACCATCCGGGCCGCCCCGCGGGAATTGGCCGACGAACTGGTGGAACCGGCGGCCCGGGCATTGTCTGACATTCTGGAGATCGACTATGAGGAGACGCTGGAAAAATTCAGCCAGCGAACCTCCAACGACTGCCTGCTGCGCCGCCGCGTTGGCCAGCAGATGGCCGACGCCGTGCGGGAATGGTGCGATGCCAACCAGGCCGTCGGCATCCAGATCCGGCAGGATACCAAGCGGGTCTACCCCCAGGGTAGCTTCATGGGCGGCCTGCTGGGGTTTACCGATGTGGACAACGCCGGGCTTTGGGGGCTGGAACTGAAATACAATGAGGTACTGACCGGCCAGAACGGCCGTGTGCTGACCGCCAAGAATGCTTGGGGTTACGATATGCCCACTCACTACAGCACGCTGGTGGAGGCGGTGCCGGGCAGCAGTCTGACGCTGACCATCGACGCCAACATCCAGCGATGGCTGGAAAGCGCCCTGGCTTCCGCCGTGCAGGAGCACAATGCGGCGGCCCGCGGCGTGGGTATCGTGATGGATGTACAGACCGGGGCGGTGCTGGCAATGTCCAGCCAGCCGGATTACGACCCCAACAGCCCCCGCCTTCTCATTGATGAGGAGGTGCGCGCCCAGGTGAACGCCCTTACCGGTGAGGAGCGCAGCGCCGCCCTGCAGGCCGCGCAGCAGGCCCAATGGCGCAACAAGGCCATCAGCGACCTGTACGAGCCGGGCAGTGTGTTTAAACTCATCACCGCTTCCGCCGCGTTGGACACCGGCGTCTGCACCCCCGCCACCCAGTTTGTCTGCGCCGGAAAGATCAATGTGGCGGGTACGACCTTTCGCTGTGCCAACGGCCACATCCACGGCCTGGAGACCTTCGCCCAGGGCTTGGAGGTCAGCTGCAATCCCTGCTTTATCCAGATCGGCGCGCGCCTGGGGAAGGAGGCTTTCTGCGACTATTTCGCCGCCTTCGGCCTGCGGGAGGCCACCGGCATCGACCTCCCCGGCGAGATCAAGCGCAGCGAATACTACACCGCTGACCGCATGGGGCCGATCCGGCGTTTTGGACCAACAGAAGGCGGGACGGACTGCTGAAAGAGCACAGGCAGAAAAGCAGTGCCGCCGCTGCCGGGCGGAGCGTGCAGGACTGCTGCGGGCGATCGAGGAGCGGAGGGAGCGGGGAAAGAAAGATCGGTTTGCCCCGGCCCCCTTTTGCTGCAGGGGGCCGTCCGCAAACTTTGCGTGGGAGAACCCTATGCATACGCGCCCCTCCCGCATCTGGAGGTTTCAATTGTCGCTCCCCATGGGGGAGTGACTGGAGGTCACTGGTTACGGTCTACAGCAAGGATGATATCCGATTTACCTTCAAGAACGGAACAGAAATAAAGATGTGATATTAAG
>CAZIVF010000123.1:0-5360 GCA_964542725.1 uncultured Subdoligranulum sp. | reverse complement strand
AGGATGTGCTTGCCAAAAACGAGATGGTGCGGTTCCGCTACCGCTTTATGCACAAACGGTTCACCATGGACGAATTTGAAAAGTTCGAGTGACCAGAATCTGTGGGCGGGGAGGCAGCCTCCCCCTATCTGAATGAAAACGGCGGCCGTCGGCAGGGGCCGGCGACCGCCCCTTTTGTGAGGAACAGTATGGAGTATATTAAAGGTTTTGATGTCTCAAGCCTGCCGGAGGTAGAACGCTGCGGCGGCAAATTTTATGAGGCGGACGTGCAGCGCGACGCTTTGGAGATTCTGCGGGACCACGGCGGCAATTACCTGCGCTTGCGCCTTTGGAACGAACCCTATTCGCCGGAGGGCAAGCCCTACGGCGCCGGCACCTGCGACCTTGCCTGCCTGCTGGGGCTGGCCACCCGGGCCAAGCATCTGGGCATGAACTGGATGCTCAACCTTCACTATTCCGATTTTTGGGCTGATCCCGGCAAACAGTATCCGCCCAAGGCATGGCAGGGGAAGGATGAAAACCAGCTGGCCGAGGCGGTGTACAACTATACCACCGACGTCCTGTGCGCCTGCCGCGCCAACGGGACGCTGCCCGGCATGGTGCAGGTGGGCAATGAGTTAACCGGCGGCTTGCTGTGGCCGGTGGGGAAGGTGCCTAACTGGGACGCCTTGGCCCATCTGGTGGGGACCGGCGTGCAGGCGGTGCGCAATTTTGATCCCGGCATCAAGGTGATGGTCCACCTGGATAACGGCGGCAACCATGACCTGTATGTCAACTGGTTCGACAATTATTTTGCCTGCGGCGGGGACTGTGATGTGATCGGCATGAGCTACTACCCCTTCTGGCATGGAACCATGGAGGAACTGGAAGCCAATATGAACGATATCGCCCCCCGCTATGGCAAGGATCTGGTGCTGGCCGAGACCAGCATGGGCTTTACCATGGAAAGCTACGCCCGCCGGGAGAAGCTGAAAAAGGCGGAGCGCAAAGGTCCCGCTACCACGCCGGCGCTGGTCAAAAAGGTCCCGTTCCCCATGACGGCGGAAGGGCAGTGCCAGTTTACCGAACGACTGCTGAAGATCATTGAAAATGTCCCCGGTGGGCATGGCCGCGGTTTCTTCTGGTGGGAACCGGCCTGGCTTCCGGTACCCGGTTCGGGCTGGGCGGCCCAGCCCGGTTGGGAGTACGCCAAGGAGAAAGGCCCCGCCGGCAACGAGTGGGCGAACCAGGCGCTGTTTGATTATAGCGGTCATGCGCTGCCTGCCCTGGATGTGATCCGCGACTATAAACCGCAAGATTGATCCTCGCTGGCTGCCGGCAGTATGGCTCCCCGGAACCGTACGCCGGCGGGCCGTTTTGTTTTACGGCAAATTACGCCCAATATAGCGTGGCAACCCCATTGATTTACACAAGATTTGGGGGTATAATAAACCGAAGAGCAGCCGGTATCCCGGCAGAACCCGCCGCCCCGTTCCTGTGCCGGGCGGGCGCGGCGCTTGGGAAGGAGGTCCGCATCTGCGCCGTGGATGCGGCCTGCAGGCTGTAAAAAGGCGGGATCCCGCCGGCAGGAGGAAGTTTTGTCTTATTTAACAGAACAAAAGCAGGAAATGATCCGTTACTTCATGCAGGGCTGCAAGGCGGAGGGCAAGCTGACCCTCGGCCTGGAGGTGGAGCATTTCATTACCCACGGGGATGGCCGTCCGGTCAGCTTTGAGGAGATCCAGGCCGTCATGCAGGAGATGCAGGGCGCCGGGGATCAGCCGGTGTACATTGACGGGCTGTATATGGGGTATGCCAACGCCCTGTACGGCGTCTCGCTGGAGCCTGCCTGCCAGTTGGAGATCAGCATCGCACCCCGCACCGAAATTGACGATATCCTCACGATCTATGAGGCGTTCGATACCGCGCTCTGCATGGTGCTGGCCGCCCACAGTATGCAGTCCCACGCGGTGGGCTACCACCCCACCCGGCGGGCGGGCAACCTTCCGCTGATCCCCAAGCAGCGCTACCAGGCGATGGACCGCTATTTCCGGCAGAGCGGCACGATGGGCAGCCAGATGATGCGGGCCACCGCCTCCACCCAGCTTTCCATCGATTATTACAGTGAGCGGGACTTTGTGCAGAAGTACCGCGCCGCCTGCCTGATCGCCCCGCTGCTGGCGCTGCTTACCGACAACGCGCCCATCTACCAGGGGAAACCCAACCGGGCGTACAGCGTCCGCAGCGTTGTCTGGCAGAATGTGGACCGTGACCGCTGCGGCGTGCCGCCCATGCTGATGGCGGAGGACTTTGGCTTCGAGCGCTACGCCGAGTACATTCTGCGCAAGCCGCTCATCGTGGCCAGGCGGGATGGCCAAACTGTGGACGTGGGGGAAAAATCCGCTGCCGAGGTTTACGGCCCCAACCTGACGCGGGGGGATATTGAGCATATCCTGTCGATGTTTTTCTTTGATGTTCGCCTGAAGTCCTATATCGAGATCCGCGTGGCGGACAGCATGCCGCAGCGGTACATTGCGGCCTACGCCCAGCTGATTAAGGCGACTTTCTCCAGCCCTGCCGCCCAGGAAGGGGTGCTGCGCCACTACGCCGGCGCCACGGTGGAGGATATTGAAGCGGCCCGGCGGGAGATCTGCGCCCACGGCTACAGGGCTGCCGTTTATGGCTGCCCTGTGACGATGGAACTGGCCTGGCTGCTGGCCCAAGCCAAGAGCCGCCTGGCATCCTCTGACGAACGCCGCCTTCTGGAACCCTTCGCTGCCCTGTTGAGCGGCAAAAAAACCATACGGGAAGAAGAACACGATCATGAATAAACTGCAGGAACTGAACCGCGAATATTTGTCTTGGGCGGAGCAGGACCCGGCGGCTTTGCGGCAGGATTTTGAGAACATTACCGCCTATATGAAAGCCTCCACGGCCATCCACCACGGCGAGTATGTGCGCACCTGCTACAAACCCAAGCTGCTGACCGAGGAAGTGTACGCCAAGCTCAGCACCGACATGCAGGTGCTGTACGGTATCTTTGCCAAGGTGATGGATGCCTATTTCACCGATCCTGCCTACCGCGCCCTCTTCGGGTTTGACCCGGTGATGGAGGCGCTGATCCTGCGGGCGGACCGCCGTCTCTCGCTGCTGCCCATGGCGCGCATCGACTTTTTCTATAATGAGGAGACCGGCGGCTATAAATTCTGTGAGTTCAACACCGATGGCACCAGCGCTATGAATGAGGACCGGGAGCTGCACAACGCGCAGCGGCTTTCAGCCGGGTATCGGGCGTTCTGCGAAGCGCACAAAACCCGTACCTGCGAACTGTTTGACAGCTGGGTGGACACCGTCGCCGCCATCAGCCGCCGCAGCGGCCTGGAAAAGACGCCCTATGTGGCGATTGTCGACTACTTGGAGTACGGTACCGTCAACGAGTTCGAGGAGTTCCGCCGTCATTTTGCCGCCAAGGGGTTCGGCGCGGAGGTCTGCGATGTGCGCGCCCTGCGGTATGACCCGGCCACAAGGACGCTGACCGGCCCGGCGGGATGCAAGATCGATGTGATCTACCGCCGCGCCGTCACCAGCGACGTGCTGGCCCACTATGAGGAGAGCGCCGCGCTGCTGGAGGCCGTGCGCGCCGGCGCGGTGCTGCTTCTGGGGGACTTCCACACCCAGCTGGTTCACAACAAAACCATCTGCCGCGTCCTGCAAACGCCCCAGACGGCGGCGCTGCTGACGGAGAAGGAGCGCCGCTACCTCGCGGACCACCTGCCCGTGACCAAGCGGTTTGAGGAAGCCGACCTGCCCGAAGTGCTGGCCCACAAGGACAGCTGGATCCTCAAGCCGCTGGATTCCTACGGCTCGCGGGGCGTCCATGCCGGGGTGGAGCACGGCCAGCACACCTGGGAGCATCTGGCCCGCAAAGCGATGCAGGAGGACTATCTGCTGCAGGAGTTCTATATGCCCTATGTCACGGAGAATTACGGCATGGCCGAGGGGCATTTCGGGAGGAACCGTTACTATAACCTGACCGGCCTCTATGTCTATGACGGAACGGTACAGGGGGTATATTCCCGCGTATCCCTCAGCCCTATCATCTCTTCGCAGTACAGCGAAAAAACACTGCCGACCCTGCTGGTACGGGAATGACCAACCGCCCGGCGCGGCATACTAACCCCAACACAACAAAGGTGGGGTGCTGCGATGCGGGAATCTTCTTACCATGCCATTATCACGGAAATGACGGTCCGCGCTCTCTGGGAGACCCAGAACGTGCTGGACTGCATTCCGGAGGAACTGTGGGATCGCCTGTACGCCGGTTCACCGCTGTGGCAGCATATCTACCATATGCTGCACGGCTTGGACCAGTGGTTCATCAACCCGCGGGATACCGATTTTATTGAACCGCCCATCCACATGCCGTCGCTGGATGATCTGAACGTCTACCCGCAGACCCGCTTGGACCGGGAGAAGATCAACGAGTATTTTTACACCATCAAGGCCAAGCTCTCGCTCTATCTGCCTGCGCTTCACGATGAGGACCTTCTGCAGCGGCCGGATAACTGTGAGTGGACCCGCTTTACGCTGATCCTCTCGCAATATCGGCATCTGCATCTGCGGGTGGGGATGCTCATGGGCTTTATTGTGGCCGAGACCGGCCTTTGCCCCCGCTTACTGCACCCGGGGGAGGAACTGCCCCAGGGGCCTTATGACCCCTACCAATGACTTTGTGCCAATATAGGGCGATGCCGCCCGATCCCCCGGCTGCCGCGCGGCGTCTGTACCGTGCGGCAGCCGGGGAGGGTGGCACCGCCGCAGAAAGGAATCAAGATGAAACGTCTGCTGCCCCTCCTCTGCCTGTTGCTGCTGACCGGGTGCCAGCCCAAAACCGATACCACGCCGGTCTGGCAGGCCGTGCTGCCTGTCACCGGCGTGCAGGCCGCGCTGGCCAACTGCACGGTGGAGGAGGGGACTGCCCTCTACCGGGCGGAGGACGGCACAGAGCAGGCCGCAGCCCTGCTGCGGGCCGAGGGGATCCCGATCCTGACGCTGTGCGGGGGGGAGAGCGGTCCGCTGGCTGTGGAGGTGGAGTTTGCCAAGCCCCTGGAGGAGGGGGTGTACGGCCAGGACGTATCCACGCCGATGTATAAGCTGGATTACCGGCTCGACGTTCAGGATGACGGAACGCTGCAATATCGGTTTGATACGGTCTATTCCTTCTATGTGACCGTGACCACCGATGCAGGCTCCGACGCGCTGGTTCTTCTCTGCCACCGCGAGGTGGCGTGAGCCGCCTGGCCCCGCAAACACATCAAAGCCCGCCTTGCATCGCCGGAAAACCGGCGTCAAAGCGGCCTTTTTATAAAATAAGGAAAGGG
>CAZIVF010000122.1:0-5486 GCA_964542725.1 uncultured Subdoligranulum sp. | reverse complement strand
ACGGGTGTTCATCGTTATGCGAGTACGGAATTTCGGTTCGTTATGTTGTATCATTGATAGCACGGCAACAGACCCATGTGTGGGCGAAAGGGCACTTGACCTGGCGGAGGCCGCCGGCACCATCACCAACGAGATCCTGAGCCGCCTCGGCTCCCGCCTGGAGCGAAACTGGGCGGCGGAGCGGACCGGATAAAACCAATAAAAACTCCCGCGCCGGGCTATCCGGTGCGGGAGTTTGGTGCTTATGGTACGCGGATCAATCGCTCACATAGGGCATCAGAGCCATATGGCGGGCGCGCTTGATAGCCACGGTCAGCTCGCGCTGATGGAAAGCGCAGGTGCCAGTGACGCGGCGGGGAATGATCTTGGCGCGCTCACTGACGTACTTGCGCAGGCGGGGCAGATCTTTGTAATCAATGCGGTCGATGCGATCGACGCAGAAGCTGCAAACCTTCTTGCGGCCGCGATGCATCGGGCGGGAAGAACGATCCATAGCCATTGCGGATTACCTCCTTGTTAGAATCACGATCTCATGGTAAAAATCAGAAGGGCAGATCGCCCTCATCCTCGATCAGGGCAAAGTCCTCGTTGCTGCCGGCGGAATAGCTGGGAGCGGGAGCCTGCTGCACTGCGGGGCGGGCGTAGTCTGCCATGGGCGCGGCCTGAGCCGGGGCGCCCATGCCGGATGCGTTGGGGTTCGAGGACTTGGGACCGGCAAAGTTGATGTTGTTGGCAACGATCTCCACCGCGTTGCGGTTGTTGCCGTTTTTATCTTGATACTGGCGGCTCTGGATGCGTCCGTCAACAACGATCAGGCTGCCCTTCTGGAAATAACGGCAGACGAACTCCGCCGTGCGGTCCCAGGCCACCACATCCAGGAAATCCGCCTGGCTCTGGCCGTTGGAGTCGCGGCGCCCGCGGTCGCAGGCAATGCGGAAGGACGCCACGTTCTTACCGGTGGTCGTCTGGCGAAGCTGGGGGTCCGCCACCAGGCGGCCCATGATTGCTACAACATTCAGCATTGGTCTAAACTCCTCTTACTCTTCCTCGGCAACGATAATGTTGCGAAGAACACCCTCAGTGATCTTGTAAACGCGGTCCAGCTCCGCCGGGAAAGACGGGTCGCTGGTGAACTTGATCACCGTGTACACACCCTCGTTCTGCTTGTCGATGGGATAAGCAAGGCGGCGCTTGCCCCAATCATCGACAGAATCGATCGTGCCGTGCGCCTCGATCAGGGTCTTGAACTTGCCGATCAGAGCGGCGGAAGCCTCTTCGTCGAGGTTGGCGCTTGTAACCAGCATGGTTTCGTACTTGGCCATAATTCTGTACACCTCCTTTTGGACATATGGCCCGCTTGCGCGGGCAAGGATCACTGTGCTTTTGCACAGCAACTTATTATAGCAAACGCACAGGGGCTTGTCAAGCGATTTCTGCCAAAAAAATAGCAGGGGACGGCTCTTTAGCGTCCGCCTGCCCTTGACTTTAGGGGACGCGCACCGTATACTGGAAGCGGAAAAGCCTCTGAAGATTAAGGAGGGAACGGCAGGTATGGAACTGACTGTCGGGAGGGCCGCGCCAAAGGACGCCGAGGAACTGCTGGATATACGGGTTTGAGAAGATCGGATGCTTCCGGGGCTTCTTTAAGGTGGATGGCCGCTATGCGGATTTCGATTTGATGAATCTGTATCCGTAAGCCTCCCTCTGCCGCCGCTTCCCGGCAGGCAAAGAAAAAGCACCGCCCAGGGCCGAAGGCCCTGCGCCGGTGCGGGGCAGATCAATGCCCGCGGTGCTTTTCCTTCCGTTTTTGCTGCCGCAGCTGGAACTGCCGCCGGGCTTCGGCCTCCCGCTGGGCGCGGGAGGTCTCGGTCCGCTCGGTCTTTTGCTGCTCCCGCAGCAGATGCAAAGCCTGCTGGGATTTGGTCCCCAGGCCGCTTTGCTCCACCGCCTGCCGCGCCTGCCTCTGCAGGCGCTTGGGGCTGACGGCCTGCTGCCGTGCCGCCTGTGCGACAGCGGGGCTGAACCGCAGTCTGTCGAGGTGTTTTAAGATGAACTCGTAGACCTCTGCGTCGCTCGGCTCCGGCCCGAACACCACCCTGCAGCCCGGAAGAGAAAGGGGAAAAATATGTTTTTCCGCAAACGGAAATCGCCGCCGCTGACCCCGCCGCCCGGCCTGGGGGTGAAGGACATCGCCACGGAATCCAGCATCTGTACCGGGGAGACGGTCATCGGCTTCCGGGATCCCGCCGGCGGGCGACTGCTGCAGGCCGTCGTGGTGCGCAGCCCGGCGGATCGGGAGGCGTTTTACCGGGCCTACGGGTGGGAGCCGCCGCGGGGCAAGATTGATACAAAATAGTCAATCCGCACAAGATTTGAGCGGCGTGACTTGATATTTTATTAACTTTGCGAACTATTTTGCTTTTTTCGCCGCTGCCGCACCTTTTTTGCGCAAAAGGGGGCGGGACCGCACATTTTCTTTGCAAAGTGCAAAATCGGTGCTATAATCAAACTGTAAGAATCTGGCCCGGCGGCCTGCCGTGGCCGAACATATGGAGGTAATTTTCATGTCGATGTTTGAAACCTTTGAAAAGAAACTGCAAGCCAACCCCAAATCCATCGTCTTTACGGAGGGAACCGACGCCCGCATCCTCTCCGCCGCCAGCCGCCTTCTGGCGGGCAAAACGCTGAAGGTCATCCTGCTGGGCAACGTGGAGGCCGTCAAGAAGGCTGCCGCCGACGGCGGTTTTGATGTGACCGGCGCCGAAATTATCGACCCCGCCGATTACGCGGGCTTTGACGAGATGGTCGCCAAGATGGTGGAACTGCGCAAGGGCAAGATGACGCCGGAGCAGTGTGCGGCGGCGCTCTCCAAGGGCAACTACTTCGGCACCATGCTGGTCAAGATGGGCAAGGCGGACTGCCTGCTGGGCGGCGCTACCTACTCCACCGCCGACACCGTGCGCCCCGCCCTGCAGCTGGTCAAGACCAAGAAGAGCGCCCATCTGGTTTCCTCCAGCTTTATCCTAGTCCGCGGCGACGAGAAGTTGGCCATGGGCGACTGCGCCATCAACATCAGCTATGAGGACAGTGTGGACAAGGAGGGCAACGTGACCCTGCCCGCCGCCCAAAAGCTGGCCGAGGTGGCCGTTGAGACCGCCCGCACCGCCAAAATCTTCGGCATCGAGCCGAAGGTTGCCATGCTGAGCTTCTCCACCAACGGATCCGGCAAGGGCAGCACCGTCCAGCTGAGCCACGACGCCACCGCCGCCGCCCGCGAGATGGATCCCGAACTGTTGATCGACGGCGAGATGCAGTTTGACGCCGCCGTCGCCCCCGAGGTCGGCCAGCTGAAATTCCCCGGCTCCCCGGTGGCGGGCTACGCCAACACCTTCATCTTCCCCAACATCGAGGCGGGCAACATCGGCTACAAGATCGCCCAGCGCCTGGGCGGCTTCGAGGCCTACGGCCCCATCCTGCAGGGCCTGAACGCCCCCATCAACGACCTCTCCCGCGGCTGCAACGCCGACGAGGTCTATAAGATGGCCATCATCACTGCTGCTCTGGCGTAAGGCTATGCCCTGCTGACCCTTGGGTCAGAACCAAGAAAAGTCCAAAGCGGGCCGGCTGACCCATCCCTTTCAGGCGGGTCAGCCGGCCCTTTTTCATCAATAGGAGGGAAACACCATGAAGCGAGTGGGCGGCATTTTCTTGACCCTCATCCTGTGCGCCGGCATCCTGGCCGGCTGCCATGACCCTGGGGATCTTCATGAGACGGTGGAGAACATTGTGGACCAAATCGAGAAAGAGGACAGCGGCGGCTTTGGCTACAACGATGTGGAGTATGACCACCCTGAGAGCTATACCATGGGCGGCACAGACCTCACCGACCCCGTGGACCGGATCAAGATCGACTGGTATGGTGGCAGCGTCACCGTGGGTTACCATGAGGAGAATACGATCTCCTTCCATGAGACCTCCGACAGCGCTTTGGGGGACGATGTTACCCTTCGCTACCGGGTGAAGGACGGCACCCTCTCCCTGGTCTATTCCAAGACGGGCCGGCTGAAGCTGGGCGATCTGAAAAAGGATTTGACGGTCCTTCTGCCCCAGGGCACAGCCTTGAAGGAGCTGGAGATCGACACGGGCTCGGCGCCGGTGAAGGTAACTGACCTGACCGCCCAGGAAATTTCGGTGGATACAGGCTCGGGTAACGTGGAGCTGACCGGCTGCCAGGTGACAGATCAGGTGAGCGCGGATTCCGGTTCTGGGAATGTGACGGCGGTGCTCACCGGCACCCTGCGCACCCTGTCGGCGGATACCGGCTCCGGAAACATTGACGTGACCGCCGGAGAGATCGCCCAGGTCGAGGCGGACACCGCTTCCGGCAACGTGACCATCACGGCCACAGCCGTGGATGAGGTGGAGGTAGACTCCGCCAGCGGCGGCCTGACCCTCACCGCCAATCAGGCCCCCCGCCAGATGGAGGTGGAAACCATTTCTGGCCAGATTCTCCTGAACCTGCCGGAGGACGCCTCCTTCACCGCCACCCTGGACACCCTCAGCGGCAAGTGGAGCTGTGAGCTTCCCGCCACCGTCAGCGGTGACCGCTACACCTGCGGCAGCGGCGCGGGCCGGTATGAATTCTCGACTATCTCGGGGGATGTAACGATTCAAAAGAACTGAAACGTCCGGAGAAAAAGGACCCCTGTCCCGTTGGGACAGGGGTCCTTTGGTTGCAAAAAAGCCAGTTACGCCTCTTCCTGCCAGCCTTTGCAGAAGTCGCCCCAGGCGACAAAGTTTTGAGCGTATTGCTCCAGCTCCGCACAGGTCAGCTCAATGGCGCTGCTGGCGGAGCCGGCGGCGGGAAAGACGGTGTCAAAGCGCTTCAGGGAGACGTCCAGATAGACGGCCACATCCTCCTTGATGGCGAAGGGGCACACCCCGCCGATGGCGTGGCCCACTAGGTCCACCACCTCTTCGGGGGTGAGCATTTTGGCCTTGGTGTGGAAGAAATGCTTAAACTTGGGGTTATCCACCTTGGCGTCTCCGGCGGCGAGGATGAGGATGGCCTTGCCATCCACCTTAAAGGACAGGGACTTGGCGATCCGGGCGGGGATGACCCCCACCGCCTGGGCGGCCAGATCCACTGTGGCGCTGGAGACGTCGAACTCCAGCACCTTACCGGCCAAGCCGAACTGGTCAAAGTAATCTCGAACTGCTGCAATGGACATGGGAAAGGATGCCTTCTTTCTTATTCGGGAATTTGGGGGAAGGAAGTGGGAGAGCCCTCCCAAAGAAGCTGCCCCTGGGCGTCGGAAAGGGCTGGGGGCGGGAGCTGGGAGCCGGTCTGGTCTTCCGCCAGCCTCCCCTGTTCCAGGGGGATCTGCTCCAAGGGGACGACATAGTGCCGGCCGGCGCTGTCCGTTAATCTCTTCTGTAGCGGGTCAGTTGATCTCATAAGGAGAGCCCGACCACAGCAGCTTGCC
>CAZIVF010000121.1:4099-5618 GCA_964542725.1 uncultured Subdoligranulum sp. | reverse complement strand
CTTCCGCTGGTTCATGCAGACCCTGCTGGACCGCAAGGATCGGATGAGCATGTACAGCGGCCTGGAGGTCCGGGTGCCTTTCTGCGATTACCGCATTGCCGAATATCTCTACGCCGTCCCCTGGGAGTACAAGGACTACGGCGGGCAGGAAAAGGGCCTTCTGCGGGAGGCAATGCGCGGCGTGCTGCCCGACGAGGTCCTGTGGCGCAAAAAAAGCCCTTACCCCAAGACCTGGAACCCGCTGTACCTGGAACTGGTCAGCAAGGAACTGCGGCGGATCATTGCCGACCCCGAGGCGCCGCTGCTGCGCCTGGCCGACAAAGCCGCGCTGGAGGCCCTGCTGGAAGCCAACGAGCCGACCCCCTGGTACGGCCAGCTGATGACCACGCCCCAGACCATCGCCTGGTTCCTGCAGCTCAACTACTGGCTGGAAAAGTACAGAGTGGAACTGGTGTGAGTTTTGCCGGCGCAGAACTGTGGGGAACGGCCCCGGAGCCGTTCCCTACAGTTTTTTTATATCTCTGCCTTACAATTTTCACATATGCGGCCTATAATGCCCTTGATTGATAATAGAGGGAGGAGGATGTACCTTGATCGAAGTCGAACATTTGACAAAACGTTACGGCAGCCATCTGGCGGTGGACGATATCAGCTTCACCGTGGAGGACGGCTGCATTTACGGCCTGCTCGGCCCCAACGGCGCGGGCAAGTCCACCACGATGAATATTCTTACCGGCTACCTGTCCGCCACGGCGGGGACCGTGCGGGTGGCGGGGCATGATATCGCGGAGGAACCCAAGGCCGCCAAGGCGTGCATTGGGTATCTGCCGGAGCAGCCGCCCCTTTACCAGGAGATGACGGTGCGGGAATATCTGCTTTTTGTGGCGGAACTGAAGGGAACCAAGCGCCGGGCGGACCGCCTGGACGCTGTGGAGATCGCCGCCGCCCGCGCCGGCCTGCAGGGGATGGAACGGCGGCTGATCCGCAACCTTTCCAAAGGCTACCGCCAGCGGGTGGGCATCGCCGCCGCGCTGCTGGGGGAGCCGCAGGTCATTATCTTGGACGAGCCCACCGTCGGCCTGGACCCCGCCCAGATGATCGAGATTCGCTCCCTGATCCACGACTTGGGCAAGACCCACACGGTGATCCTCTCCAGCCATATCCTCAGCGAAGTGCAGACGGTCTGTGACCGGGTGCTCATCATCGCCCACGGCAAGCTGGTGGCGCAGGGGACGCCGGAGGAACTGGCCGGCCAGCTGGCGGCCCGCGGCGTGATTTCCGCCACCGCCAAGGGGGAGCGGGAGGCGGTGCTGGCCGCCGCCCGCACGGTGCAGGGCCTTTCCGACCTGCGCGTCACCGCCGAGAAGGGCGGCGAGGTCAGCTTCACCGCCTCCGCCGAGGCGGACAGGGATCTGCGCGGGGAACTGAGCCTGGCCCTGGCGGGCGCCGGATGCCCGGTACTCTCCCTCTCGACCGAGAGCATGAGCCTGGAGGATGTCTTCCTGCAGCTCACCGAGAC
>CAZIVF010000121.1:0-3999 GCA_964542725.1 uncultured Subdoligranulum sp. | reverse complement strand
CCGAGGACACTATCTCCGAGGACACCGCTCCCGAGGACACAATCCCCGAGGAGCCGGTTCAAGAAATCGCAGGGGAAGATTCCTCCGCGCAGCAGCCCACTGAAGCCCCCGGGGCGGAACAACCCGCTCCCGAGGCGGATGCGCCGGAGCAGCCGGAACAAAAGGAGGCGGAGTAAAATGCTTGCGATTTTTAAGAGGGAGACCCGGAGCTATTTCACCGGCATGGTGGGCTATGTGGTCGTGGCGGTGATGCTGGCCTTTTTGGGGCTTTACTTCACCAATTCCAACCTGATGTACGGCTCGCCGGACTTCGGCGGCGTGCTGTATTCCTGCACCATGGTCATGCTGTTCGCCATCCCCGCGATCACAATGCGCAGCTTTGCCGAGGAACGCCGCTCCAAAACGGATCAGCTGCTGCTCACCAGCCCGGTGAGCATCCCGGGCATCGTGCTGGGGAAATTCCTCGCCCAGCTGGCCGTCTTTGCGGTGCCGGTGGCGGTGGCCTGCGTGATGCCGCTGCTCCTCACCCGATTTGGGACCGTCTCCCTGGTGGCGGCCTATGCCAGCCTTTTCGCCTATCTGCTGCTGGGGGCGGCCTGCATCGCTGTCGGCACCTGGGTGTCGGCCATGACGGAAAACCAGATTATCGCCTATCTGGCCACCTTCGGCCTGCTGCTGGTCTGCTACCTGATGAACGGCATCAAGACGATGTTCACTACTGGCAGTCTGCTGGCGTTCGCCGTTTTCAGCGTCGTGCTGCTTGTGGCGGCCATCGTCATCGGCGTGGTATGCAAGAGCGTGGTCATGGGCAGCGGCGTCTTCTGCGTGGGCGCGGTGCTGCTCTTTGTGCTCTTCCAGCTGCGCCCGGCCTGGCTGCTCACCGGCTTTGACGCGGTGCTCTCCGCCCTGGCGCTGTTCGACCCCTTCACCACGGTGGTCAGCGGCATGTTCAGCCTGACCGGGGTTCTCTACTATCTATCGGTCACAGGGCTGTTCCTGTTCCTGACCGGCCAGTCGTTGGAACGGCGCCGCTGGAATTGAGGGGGATCAAAGATGAAAGATAAACGAAGCCTGAAAAACGGCGCTTACGCCAGCCTGCTGACCGCCGCCGTGCTGGTGGCGGTGATCCTGCTCAACCTGGTGGCCCGGGCACTGCCCACCACCTACACCGAGCTGGATATCTCCACCGGCTCCCTGTTCACCCTGAGCGATACCAGCCGTGAGTTGATGGGGAACCTGCAGCAGCCCGTCACCGTCTATTACCTGGCCCAGACCGGCAATGAGGACGATAACGTCACTCGCTTGCTGGACCGTTATGCCGATGAGAGCAGTCTGTTCAGTTGGCAGCAGAAGGACCCGGTGCTTTACCCCACCTTCGCCCAGCAGTACGAAGGAGCCTCCAATGGCTGCCTGGTTGTCACCAGCGGTGAGAAAAGCACTGTCGTCTCCTACAACAATCTGTATGAGATGAACATTGAAGCCTACTACACCACCGGCTCGATGCAGTATGACTTCAAGGCGGAAAACGCCATCACCACCGCCGTGGCCGAGGTGCTGCGCACCACCGACTACACCCTGTATGAACTGACCGGCCATGGGGAGGTGGCGCTGGAGAGCGATTTCACCGATACCCTCGCCAACGCCGGCGTCACTGTGGCGGAACTGAACCTGATCACCGCCGGCACAGTTCCGGAGGATGCCGCTGCGCTGCTCATCAACGCGCCTCTCACCGACATGACCGCCGCCGAGGCCGCGACGCTGGTCGCCTATCTGCAGGGCGGCGGCCGCCTGCTGGTCTGCACCGACCTGACGGTGGAAACCCCCAATCTGGACAGTATGCTGGCCGCAGTGGGGATGACCCGCCAGCCTGGCCTGCTGATTGAGACGGACGGCAACTACTACCCCTACGGCTACCCGCAGACCTACCTTCTGCCGAAGATCAACAGCAACGAGGTCACAGCCGGCGTGGCGGACGGCCTGTACGTTTTTGCGCCGATGGGGCAGGGAATTGTCTGCGACGAGGAGAGCGGATGGACCTACCAGGCTCTGCTCTCCACCACCAGCGGTTCCTACTCCATGGAGGGTTACGCCACCGCCGAGACCGCCCAAAAGGCCGACACCGACCCCGAGGGCAGCTTTGATCTGGCTGTCGCTGCCGAGGATTCCTCCACAGGGGCCAAGCTGGTATGGGTGAACTGCCCCAACGTATTCCTCTCCCAGATGAACCAGTCCGTCTCGGGCGGCAACGCCCGGCTGCTGGGCAGCATCGTCAACTGGCTTAACGGGGAGGAGAACGCTACCGTCATTGAGGCCCGCAGCATGAGCGCCGAGAGCCTGAGCGTACCCGCCGGCTCGATCATCGTCCTGGGGCTGCTGTTCACCATTGCGCTGCCCATCGCCTGCCTGATCGCGGGCATTGCGGTCTGCCTGGTGCGTCGCCGCCGGTAAGGAGCATGCCATGAAAAAACAAAAACTGCTGCCGCTGGGCGCACTGGCGGCTGTGATCCTGCTGCTGGGCGCGGCGCTGCTGCTGCTTGGCGGTCGGGAGGAGGATACCGGCGAAACCGCCGCCATCCCGCTGTGCAGCTTCGCTGCGGAGGAGGTGGACAGCCTGCACTACGCGGGGAACAACCTGGACGTGACGCTGCTGAAGGGCCGGGAGGGCAACTGGCTGCTGGACTCCGACCCCACGCTGCCGCTGGATGGGGATGCGGTGGAAGATCTGGTGGAGGAGATGATCTCGCTGACGGCGGAGCGCCATCTGGATGGCGGCGATCTCAGCGAACTGCCTGCCCGCAGCGCCATTCCGCTGATAGAAATTCAGATTACGGCGGGGGAGCAAAGCCTGACGTTGCAGGCGGACCAACTCAATGAGGTGGTGGGCGTGTACTACGTCTATGACGCGGAAGGCAACGCCTACACCGTGGCCTCCAGCCAATTCACCAGCCTGCTCAAAACGCCGCGCCAGCTTTACGCCGCTCAAACGCTGACCGAGCAGACTGCCGCCGACGTGACCCACCTGACGGTCAACGATCAGGGCTTCACCTGCGCCGACGAAACCTGGACGATGGACGACGACCCCGACTTTGCCCTGGATCAGGATGAAGTGCAGCAGATGGTCAACACCATCTGTGAACTGCAGACCGACTGGAGCATCACCAGCCCGGACGGAGACTATGGTCTGGAGCCCCCCGATGTGACGGTAACGCTGGATTTTGCCGACGGCACGGCGCTGACCGTCCGCTTCGGCGCACTGACGCCCGATGACGAGACGCTTTGCTACCTGGACACCGACGGCGCCCCCGGCATAGTGTACGAGGTCAACGCCAACTATAAAAGCTGTTTTGCGCTGACCAAGGCGGCGCTGGCCGCCGCCTCCACCGCCGAGACAGCCGAATCAACCGCCGACATCATCGCGGAAGCTCCCGTGGGTGGCATTGACGATTACGCCAGCTGATGCAAACGGGTCCGTTGCAAAATAGGCTCAAAAAAGCAATGCGAGAGCGGTTCAAAGGGGTTGGCCTCTCGCATTATTTGCGCTAAATTCAGAATTTGAAAAACCACGATTCCGTAAGTGGTTACTGCTCCTCATAGGGCTTTAATAAAATCCTCCAAGACGCTTGAAAATAAAGGATTTATCTCAGCGTGTCCGCCTTATCCCTTTATACACTTGCGTTTATGCTTCCCTCGCCACCTCATAAGGGCAAAAATAAGGGAAGAAAAATCTGATAACAAGTTATAACAACAAGTGGCAATCGGGAAACTGTGACATATGTGCGAATATATTATACTGGAGGATTTCAAGATGGACAAGTACATTTATGATGAAAGCAATGGCCTTTGGTACGAACTGCAAGGCGAATATTATCTGCCTTGTCTTACATTACCACCCGAAGAAGAAATGACTATCGGGATATGGGGGCAGCGGCACTTGCGCTACCTGGAAGAGTATCACAGAATCACCTATACTAATCTGCTCACAAGCGGTAGGCTCAACGC
>CAZIVF010000120.1:0-6075 GCA_964542725.1 uncultured Subdoligranulum sp. | reverse complement strand
CCGTCCACATCCTCGTCCCGGGTGGCCCAGCTGGTGCAGATGCGCACGGCAGTGTGAGCGCCGTCCGGCTTGCCCATCAGGGTGGTGGCGTAGCGCCGGTTCAGCGCCTCGTACCAGGCGTCAGGCAGGATGGGGAACTGCTGGTTGGTGGGGGAGTCGTAGAGCATCGGGCAGCCCTTGGCCTCAAAGGCGGCGCGGATGCGCAGCGCCTGGGTGTCCGCCTTGGCGGCCAGCCGGGTGTAAAGGCCGTCCTCCAGCAGCGCCAGGAACTGCAGGCCCAGCAGGCGGCCCTTGGCCAGCATGGCGCCGTGCTGCTTGACGGCGTAGCGGAAGTCCCTGTCCAGTTCCTCGTTGGTGATGACCACCGCCTCCCCGAACAGCGCGCCGCACTTGGTGCCGCCCAGGTAGAACACGTCGCACAGGGCGGCGTAATCCTCCAGGCTCAGATCGTTGGCGGGGCTGGCGAGGCCGTAGGCCATGCGGGCGCCATCCACGAAGAGATAGAGGCCCAACTCGTAGCAGACCGACGAAAGCTCGGTCAGCTCCGCCTTGCTGTACAGGGTGCCATCCTCCGTGGGGTTGGAGAGGTAGACCATGCCGGGCTGCACCTCGTGCTCGTGGCTGCTGCTGCCCCGGTGTGCCTGCACCGCGCGGCGCACCTGCTCCGCCGTGATCTTGCCCTGCACACCGGGCAGGGCAAGGCATTTGTGGCCGGTGGCCTCCACCGCGCCGGTCTCGTGTACATGAATGTGGCCGCTGTCGGCGCAGAGCACGCCCTGCCAGGGCTTGAGGGCGGCGTCAATGATGGTGAAATTGGCCTGGGTAGCCCCCACAAAGAAATGCACGCCGGCCTGGGGCGCGTCGCACAGCCTGCGGATGAGAGCGCGAGCCTGCTCGCAGTGGTCGTCCACGCCGTAGCCGGGGGTCTGCTCCAGGTTGGTCCTCTGCAGAAGGTCCAGCACCGGCTGGGCCGCGCCCTCGCCGTAATCGCACTCAAAACGGATCATAGAAGTGTCCTCCTTGCCGGATATCATGGCTTCTTTATTGTAGCGCGTCTGCGCCCCAAAGTAAAGCGGCGGCCCTGCGCTTACGCCGCTTTAGGCCGCCGCACTGTTTTTATAAGCTGCTCTCAAAAAATTCCCGGTATTCTTCCGAGAACATCTTGGCCCCCAGCCGGTGCATACCGCCGTACAGGTGGCGCATCATCAGAGGTTCCACCTCCTGCTCGGCGCCGCGATCGATGAGGTCCATCATCCCCCGGTGTTCCACCAGAACGTCCGATACGTTCTGGGCGGCGATGAGATCCAGCTGCATCAGACGTGAGTAGTCTGCCTGGGGCTTCATCAGCCAACTCCACAGGAACATTTTGTCGGTGGCGCGGAACCACTGCTCATGCATCGCAAGGTCGTAATGCAGGAAGGTGACGTGGTCAAAGGTGGTGGGGTCATCCCCGACCTTTGACACGGCCTCCAGCTGCTGCAGGCTGTAACGCACCTGAGCCACCTGCAGAGGGGTGCAGGTTCTGATAAAATCCCGCAGGACCATGGATTCCACCGCTACCCGATGGTACACCATCTGGCTGGCCGTCTGCAGGTCGATGGTGGTCACGATGGTGCCACGGTGGGGGATAATGCGCACGAACCGGTTCTGCTCCAGCCGTTGCAGGGCGCTGCGAATCGGCGTGCGGGAAACCCCGAACCGTTTGCAAAGCTGATTTTCGCTCAAAAGCGCATTGGGGCGGATCTGCAGTGTGACCAACTCCTGCTCCAGCACCTTGTAGATGGTATTGGTATCCGATGCGGCAGCCATGAGATCCCCACTTTCCCGCCTCTGCGCACAGTCATAAAACATATAAATACTGTAACTATTATATATAAATGGGCATTATTTGTCAATGGAAGGCCTGTATACCTGAAAAAAGCTTGAAAATGCCTGTATACAAGATGACGAAATTTCGACGCTCACCTTGTGCAAACTGGCTACAAAAGGTGACAAGTGGGTTACAAAAGGCCTGATTTTTGTGGAAAATGACCATAAAACGGCATAAAAATTAGTTAAAAAAGTAGAGAACGGAAGTTTGGCTTGGCATACAAGCCGAAAAAATGCTCTTGCAAATAAAGGATTTTTCTGGTATGATAATGCCGAAAACAGTCGAGGTTGTATACAAGGCTGCCGCGCCCCCGGCTGTGTTGCGGGGCAGCCAAATCAAAAAGGAGGAAATCACCACCATGAAAAAACTCATCGCAATGCTCCTGAGCCTGGCTATGGCCGCCTCCCTGGCCGCCTGCGGCGGGAGCGCCAGCACCGCGTCTTCCACCGCGGCCGCTTCCACCGACAGCACCTCCGAGGCCGCTTCCACTGCCTCCGCTGAGGGCGAAGATCCCTATGCCGATCTGGGCAACTTTACCATGGTCGTCGGCCATGCGCAGCCCGAGGGCAATCCCCGCACCATCTCCACCGACAAGTTCGCGGCGGATGTTGAGGCGGCCACCAACGGCCATGTTACCGTGACCGTGTACGCCAACGGCCAGCTGGGCACCGAGAAGGAAATGCTGGAGCAGGTTGTTGCCGGCACCATCCAGGGCATGCGCGGCGGCCAGTTTGACTTCAGCCCCCGCTTGCTGATGTTCACCCTGCCCTTCCTGACCCAGACCCGCGCCCAGGTTACCGCCCTGCTGAAGAGCGACCTGGCCAAGAGCGTCTGCGCCGAGGCCGAGGAGGAGACCGGCACCGTCATCATCAACCTGTGCGACGCCGGCGGCTACCGCCAGTTCTCCAACAGCAAGCATCCCATCACCCAGCCCAGCGATCTGGTTGGCCTGAAGATGCGCACCAACGGCATGAAGACCATCGACATGACCTTCCAGGCCCTAGGCGCCACCACCACCACCGTCGCTTATGCTGACCTGTACATGGGCCTGAAGACCGGCGTCGCCGATGGCCAGGAGAACCCTTGGGTCAACGTGGACGGCATGAAGTTCTATGAGGTCCAGCCCTACTTCACCGAGGTCAACTATCAGTTCCATCCCGATCCGTTCTATGTCAACGCCGATTGGTGGAACAGCCTGCCCGAGGAGTTCCAGACCATCATCTCCGAGTGCGCCGAGGAAATGGGCGACTACAACGACCAGCTGATCGACGAGCAGTCCGATGCCTCCCGTCAGGTTATCATCGACTCCGGCTCCGAAATCTACGTTCCCACCGAGGAAGAGCTGGCTGCCTTCCAGGAGGCTGTCCAAGTTGTCTATGACCAGTGCATCGAGGAGGGCATCTGCACCCAGGAAGAGCTGGACGAGATGCTGCAGATCGTTGCCGACGCCAGCTGATCGCTGCGTTTGATGCAAAAACTGTAACAAGACCAAAGGCGGTCGGGCAGCGACCCGACCGCCTTTCTTTCTGTTAAAGGGGTTGATTACCATCGAAAGCCTGAAAAAAGTCGGGAGGAAACTGTTTGACGTCTACTTCACCATCGGCGTCATTGCCATGGCCCTGTTGGCCGTGCTGGTTATTTTCTCTGTTATCGCGCGCTACTTCTTCTCCCTGAGCTGGAAACAGCTGTCCGAGTTCAACATCACCCTGTTCGCCTTCACCACCTTCTGGGGCATGGGCGTCAATGTCATCAAGGACGAGCATGTTATGATCGACATTATCTACGACGGCGTCAAGCCCGCCCTCAAGCGCTGGCTGTCCGTTGTCAACTACCTGATCGTGCTGGTGGTTGACCTGGTGTTCACCTACCAGGGCTTCCTGTATGTCGGCGTGGCCGGCAAGCAGATCAGCCAGGGCATGGAGATCCCCATGATGTATATGTATGGCATCATGCCGGTTTCCGGCGTTCTGTGCGCGATTTGTGTCGTTGTCAAAATTTTCATGCTGATCACCGCCGATATTTCGTACTTTGCACCGAAAAACAAGGCGCTGACCAGGGATGACCCGGCGTAAAAGAAAGGAGAGAAGTAGACTATGGCAATGTTAATTTTGTTGGTGCTGCTGATCTTCTTTGCAGCGCTGGGCGTCCCCCTGGCCTTTGCCATCGGCGCTTCCTGCGTCACCTATATCACCACCAATGCCCCTACCTTTATCAGCATGCTGCCCCAGCGCGTCTGGAACGGCGCCTACAGCGAGCTGATGATCGCCATGCCGCTGTTCATGCTGGCCGGTGAGCTGATGAACACCGGCGGCATTACCCAGCGCATCATCAATTTCTGTATGGAAATCCTCCGCCCCTTCCGCGGCGGCCTGGGCGAGGTCAACATCGTGGCCTCGATGATCTTCGGCGGCATCTCCGGCTCCTCCGTGGCCGATACCTCCGCCCTGGGTTCCATCCTCATCCCCGCTATGGAGAAGGAGGGCTACCCGCCGGATGCCTCCGCCGGCATCACCGTCGCCTCCTCCACCATGGGCATGATTATCCCGCCCTCCACCCCGATGATCGTCTACTCGATGATCTCCGGCGGCTCGGTCGGCGCGCTGTTCATGGCCGGCGCCGTCCCCGGCATCCTCATCGGCCTGACCCAGCTGGTGCTGGTCTACATTATCAGCGCCAAGCGCGGCTGGCACCCGGCCCGCGTCCCGTTTGACGGCAAGCGTTGCGCCAAGGCCATCCTCTCCGGCATCCCCGCGCTGATCATGCCGCTCTTCATCATCATCTGCGTTTCCTTCGGTATCTGCACCGCGTCCGAGAGCGCCGGCGCGGCCGTGCTGTACGCCCTGCTGGTGGGCTTCTTCGTCTATAAGGAACTGACCGTCAAGAGCGTGTGGGAGGCTTTGAAAAAGACCTTCATCTCCTCCTCCTCCATCATGCTGATCATCGGCTTCACCACCATCTTCACCTGGGTGCTGACCATGCAGCAGGTTCCGCAGACGGTGGGCGCCTTCTTCATGGCGCTGAATATGCCCAAGTGGGCCATCGCGCTGGTCTTCGACGTGCTGATCCTCATGATCGGCACCTTCATCGACGTCAGCCCGGCCATCCTGCTGCTCACCCCCATCCTGCTGCCCGTCATGCAGAGCTACGGCATCTCCACCCTGCAGTTCGGCGCCATGATGATCACCGGCCTGGCTATCGGTCTGGTCACGCCGCCGGTGGGCATGTGCCTGAACGCCTGCAACAAGATCAACCGTATGCCTGTTGTCGATATCTTCAAGGGCGCGGCTCCTTATGTGGTCTGCAACGTCATCGTGCTGATCTCCATCAGCCTGATCAGCCCCCTGACCACCTGGCTGCCCGTGCTGATGGGCTACAGCCTGAACTGACGCTAAGAAGGTGCATAAAATGACGCTAAAAGAAAAAATGAAGCGCGGCCCCGTCTTCGGCATGGCCTGCTTCACCGGCACCACCTGTGTGATTGAGAATATCGCCATGTCGGGGCTGGACTTCATCTACCTGGATCTGGAACACACCAACTACATGCTGGACGAAGCCTTTGAGAAGCAGATCATGGCCGCCAAGCTGCACGATATCGCCATCCTGGTGCGGATGGCCGACGACGACGAGGTTGCCATCCGCAAGGTGCTGGAATGGGGCGCCGACGGCGTGGTCATCCCCCACTGCAAGACTGCCGAGATGGCACGCCGCTGCGTGGAGGCCGCCAAGTTCGCGCCCCTGGGCCGCCGCGGCGGCGAGAGCAACGTCCGCGCCGCCGGCTTCGGCTACCATGACTTTGACTGGAACGCCTACATCGAGCAGCAAAACCGGGATACCCTGGTCATCCCCATGGACGAGGATTTTGAGTTCACCGACAACATCGATGAGATCCTGGCGGTGCCTGGCATCGACGCCGTCAACTTCGGCCCCATCGACTACGCTGTCTCCAAACAGCTGAAGATCGGCTACACCATGGGCGAGGAGGTCAAGCAGGCCTACAACGTCCTGGTGGAGAAGTGCAGGGCCAAGGGCATCGGCGTGCTCGGCCCGGTGGTGCCGCCCACCCAGGAGAACCTGAAAAACGCCATCGCCGAAGGGTACACCATGATCATCCTCGGCAACGATATGTGGCATTTCCAGAAGGCCCTCAAGGAACTGGTCGGCAGCAGCGTCGATCCCGTCCGCGAAAGCCTGAAGTAAAACCAAAA
>CAZIVF010000119.1:4725-6101 GCA_964542725.1 uncultured Subdoligranulum sp. | reverse complement strand
CTTGCCTTTATCGTATAATTCTTCGGGCGGGCCAAAGCGGAGCAAAGTTGCCTTGCCCCTGCTCCGGCCATCCGGCTTTGGGCTGTATCAGGCTCAGACGTCCTCCAGTTCCCCGCGGGAGCTGGCCTTGAGGTAGGCGTAGATAAAGCCGTCCAGGTCGCCGTCCATCACAGCCTGGACGTTGCCGCTCTCGTAGTTGGTGCGGTGGTCCTTGACCAGGGTGTAGGGCATGAACACATAGCTGCGGATCTGGTGACCCCAGGCGATCTCATTCTGCACGCCCTTGATATCGTCGATCTTATCCTTGTGCTGCTGCAGCGCGATCTGGTAGAGCTTTGCCTTCATCATCTCCAGCGCGTACTCCCGGTTCTGCAGCTGGCTGCGCTGGGTCTGGCAGGCGGTGACGATGCCGGTGGGCTTGTGGATCAGCCGCACCGCCGAGGATGTTTTGTTGATGTGCTGGCCGCCCGCGCCGCTGGAACGGTAGACCTGCATCTCAATATCGGCGGGATTAATCTCAATCCGGATGTTGTTGTCCAGTTCGGGCATGACCTCCAGGCTGGCGAAGCTGGTCTGGCGGCGGGCGTTGGCATCAAAGGGGCTGATGCGCACCAGGCGGTGGACGCCGTTCTCACTCTTGAGCATGCCATAGGCGTTGGTGCCTTTGATCATCATGGAGGCCGACTTGATGCCCGCCTCGTCGCCGTCCAGCACATCCAGCACCTCCACCGAATAGCCGTGGGCGGAGGCCCAGCGGTTGTACATGCGGAAGAGCATATCGGCCCAATCCTGCGCCTCGGTGCCGCCGGTACCGGCGTGGAAGGTGAGGATGGCGTTGGAGTGGTCATACTCGCCGTTGAGCATCGTCATCAGCTGCAGTTCGTCGATGGCCTTTTCCACGCCGGAGACGGCCTCCTCCCCCTCGGGTACCAGGGAGGGGTCGTTCTCCTCCTCCAGCATTTCCAGCAGGGTCTGCGCCTCCTCATATTGGGTGGTCAGCTTGGTATAGCGCTCCAGCTTGCCCTTCAGGTCGCTCATCTCGGCGTAAACCTTCTGGCTTTTCTCTTGGTCGTCAAAAAAGCCGGGCATCGTCATCTGATGTTCCAGTTCGGCCAGGCGCTTCTCGCTGGCCTCGATGGCCAGCGCGTCCCGCAGGTCGGTCACAGCCGTCTCAAAGCCGCTCAGCTTTGTTTTCAGTTCGTCAATGGTTATCATATCGGTATCCCTCACAGTTGGCATAATCTAACATGATAATAGTATAAATCAAACCGCGTGCCTTGTAAAGCCTCGGCGGGGAAATTTGTGGCCACGGTTCCTTCTGCGGGGGCGGGCGGAAAACCGGGCCGTCTCCGCCGTAATTTCATCGCCGTAATTTC
>CAZIVF010000119.1:0-4625 GCA_964542725.1 uncultured Subdoligranulum sp. | reverse complement strand
TCGCCGTAATTTCATAGAAAATTCTTTGCTTTTACCGGCGCAATGCGGTATAATGGCTTTATACCTTGGCGGGGCGTGCCTGAAACGCCCCCGACCGCCACAGGCTTTGTGCCGGCGGCCGCCGCCAGGAAGCGATCAGGAGGCTACTCAATGTCACGATATACCGGCAATCACTGCCCCGTTTGTGAACAAAAATTCAAGGATGGCGAGGATATCGTCGTCTGCCCCGACTGCGGCACCCCCTACCATCGGGAATGTTGGCAGAAGATCGGCACCTGCATGCACAGTTCCGAGCACGCCGCCGGCTTTGAATGGAAGCCCGATACCGAGCCAGAGAGCGCGGAGGCCATCTGCCCCAACTGCGGCACCCACAACCCCGTCGGCGCGCAGTTCTGCAACCACTGCGGTGTGCCGCTGCCCAAGCCGGGGGAGGCCCCCGCCGGGCAGCCCCGGCAGGAGGATGGGCCTGTGTATGCCCGCCGCCCCGGCTCTGAGCAGGGGCCGCACATCGACGCCTACGGTCCGGGGGCCGACGGCTCCATCTACCGCCGCCAGATTGGCCCCGACGACCCCATCGACGGCATCCGCGCCCGGGACTGGGCCAGCTTCGTGGGAAGATCCAGCCTGTATTATCTTATGCAGTTCTTCCGCATGAGTGAAACCAAGCGGAAGGCCAGCGTCTCCTTCTCGGCGTTTTTTCTGGGGCCAATCTACTTCTTCTACCGCAAGATGTGGCGGCTGGGCGCGCTGTTCACCGCGCTGGAGATGGCGTTGGCCGTCCCCTCAGTGATCTATATGCTCTACCTCTCGGAAGCACCGCTGCTGGCAGGGGTGGGGTTGGGCTGGCTGCCCGCCGCCATGAACATCTGCTATGTGGCGGAGTGGGTGCTGAAATTTGTGATGGGCCTGTTCGCCGTCTACTGGTACAAGAAGGAGGCTTCCCGCCGCATCCAGGCCATCTACGCCGCCACCCCCGAGGGGCCGGGCCGCACCGACGCGCTGGCCCTGCAGGGCGGTACCAGCCTGGCGGCGGTACTGCTCTACCTGGCCGCCGCCCTGGCCTTGGGGTTTGCGCTCTCCTTCCTCATCGGCCCCAACTGGGACGCTTTGGTCAGTTCTTTCCTTTGATCCGCCCCGCCGCGCCTGCGGCCCGGATTCAGCAAACTGATATTGGAGGAATTCTTATGAAAACTGCATTGGTCATCATGGCCGCCGGCATCGGCTCCCGCTTCGGCGGCGGCATCAAGCAGCTGGCTGCCGTAGGCCCGAACGGCGAGATCATCATGGACTTTTCCATCCATGACGCCATCGAGGCCGGGTTCAACAAGATCGTCTTTATCATCCGCCGCGACATTGAGGGCGCTTTCAAGGAGGCCATCGGCAACCGCATTGAGGGCATCTGTACCGCCCTGGGCGTCGAGATTGCCTACGCCTACCAGGCGCTGGACGATCTGCCCGCCGGCGCCGCCCTGCCGGAGGGCCGCACCAAGCCCTGGGGTACCGGTCAGGCGGTGCTGGCCTGCAGGGGGCTGCTGCAAGAGCCCTTCGCCGTCATCAATGCCGACGATTACTACGGCAAGGAGGCTTTTGTCAAGCTGCATGATTTCCTGCAGGGCTACACCCCCGCCCACCCGGAGCAGCTGTGCATGGCCGGGTTTGTGCTGAAAAACACTTTGAGCGACAACGGCGCCGTGACCCGCGGCATCTGCAAGATGGATGAGGCCGGCTACCTGACCGGCGTGGCCGAGACCTCCGGCATCGAAAAAACCGCCGGGGGCGCGGCGGTGGGCGGCCAGCCCGTCGACGCCGGGAGCCTGGTCTCTATGAATATGTGGGGCCTGACGCCGGAGTTTGTGGACCTGTTGGACAAGGGCTTTGCAGAGTTCTTCCGGACCGCCGCCCCCGTCAACCCGCTCAAGGCGGAGTATCTGCTGCCCATCTATATTGATGAACTGCTGCAGAAGGGGCAGGTCAGCGTCAAGGTGCTGCCCACCAACGACCGCTGGTTCGGCGTGACCTACCAGGAGGACAAGCCCGTGGTCATCGAGAGCTTTGCCAAGCTGATCGAGGCGGGCGTCTACCGCAGGGATCTGTTCAGCGATTTGAAGCAGTAAGCGCTTTCCCTCAAGCACTCCTCCCCCGCCCCGCTCATCCTGCTGGGCAGGGGCTTTTTTGTGCTTTTAGGGAAGAAATGCATCGGTAATGGTATTTTTTTGCCGGTCTATTGACACCGTTTCGGCACCATGAGACAATATTTTTAACACGACAAACAGAAGGGATTGCTGCCCTATGATCGACCGTTCTGCCGTTTTTGCGGTACTGGCCGCTCTGCTGCCGGCGGCGGCGACGGCCTGCTGTGCGACGGCCACGGCGGCACCACCAACCTGTTTATTTATGAGGCGGCCAGCGGGCAGGCACGGCACATACTACCCGGAACTGAGCAAGCTGCCCCCGGTACCCCGGTAGAAAAGCTGGGTGCCAGCAACTCCACAGAGAATTGGCTGTTGATCCGCTATATCTCTCTGGTCGGCTGGGTGCGCAGCGATTACCTGAGCTGAACAGCCGGGGGATGAGGAAGAACGCCCGAATAACCGAGAAATGGTTGTCCATCTCGCGGCCTCCGCACATGGCATATCCGCCGGGGATGGCAGCCTTCTCAAAGATGTGGAGGGGTTCGCCCTTCATCCGGCTGCCTCGCGCTAGGCGGCGGGCTGGGCTGCGGATTGCTGCTTTCAGCGCTGTCTCCTACGCCGCTCCAATCTACATCAGAAAAGTAAATTTTGTTCCCTGCACCGCCATGCATTGGCAATAAAACTGCAAAAGCATGGTATCCTCCGCCATGGAAAAGCGGCCAAAAATGCGGTATCGTTTATGTATAGCAAAAGGAAAATACAAGGAGGAACACAGTGATGGTAAAGACCGAGATGACCCCCGAGCAACTGGATGCAGCACTGGCACTGGATGTGGAGCGCCTGCTGCGCTTTGGCCGCAAGCACAAGCTTATCAAGGATCTGGATGAAATCGTAGCGCGCAACACTCTGCTGGATCTTTTGGGCCTGGCCGCCCCCAGCGGCGAAAAGCCCCCCAAGGAGAATCTGGCGATCCCCGCCGGCCTGCTGGACGAAATGGTGGAACTGGCAGCCCGCAAGGGCCTGCTGGACGGCGACGTTCCCCAGTACCGCATCAACTTTGAGACCCGGCTGATGGGCGCTCTGATGCCGCGCGAGAGCGAGATCTGCAAAAAGTTCCAGAAGCTGTACGCCAAAAAGGGTCCGCAGGCCGCCACCGACTGGTTCTATGACCTGTGCGTGGTTACGAATTATATCCGCACCGCGCAGATCGCCAAGAATATCCAGTGGGACACCGCCACCCCCTACGGCGACCTGGAGATCACCATCAACCTGACCAAGCCGGAGAAGGATCCCAAGGTCATCGCCATGGAGCGTTTGCAGCCGCAGAGCGGCTACCCCGCCTGCATGCTCTGCAAGGAGAACATCGGCTATGCGGGCCGCATCAACTTCCCCGCCCGGCAGACCCACCGCATTGTGCCGGTGAACCTGGCCGGGGAGACCTTCTATTTGCAGTACAGCCCCTACGCCTATTTCCATGAGCACTGCATTATGCTGCACGACGAACACAAACCCATGGAGATGGACCGCAGCACCCTGGCCCAGATTTTTGACTTTGTGGCCCAGTTCCCCCACTACACCTGCGGTTCCAACGCGGATCTTCCCATTGTGGGCGGCAGCATCCTGAGCCACAGCCATTTCCAGGGCGGCCGGTATGTTTTCCCCATGCAGAAGGCCGACATTGCCGTGCCGATGATCGACGCGCGCTACCCCGGCGTCAAGGCCGGCATCCTGAATTGGCCGGTCTCCGCTGTGCGGCTGACGGGCCGCAGCAGCCAGCAGGTGCAGAATGTGGCCAACAACATCCTCTCCGCCTGGCGCAAGTACAGCGACGAGAGCGTGGGCATCCTGGCCCACACCGGCGATACGCCTCACAACACCGTTACCCCCATCCTGCATTATGACGAGAGCGAGGGCTATATTCTGGACCTGGCGCTGCGCAACAACCGCACCAGCGAGGAGTTCCCCGACGGTATCTTCCATCCCCACAAGGAATACCACAACATCAAGAAGGAAAATATAGGCCTGATCGAGGTGATGGGTCTGGCTATTCTGCCCGCCCGCCTGAAGGACCAGGGCGCCCAGATTGCGGATATCCTCTCGGGCCTTGCCCCCAACACCAGCCGCGAGGAGGGCAGCCCGCTGGCGGTTCACGCCGACTGGATTGACGAGTTGATCGCCCGATACGGCACCGCCATGAAGCCGGAGGCCGCCAACGAGACGGTGAAGCGGGAGATCGGCGTTGTGTTCAGCCATGTGCTGGAAAATTCCGGCGTGTTTAAGCAGGATGAGTCCGGCCAGGCCGCCTTCTTGCGCTTCATGAAGAGCGTCGGGTTCAAGAAAGCGTAAAGCGGGCGCTTCCCCGCAGGGAGTCCCCCGCGGACTGTTTGCCCCGGCGCTGCGGCGCCGTCGGCCTGTTCGACTCCTCCTCATCTCGCGTAACACCAAAACAGGCAGCCCCCGCCGTATCCCGGCGGGGGCTGCCTGTTTTGGTGG
>CAZIVF010000118.1:0-6167 GCA_964542725.1 uncultured Subdoligranulum sp. | reverse complement strand
TCGGTGAGGAGCATCACCAGGCGGTCGACACCGAAGCCCAGACCGCCCGTGGGGGGCAGGCCGTACTCCAGCGCGGTCACATAATCGTAGTCCACCTGGGCTTTGCTGGCCGGGTCAAGCGCCTTGCGCTCGGCCACCTGGCGCTCAAAGCGGCCCTTCTGGTCGATGGGGTCGTTCAGCTCGCTGAAGGCGTTGCCGAACTCGGTGGCGTTGATGAAATACTCGAACCGCTCAGTCATCGAGGGGTCGCCCGGCTTGCGCTTGGCCAGCGGGCTGATCTCGACGGGATAGTCGTAAATGAAGGTGGGCTGGATCAGCTTTTCCTCCACAAAGGCGTCAAAGAACTCGGCCAGGATGGCCCCCTTCGTCGGCACCTCGGGCAGTTCGACGTGATGCTCCTTCGCCAGGGCGACGGCGGCCTCGTCGTCGGCCACGGCGGCGAAATCCACGCCGGAATACTTCTTGACGGCCTCGACCATGGTCAGCCGCTCCCAGTGGGAGAGGTCGATCTCCTTGCCCTGGTAGGGAATCACCAGGCTGCCGCAGACGTTTTGGGCCACCGTCTTCATCATCTCTTCCACCAGATCCATCATGCCGTGGTAGTCGGTGAAAGCCTGATACAGTTCGATGGTGGTGAACTCTGGGTTATGCTTGGGGTCCATACCCTCGTTGCGGAAGATGCGGCCCACCTCGTACACACGGTCCAGGCCGCCGACCACGAGACGCTTGAGGTACAGCTCGGTCTCGATGCGCAGTACCATATCCATATCCAGGGTGTTGTGGTGGGTGAGGAAGGGCCGGGCCGAAGCGCCGATCTCAAAGGGGGTCAGAATGGGGGTATCCACCTCCAAAAAGCCCTTGGAGTCCAGGTAGGCGCGCAGTTCCCGCAGGATCATGCTGCGCTTCACGAAGGTGTCCTTCACATCGGGGTTGACGATCAGGTCCACATAGCGCTGGCGGTAGCGGGCCTCCCGGTCGGTCAGGCCGTGGAACTTCTCGGGCAGGGGTAGCAGGCTCTTGGCCAGCAGCGTCAGTTCGGTGACGCGCACCGAAAGTTCGCCCATTTTGGTGCGGAACACCTTCCCCTTGCAGCCGATCACATCGCCGATATCCAGCTTTTTGAAGGCGGCGTAGGGCTCGTCGCCCAGCAGGTCCCGCTTGACAAAGATCTGGATATCCCCCTTCTGGTCGCGCAGATGGGCAAAGCTGGCCTTGCCCATCACCCGCTTGGACATCATCCGCCCGGCTAGCGTCACGACCTTGCCGGTATCCGCTTCGGCGGGCAGATCGGCGAACATTGCTTTCAGGTCGGCGGAATAGGCGTCCTGCGGGTACTTGGTGACGGTGAAGGGGTCCTTGCCGGCAGCCTGGAGATCGGCCAGCTTCTGGCGGCGCACGGCGGCCTGCTGGCTGATCTCCTGCTCGGTCTGGGGCTTCTGGTTCTGCTCCATGGGGAACTTCCTCTCTGTAGAATAGTGGCGCGGCGCCTTACTTGCTGCGGTCGACCGCCAGGATTTTGTAGGTGATGATGCTGCCGTTGGGCAGGATCACGTCGACGGAATCCCCCGCCTTGTGGCCGATGAGGGCCGCGCCGACGGGGCTTTCGTCGCTGATGCGGTTGAGATCCATATCGGCCTCGGTGGAGCCGGTGATATCGTACTCCTCCGCCTCGTCCTCCTCGTCGCCGTCGGCCAGGATCTTGACCTTCATGCCGATGGAGACGGTATCGTTGGACAGATCGCTATCGTCGATGATGCGCGCAATCTTGAGCGTGGCCTCCAGGTCGGCAATGCGGGCCTCCACGATGGCCTGCTCCTCCTTGGCGGCGTCATACTCGGCATTTTCAGAGAGGTCGCCGTAACCGCGGGCGACCTTGATCTTATCGGCTACCTCCTTACGCTTTACGGTGCGCAGGTTGTCAAGCTCCTGCTCCAGCTTCTGGTATCCCTCGTGAGTAACGACAACTTCTTTTGCCATCTCCGTGATCTCCTAACATGAAAATTAAAAGTTGTGCGGCTCAACGAGCCGCACCAATTTATATATTATAATAGGAAAACACCTCATTGTCAAGCGGTTCGGACCGCCCGGCGCAACTTTTCGGGTCGCCCGGCGCAACTTTTTCACCGCCGGGCCTCACCGGTTCAGCTGCAGCAGGCCCACCTTGCGGTAGACCTTGCTGACGGTGCGGTTGGCGATGCGGGCGGCGCGCTCGGCGCCGCTGCGCAGGACCTGCTCCACATACGCTTTGTCGGCCAGGATGCGGTTGTACTCGGCCTGCACGGGCAGCAACGCGTCGGCGGTGGTCTCGGCCACAGCCAGCTTGAAGTCGCCGTAGCCCCTGCCGGCAAACTCCGCCTCGATCTCGGCCATCTCCTTGCCGGTGAACACCGAGTAAATGGTCATCAGGTTGGAGATACCGGGCTTGGCCTCGGGGTCAAAGCGGACCGTGCCGTCAGAATCGGTGACGGCACGCTTGAACTTGCGCACGATGGTATCTTTATTGTCGGTCATCAGCACAAAGGAGTTGACGTTGGTGTCGGACTTGCTCATCTTCTTGGTCGGCTCCGCCAGGGACATGATCTTGGCCCCCGCCTTGGCCACATAGCCCGCCGGCAGAGTGAAGGTATCGCCGTACTGGTAGTTGAACCGGCCCGCAATGGTGCGGGCGATCTCAAGATGCTGGGTCTGGTCCTGCCCCACCGGCACCAGGTCGGCGTTGTAGATAAGGATATCCGCCGCCATGAGCACCGGGTAGGTAAAGAGGCCGCCGTTGACATTATCGGGGTGTTTGGCGCTCTTATCCTTAAACTGGGTCATGCGGGACAGTTCCCCGAACTGGGTGTTGCAAGAGAGAATCCAGGAAAGTTCACAGTGGGCAGGGACATGGCTCTGCACGAACAGCACATGTTCCTGCGGGTCAATCCCCACCGCCAGCAGAAGGGCGGCCATCTCCCGGGTCTGGCGGCGCAGATCGGCGGGTACCTGGCGCACCGTCAGAGCGTGGAGATCCGCCACCATATACAGGCAGTCATAATCCTGCTGCAGCAGCGCCCAGTTGCGCACGGCGCCCACATAGTTTCCCAGGGTGGGGTTGCCGGTGGGCTGGATGCCTGAGAGGATGCGTTTGCGTTTTTCCGGCGCGACCGGGGTCTTGTTTTCTTCAGACATGGGAATTTGCTCCCTTCCTAATAGTACGGTAGGATATGGAATATCATACCACGTTTGCGGGGTGGGCGCAAGAGGCAGACCGACGGGCACACGGTTTTCCTGCCCGCCTGCGGCAGGCGGCGGGCGCGGGCAGCGCCCCCGGGCTGCAAATGGGCCGCCCCTTGGCAGGGCGTTCCCTACATCTTGTGGTCGGCAAAGAGGGGATCGTCCTGCCAGAGGATCACCCGCCCCTTCCGGCGGGTGGCGTTCAGATCGATGATCCGCTGGTTGGAGGAGCCGCGGAACCGCAGGCTGATATCATACTTATCCTGCACAAAATCGCCGTCCACCAGCACATCCAGATACCGCAGAAGCTCGTCGGTCACTTCGCACCGACCGGGGCCTGGCTGCAGGACCTCCGTCTCGTACACATTGCCGGTGTAGCACCAGATGGTCTTGTGGGGGTACAGTACCTTCACATTGCGCACGAAGGGCAGCAGTTCCCGCTGGTTTTCCGGCTCCAGGGGTTCGCCCCCCAGCAGGGAAAGCCCGCTGATGTAGGTCGGCGCCAGGCTTTCCAGGATCTTGTTGCGCACCGCCTTGGTAAAGGGTTCGCCATAGCCGAAGTCCCAGGCCACCGCGTTGAAGCAGTTGGGGCAGTGCCGTCGGCAGCCCGAGACAAACAGACTGGTGCGCACCCCCTCGCCGTTGGCAATGTCACAGTATTTTATATTCGCATAGTACATAGTTCTCCTCCCCGCCAAAACACAATATCTTGTAGAAGGCGGCGCCGGTCCGCCGCAATGTAAGCTAAAGTATACCAGCACCGCCGCCAAAATGCAAGCCGCCCCCCGGGCGGCGCGGCTCTTTTTATTCGTACCTGCGTTCAACTGGAAATTTCTAACGATTTCACCAATTTGCGGGTCGTTTTTTCGTCGGTTTGTCTTTTGCACGTTGCTACGCTTAAAACGGAACATTTTGTTGTTTGCCGAAAATATAGCACAATATATTGTGGTTTTGCCGCTTGACTTTCCCGCCGGGAAGTGGTAAGATATACATGCTCTCTCACCGAGCTTTTATACGCACCGTACTATTTTGCGGCATTTTTATAAGGAGACTACTATGAAGATCATCAAGCGCAACGGCAGCGAGGCCGTGTTCGACATTTCCAAAATCATTGCGGCTATCACCAAGGCCAACAAGGTCGTCGCCCACAACCAGCGCTTGACCCAAGAGCAGATCATTGCCATCTCTGACCAGGTCCAGCGTGACTGCCTGAGCCGCAGCCACGCCATGAACGTGGAGGAGATTCAGGACCTGGTGGAGAATGCCATCATGGCCTCCGGCGCCTACGAGGTTGCCCGCAGATACATCACCTACCGCTATGTGCAGGGCCTCAAGCGGACCCACAACACCACCGACGACCGCATCCTCTCCCTGATTGAGTGCAACAATGAGGAAGTCAAGCAGGAGAATGCCAACAAGAACCCCACCGTCAACAGCGTCCAGCGCGACTATATGGCCGGCGAGGTCAGCAAGGACCTGACGATGCGGATGCTGTTGCCTCCCGATATCGTCAAGGCCCATGAGGAGGGGATCATCCACTTCCATGACGCCGACTATTACGCCCAGCATATGCACAACTGCGATCTGGTCAACCTGGAGGATATGCTGCAGAACGGCACCGTCATCTCGGGGACTTTGATCGAGAAGCCCCATTCCTTCTCCACCGCCTGCAACATCGCCACCCAGATCATCGCCCAGGTGGCCTCCAACCAGTATGGCGGCCAGAGCATCAGCCTGACCCACCTGGCCCCCTTTGTGGATGTGAGCCGCAAGAAGATCCGCCGCGACACCGAAGCCGAGTTGCGGGAGTTGGGCGTGGATCCCGGTGAGGAGAAGCTGGCCAAGATCGTGGAGGAGCGCCTGCGGGAGGAGATCAAGCGCGGCGTACAGACCATCCAGTACCAGGTAGTGACCCTGATGACCACCAACGGCCAGGCCCCCTTCATCACCGTCTTTATGTACCTGAATGAGGCGGGCAAGGATGAGCGGCTCAAGGCCGACCTTGCCATCATCATTGAGGAGATGCTGCGCCAGCGCTACCAGGGCGTGAAGAATGAGGCCGGCGTCTGGATCACCCCCGCCTTCCCCAAGCTGATCTATGTGCTGGAGGAGGACAATATTCGGGAGGGTACCCCCTACTTCTACCTGACCAAGCTGGCCGCCAAATGTACCGCCAAGCGGATGGTTCCCGACTATATCAGCGAGAAAAAGATGCTGGAGTACAAGGTCGACAAGAACGGCGAGGGCCACTGCTACACCTGCATGGGCTGCCGCAGCTTCCTGACCCCCTATGTGGACGAGAACGGCCAGCCCAAATACTACGGCCGGTTCAACCAGGGCGTTGTGACCATCAACCTGGTGGATGTGGCGCTGTCCAGCGGGGGCGACTTTGAGCGGTTCTGGAAGATCTTTGACGAGCGGCTGGAACTGTGCCACAAGGCGCTGATGTGCCGCCACAACCGCCTGAAAGGCACTCTGAGCGACGCCGCGCCCATTCTGTGGCAGTACGGCGCGCTGGCCCGCCTGAAGAAGGGCGAGCCCATCGACAAGCTGCTCTACGGCGGCTATTCCACCATCAGCCTGGGCTACGCGGGCCTGTATGAGTGCTGCAAGTATATGACCGGCAAGAGCCACACCGACATCGCCGCTAAGCCCTTTGCGCTGGATGTCATGCAGCACATGAACGATGCCTGCAAGAGCTGGAAGGCGCAGCACAACATCGATTTCAGCCTGTACGGCACCCCGCTGGAATCCACCACCTACAAGTTCGCCAAGTGCCTGCAGAAGCGCTTCGGCATGGTGGAGGGCATCACCGACCGCAACTATATCACCAACTCCTACCATGTCCATGTGACGGAGCAGATCGACGCCTTCACCAAGCTGAAATTTGAGAGTGATTTCCAGAAGCTCTCCCCCGGCGGCGCCATCAGCTACGTGGAGGTCCCCAATATGCA
>CAZIVF010000117.1:0-6349 GCA_964542725.1 uncultured Subdoligranulum sp. | reverse complement strand
GGGACCGTTGCAAAATGAAAACGCAGCAGCAGCCTGCACAAAAAATCAGAACCGACAAGGAGAATCGGCCCTCAAAAGAAACTGTTTTGGTTTCCTTTTGGGGCCGATTTTTATGCACTATTTTTGGGGACGGGCTATTTTGCAACGCGCCCTTTGCTTACCCGATCAGGGAAGGCTCACAGGCCGAAATACCGCTTGGCGTTGTAGTAGCTGATGCCCTCGACGATCTTCTGCAGGGCCTTCTCATCGTTGGGATACTGGCCGTTCTCGACCCAGTTGCCGATGAGATTGCACATCAGGCGACGGAACAGTTCGTGGCGGGTGTAGCTCAGGAAGCTGCGGCTGTCGGTCAGCATACCGATGAAGTTGCCCAGCAGGCCCAGGCGCGCCAGCGTCCGCATCTGCTGGTACATGCCGTCGTCAGTGTCGCAGAACCACCAGGCGCTGCCCAGCTGGATCTTGCCCGGCACCTCGTCATCCTGGAACGCACCCAGGATGGTGCCAAGCATATCGAAGTCGGCGGGGTTCAGGCTGTACAGGATCACCTTGGGGCATTCGTCGGTCTCAGTCAGCTTGCTCAGCAGGCTGCTGATGGAGGCGCTGCCGTCGGTCACGGCGATCATGTCATAGCCGGTGTCGGGTCCCAGCTTCCTGTACATCTTCTCGTTGACGTTGCGCAGGCAGCTGTAGTGGATCTGCATCGCCACGTTGTACTTCTTGTACAGGCGGCCCAGGGCGACCAGGACGTAGGTGGTGTACTCCTCGCCCTCCTCCTTGGTCAGGGCTTCGCCGGCCATCGCCTTCTTGAAGGCGGCGGTGGCCTTCTCGGCGTCGGTGGCGCGGAACGGCACATAGTCCAGGCCGTGGTCAGAGGCGCGGCAGCCCATCTTGACAAAGAACTGCAGGCGCTCATCCAGCGCGCTGACAACACAGTCCGCGCAGGCGAACTTGCGGCCCACGACATCCTCCAGCTTGTGGATGTAGTCGATGAAGCCGGGCTTGAGGATGTTCAGCGCCTTGTCGGGGCGGAAGGAGGGAGCCACAACCACCTTGATGGAGGGATCCGCCGCGATCTTTTCGTGCCATTCCAGGGTGTCCACAGGGTCGTCGGTGGTACCCACCATCGCCACGTTGCTCTGCTCGATCAGGCCGCGCACCGTCATTTTGGGGTCGTTCTGCAGCTTGTCGTTGCAGAGGTTCCAGACCTCCTCGGCGGTCTCACCGTTCAGCACGCCCTCGTAGCCGAAGTATTTCTTCAGCTCCAGATGGCACCAGGTATACATCGGGTTGCCAACGGCCATTTCCAGCGCCTCGGCAAATTTCTGGAAGCGCTCGCGGTCCGGTTTGTCACCGGTGATATACTCCTCGGGGGTGCCGTTGGAGCGCATCACACGCCACTTGTAGTGGTCGCCAAAGTAGTAGTCCGAGCCGTCGGCCAGGACCTGGTGACCGCCCAGCCAGACCTGGGCGATGTTCTCAAAGCGGCGGTCCTCATAAATCTCCTGCGGGGGGATGTGGCAATGGTAGTCGATGATGGGAAGCGCCTCGGAATAATCGTGGTAAAGATGCTGCGCGGTCGGCGTATCCAACAAAAAGTCCTTGTCCATAAATGCTTTCATGTACTAACGCTCCTTACTAATAAGAATTGGTCCCCGCCGCCGGGCATACATCCTTTACACTGGTCCGACGGCAGAAAAGAACATAGCTTGTTACTATTATACAGGTTCGCGGGCGATTCAACAAGTTGCAAAAATTGACTTGCGGCCAAAATAGTTGCCAAAATTCCGGGCGCTTCCTTGTGCAAAATGCGGAAACGAACAAAAGCAAAATCAGATGCGCAAAATATGTTCGCTCGCGCCGGAAATAATCTTGACGGGAAAGGCCAAAAAACATACAATGAGACTGATAATGGATGTTTTATGCATCCGCAGCTTGTGAGTAAGGAGAGCATGTTATGGAAACCTTGAATTACAAAGTTTTGGCAGAATCCGGCTATCAGGGCTACATTTTGAAGGACGCACCCGAGAAAGTCCTGCAGTTTGGCGAGGGCAATTTCCTGCGTGCCTTTGTGGATTACTGGTTCGATGTATCCAACGAGAAGGTGGGATGGAACGGAAAATGCGTTCTGGTCCAGCCCATCGCCCCGGGCCTGGCCAAGATGATCAATGAGCAGGAGGGCCTGTACACCCTCTATCTGCGCGGCCGCCAGAATGGCGAGAAGGTGGATGCCAGGCGCGTGATCTCCAGCGTTTCCCGCTGCCTGAACCCCTATGAGAAGGAAGACTACGACGCCATGATGGCCGTTGCCGTCTCGGACGATCTGGAGTACATCGTCTCCAACACCACCGAGGCGGGTATCGTCTACGATCCCGCCTGCCAAAAGGAGGACTGCCCGCCCGCCAGCTTCCCCGCCAAGCTGACCCAGGTGCTGTATGCCCGCTGGCAGGCCGGCAAACCCGGCGTCGTCATGCTCTCCTGCGAGTTGATTGACAATAACGGCAAGGAGCTGCTCAAGTGCGTCAACCAGTACATTGAGCAGTGGGGCCTGGAGGGCGATTTCAAAAAGTGGGTCAACGAGGACTGCATCTTCTGCTCCACCCTGGTGGATCGCATTGTGCCGGGGCGCATCCGTGACCCGCAGGAGGTTGCCGCCCTGGAGCAGAAGCACGGCTACGCCGACCCGCTGTTGGATGTGGGCGAGGTATTCGGCGTATGGAACATCGAGGGCCCCGCCTGGCTGGAGGACAAGCTGCCCTTCAAGGCCGCCGGCCTGAACTGCCCCGTGGTACCCGATGTGACCCCCTACAAGAAACGCAAGGTCCGCATCCTCAACGGCGCCCACACCGGCTTTGTACTGGGCGCTTACCTGGCAGGCTTCGACATTGTACGCGACTGTATGCAGGACGAGACGGTGCTGGGCTTCATGAACAAGATGCTGTACGATGAGGTCGTCCCCATCCTGCCGCTGGATCAGGAGGACTGCAGGCAGTTCGCCGCCGCCGTGCAGGACCGCTTCAACAACCCCTTCGTCAACCATGAACTGATGAGCATCAGCCTGAACTCCACCTCCAAGTGGCGCGCCCGCAACATGCCCAGCTTCCTGGAATACATAGAGGCCAACGGCAAGCTGCCCGCCTGCCTGGCCATGAGCTTTGCCGCCTACATCGCCTTCTATTCCAACGATATCCAGGCCCTGACGGACAAGGGACTGGTCTGCAAGCGCCCCGCCGGCAATGAGTACACCGTCAGCGACGACCGCTGGGTGCTGGAGTTCTACGCCGCCCATAAGGATGACGAAATCCCCGCCCTGGTCCACGCCGTCATGACCAATGAGCAGATGTGGGGCCAGGACCTCACCGCCATCGAGGGCTTTGAGGCCGCCACCGTCGCCAACCTCACCCTGATCCGTGAGCAGGGCGCCAAGGCTGCCTATGAAAAAGCCATAAAGAGTGAGGAATAATCTTGAATGTTGGGGAAGCTGTGAATGTTCATAAGGTTATGAAGTAAGGTGCGGCTTCGCCGCCGTTGGAATCCTGCCCCCAGGCACACCGCAATTCATATCATTGATAATTTTTATAGCATTCCGATCATTCAAACCCGCGCCCCGGGCGCATCCACAACGCCCAACAAAGGAGGTTCCCATGCCGCTTGCTATCAAAATCAACCCCAAAGACAATGTGGTGGTGGCTCTGCATCCCATCGCCAAGGGTACAGCTGTTCCCGTTGACGGCGCCGCCGTGACCGCTTTGGAGGATATCCCCCAGGGCCACAAGATGGCCATTGCCCCCATTGGGGAGGGGGAAAACGTGGTCAAGTACGGCTTCGCCATCGGCCACGCCACCAAGGATGCCCTGCCCGGCACCTGGATGCACACCCATAACATCAAGACCAACCTCTCCGGCGAGATCGAATACAGCTACCACCCCAACGTCCACCCGCTGCCCCCGGTGGAGCCGGAAACCTTTATGGGCTACCGCCGCAAGGACGGCCGCGCCGCCATCCGCAACGAAATCTGGATCATTCCCACAGTGGGCTGCGTCAACGACTGTGCCAAGGCCCTGGTGAGGGATAACCAGAATCTGGTTGCCGGCTCCATCGACGGCCTGTATACCTTCACCCATCCCTTCGGCTGCTCCCAGACCGGCCATGACCACGCCCAGACCCGTAAGCTGCTGGCCGCGCTGGTGCGGCACCCCAACGCGGGCGCGGTGCTGGTTCTCTCGCTTGGCTGCGAGAACCTGACCCATGACCAGTTCCTGGCGGAACTGGGGGACTACGACCATGACCGGGTCAAGTTCCTGACCTGCCAGGAGGTGGACGACGAACTGGAGGCGGGCCGCGGGATCCTGAAGGAACTGGCCGCCTACGCCAGCCAGTTCACCCGCGAACCCATCCCCGCCAGCGAACTGGTGGTGGGTATGAAGTGCGGCGGCTCAGACGGACTTTCCGGCATCACCGCCAACCCCACCATCGGCCGGTTCAGCGATATGCTGGGTGCTCGCGGCGGTTCCACCGTGCTCACCGAGGTGCCGGAGATGTTCGGCGCGGAAGGGTTCCTGATGGACCGCTGCCAGAATGAGGAAGTGTTTGAGAAGGCCGTCAAGATGATCAACGGCTTTAAGAACTACTTTATCTCCCACAATGAGGTCGTCTACGATAACCCCAGCCCCGGCAACAAACAGGGCGGCATCACCACCCTGGAGGATAAATCCTGCGGCTGCGTCCAGAAGGGCGGCAGCGCCCCCATCATGGACGTGATCGGCTATGGCGAGCCGGTTGTGACCAGGGGGCTGAACATGCTCTACGGCCCCGGCAACGACCTGGTTTCGGCCACGGCGCTCACCGCCGCCGGGGCGCATATGATCCTCTTCTCCACCGGGCGCGGCACCCCCTTCGGTGCGCCCGCCCCCACACTGAAGATCGCCACCAACAGCCAGCTGGCCGCTAAAAAGTCCACCTGGATCGATTTCAACGCCGGTGTTGTCGCCGACGGCGAAAAGAACCTGGACGAAGCGGGGGAGGACCTGTACAAGCTGGTGCTGGAAGTGGCTTCCGGCAAACTGACCAAGGCGGAGGAGAAAGGTTTCCGCGAAATTTCTATTTTCAAAGATGGCGTTGTGCTGTAAAATGGTGTAAAATAGGGGAAAGGCGGGGGAGAAGGCGGCCCCTTGCTTGTGGCGCTGCCTGCCGCCCCTTCCCCTCTGCCCCACTGTTCGGCTTCCACTGCACGAAAGGAGAAATTTCTATGTCCAAACTGACCACCGGCCTCTATGAAAAATACGGCGCCCGCTACGCCACGCTGACCCTCACCGACGGGGCCTTTGCCCTGACCGTCACCCCCGGCAAGGGCGGCATGGCCACTTCCCTCACCAAAAACGGGGAGGAATACCTCTGGCTGCGTGACAAAAACTTTGAATCCACTGACCGCCCCCGTTGCGGTATCCCCATCCTTTTCCCCAACTGCGGGCGGATGGAGAACGGCGTTCACGTTTTTGACGGCGTAAAATACCCGATGGAGATCCACGGCTTTGCCGACCTGCTGCCCTGGGAGGTGCAGACCGCTTCCGATGAGGAGATCGTGCTGACCTTGGCGCCCAACGGACTGACCAAGTTCGTCTACCCCTTTGAGTTCCTGCTGACGATGCGCTATACCCTCGTGGGACCCAAGGCGGGGCTGGAACTGACCGTTGCCAACCGGGGCGGCAAGCTGATGCCCTTCAGCGTGGGCTTCCATCCCTATTTTGCCGCCACCGCGCTGGAGAACATTCGGTTTGGCATCACTGCCGCCACCTGCTCCGAGGATGGCAAGGGCGAGCAGCCCGCCGCCCCCGCCCAGATCACCCTGACCAGCAAGGAGGGCAGCGCCGATTCCACCCGGATGCTGACCGGCGTCAAGAGCCCCATGTGCCTGACCGACAGCGGCAGCGGCCACGAGGTGGAGGTTGCCTTTGACGAGAACCTCTTCCCCAATGCGGTGCTGTGGCAGCAGGACGCCGAGGACTTCGTCTGCATGGAACCCTGGAACGGCTGGCCCAACAGCGTCAACGAACCCGGCAAACATGAGGAACTGGCCCCCGGCGAGAGCAAAACCTTCGCTTGGACCATCACCATCGGCTGACCCATCCCCAACCCATCCCACCCCGCCGGCCCCCGGCGGGGTTTTTGCATCCCGACGCGCAACCCTGCGATGCAACCCGTTGACGGCTTGGCGTCCCGCTGCCCCGCTCCGTAGGGGCGGATCCTGTATCCGCCCGGCTCTTAGAGTGAAGATAGACCGGGGAGCGCCCAATGCGGGCCATGGCATGGCCTGTAACCTTGCCCCGCTTTACCCCAAATGCGTCCAAAAAAG
>CAZIVF010000116.1:0-6381 GCA_964542725.1 uncultured Subdoligranulum sp. | reverse complement strand
CTTAATATGAGTTCATTGTTGACAACCTTGCCAAATCCGTGTACAATGAACTATATACTACTTACCAAAGAATAGGGGTGACTGTTTTATGAAGCACATCCAGACTCTCGATACCCGCGATATGGCGAAGAGCCTGCAGAACGGTGGCTGCGGTGAGTGCCAGACCTCCTGCCAGAGCGCCTGCAAGACCAGCTGCGGCATTGCCAACCAGCCTTGCGAGAAGGCCGAGGACTGATCCTGACAAAACTGCTGGTTTGTGCCGGAACCCCTGACCGGGCGTTCCGGCAATTTTTATGAATCTGAGGAATGGGGAAACTGTGATTCACCAATACAAACTCAACGGCTACAACATCGTGCTGGACGTTTACAGCGGCAGCGTGCATGCGGTGGACGAACTCGCCTACGACGCCATCGCCCTGCTGGACGCGGGCGCGCCCCGCGCCGAAGCGGCGGCGCGGCTCCGCGAAAAATACCCGTCCGCCTCCACCCAGGACGTGGAGGATGTGCTGGACGATATCGATGAACTGACGGCGGCGGGCAAGCTGTTCGCCCCTGACGCTTACGCGGACTACGCCTTCGATTTCAAGAACCGCTCCAACGTGGTCAAAGCGCTCTGCCTGCATGTAGCCCACACCTGCAACCTGAACTGCGCCTACTGCTTTGCCGCCCAGGGCAAGTTCCACGGCGAGGCGGGGCTGATGAGCTTTGAGACCGGCAAACGGGCGCTGGATTTCCTGGTGGAAAACTCCGGGACCCGCCGCAACCTGGAAGTGGATTTCTTCGGCGGCGAACCGCTGATGAACTTCGAGGTCTGCAAGCGGCTGGTGGCCTACGCCCGCTCCATTGAGAAGAAGAAAAACAAAAACTTCCGCTTCACCCTCACCACCAACGGCATCGGCATCACCGACGAGGTGATCGAGTGGGCCAACCGGGAGTGCCACAACGTAGTCCTCTCTCTGGATGGACGCAGGGAGGTCAACGACCGCTTCCGGGTGGACCTGGCGGGCAACGGCAGCTATGACCGCATCGTACCCAAGTTCCAGCGGTTCGTCAAGGCGCGGGGCGGCCAGGGCTACTATATGCGCGGCACTTTCACGCATCACAACGTGGATTTCACCAACGATCTCTTCCACATGGCCGACGACATGGGCTTCACCGAACTGAGCATGGAGCCGGTGGTCGCCCCGCCGGATTCGCCGCAGGCCCTCACCGCCGGGGATCTTCCCAAGCTGTTTGACCAGTACGAACTGCTGGCCAAGGATATGCTGCGCCGCCAGAGGGAGGGCCGGCCCATCACCTTCTACCACTATATTCTCGACCTCAAGCACGGACCCTGCATCTACAAGCGCATCTCGGGCTGCGGCTCCGGCACCGAGTACATGGCGGTCACGCCCTGGGGCGACCTGTACCCCTGCCACCAGTTTGTGGGCGACCCGGCCTACAAGCTGGGCGATGTCTGGCAGGGCGTGACCAACACGGCGCTGCGGGACGAATTTAAGCTCTGCAATGTCTACGCCCGCCCCGGCTGCAAGGATTGCTGGGCGCGGCTCTACTGCTCCGGCGGGTGCGCGGCCAATGCGCTGCACGCCACCGGGGATATCCACGGTATCTATGAGTACGGCTGCGAGGTGTTCCGCAAGCGCATCGAGTGCGCGCTGATGATGAAGGTGGCGGAATCCCTTGACCCCGCCCTGGCCGCCAACGCGGTGCGCTTTGAGAGCGATTGCGACGGTTGCGGGGAAGAGAGAGCTTGAATGTTAGGGTAACACCGCACCCGTTGGGCGCGATAGAAAAAATAAAGAATGTACGAGGAGACGTACCATGAGCAAAAAACAGATTTTACAGTATCTGCTGGAATCCAACACAAGCATCTCGCTGACCCAGGTGGCCTTCTCTCTGCTGATGGTGGTGGTGATGAGCGCGCTGCTCTACTTCGTCTACCGCAAGACCTACCGGGGGACCGTCTACTCCAAGAGTTTCAACCTCACCCTCTCTCTGGTTGCCATCATCACCGCGATGGTCATGATTATCATCGGCTCCAACCTGGCGCTGAGCCTGGGCATGGTGGGCAGCTTGTCCATCATCCGCTTCCGCACCGCCATCAAGGAACCGCGGGATATCGCCTTCCTCTTCTGGGCCATTGCCATCGGGCTGGCCTGCGGCAGCGAGATGTACCTGGTGGGGATGCTGGGCAGCGCGGCGGTGGCCGCCGTTCTGCTGCTGGCCAACCTGGATCTGTATGATGTATCGAGCTATCTTTTGGTTGTCCGCGGGGGGGGGGACAGTATTGACCTCGAAGCCCTGGCCGCGCTGCTGAAAAGCCGGACCCGCAGCCGCAAGCTGCGGATGCGCAGCCTGGACGGCAGCGGCGAGGAACTGACCTACGAGCTCTCCCTCAAAGAGAGCGACCTGACGCCGCTGGTGCAGGATGTGCAGGCGCTGCCCGGGGTGGAGAGCGTCAACCTGGTGAGCTACAGCGGAGAACTGGTGGGATGAGCCAGCCCTTCGTGAAACGCCTGCTGCGCCTGGCGCTGCCGCTGCTGGCGGTGTTGGCCCTGGCGACGCTGGCGCTGGCCCGTCTGCACAGCCTGGGCGGACGGGACGGCTACGCGGGCAGGACGGTGCTTCTCAACGAGATCTGCCCCAAAAACCTCACCGGTCTGACCGACGGCGAGGGAAACACCGCGCCCTGGCTGGAACTGTGCAACGTCAGCGGGGAGGCCGTCGAACTGGCGGGCTACAGCCTGAGCCTGGACGAGGAACTGCCCCGGCAGTGGATCTTCCCCGACGGTGTGGTGCTGGACGGTGGGGCCAACAACCTGCTGGTGCTGTTCCTGGACGGCAAGGACTGCTACGACGCGGCGGGCAGCCTGCATACCGGCCTGCTGCCGGACGGCGGAAAGGATACCCTGACCCTCTACGCGCCGGATGGCGCTGTGGTGGACCGGCTGACCCTGCCCGACGTACCCTATGATATGACCTATGGCCGCCGCCTGAACGACGGCAGCGGGGCGGGGATCCTGGCGGCGGCCACCCCCGGCAGCCCCAATCCCGCCGATTTCTGGCAGGAGGAAACGCCCGCCGCCGACCTGGGCGAGGTACAGTTCTCTCTCCAGGGGGGCTTCTATGAGGAGGAACAGCGGCTCATTCTCACCGCCTCCGACCCGGACGCGCTGATACTCTACACACTGGACGGCAGCGAGCCGGACCTCGGCGCGGACTTTTACACCGCGCCGTTGACGCTGGCAAGCCGGGCGGGGGAGGCCAACCGCTACGCCGCCGAGCCGGCCATCCCCCATGGGGACTGGCTGATGAACTACGCCTACCGCTACGCCCCCAACGAGGTGGACAAGGCCACCACCGTGACCGCCCGCCTCTACAAGGACGGCGTGCTGGGCGAGGCTGTCACCGCCCGGACCTATTGGATCGGCGTGGAGCCCCACACGTTGCCGGTGGTCAGCCTCACCGCCGATCCGGCGGAACTGTTCGGGGCGGAGGGCATCTACACGGCGGGGACCAGCTATTTCACGCTGCGCAAGTACGGCCTGCTGGGCAAGACCGGCAACTACGACGCAGACCGCACCATCGCCGGGCGGATCAGCGTCACGGCGGCGGACGGCGCGCTGCTGCTGGAGGATGGGGTGAAGATTCACCTCTCCGGCGGGTGGAGCCGGCAGGACGCCCTGCTGAAGAACCTCCATATCAAGCTGGACAGCGGCCGCACCGACCTGCTGGAAGCCGAAACCGGCGATACGCTGCGGGCCTTTGTGCTGCGGGGCAGCGGCAACGGGGCCAGCTATCTCTCGCTGCATCAGGATGCGTTTCTGAACAACTACCTCTATGATCAGGGCCTCGGCGCCCAGTACAATCTGCCGGTGGCGCTCTACCTGGAGGACGAATACTGGGGTGTCTACACCGTGCGGGAGAGCAAAAACGAGGACTTCTTCCGCCGCCACTTCGGCGTGGATCCGGAGAATCTGATCTGCCCCGGCGTCTCGGACCACCCGGCCAACCAGGAGGAGAAGATCGCCCTCGGCCTAGGGGTCGACGGGCTGGACGCCTCCACCGACGAGGGGCTGGCCTGGGCTGAGGCTAACGTCGATCTGGACGGCTACATCCGGTACGTCGTCGCCCAGATGTACACCTACAACGCCGACGGCCTGTACAACGGCGGCAACAACACCATCCTGTGGAAGGACGCCGGGGCGGGCAGCGACGGCCGCTGGCACTTCCTGCTGAACGATCTGGATGCCACGCTGATCGACGCGGAGGTGGACCCCTTCCAAAAGCTGCTGGCGGAGGACTATTCCTTCGCCGCGCGGGAGACGGCGCCCTGGTACTCGGTGGCCTGCAATCTTTTCCAGAAGCTGTGGCAGAGCGAGGCGTTCCGGGCGCGTTTCGCCCAAGTGTACCGCCGCGAGATGGCCACCACCTACGCGCCGGAAAATCTGCTGGCGGCCTTTGGCCCCTGGTGCGATGCGCTGCGCCCCGAACTGGCCCGGGATTTGGCCCGGCAGGAGGTGGAAGTGACCGCCCTGGCCCCGCTGGCCGGGGCGCTGATCGGCCAGAGCGCCGTCCCGCTGCGGTACAGCGCCGACGAGTGGGAGGACAATGTGAGCCGGGTGGAGGACTACTTCGCCCGCCGCGCCGACGTGATGCTGGACTATCTGGATCGCTATCTGGCCGCGGAAGGAGGGCTGCCCGATGCCTGAACGCGCTGAATTGGCGGTACACCGCCACGAGGAAAAATATCTGCTCAACCCCGGCCAGGCCGCGCTGCTGCGGGGCGCGCTGGACGGACTGCTGCGGCGGGACGAGTACGCCGCGGCAGGGGCGTACTTTATCCGCAGCCTCTACTTTGATACCCCCGACGACAGGGACTACACCGATAAACTGCTGGGCGTGGCCGAGCGGCAAAAGCTGCGCCTGCGCCTTTACGACACCGAGGCCCAGGCCGTCAAGCTGGAGATCAAGGCGAAGGCGGGCCGCTATTCCCACAAGCGGACCGCGACGGTGAGCCGGGCCGAGGCGCTGGCCCTGACGGCGGGGGATGCCGGGCCGCTGCTGGCCCAGGGAACCCCCACGGCCCGCCGCGCCGCCCTGCTGCTGCGGAGCGAACACCGCCGCCCCGCCGCGCTGGTGGATTATCGGCGCACCGCTTGGATGCTGCCGGTGGAACGGGTGCGCATCACGCTGGACGAGCAGGTCTGCGCCGCCAAAAGCGCCGCCCTGTTTGATCCCCGTGTGCCGATGGTGGGGCTGCACGGCGCGGGGGCGGTGATTTTGGAGGTCAAGTACGACCACTACCTGCCCGGATATCTGCGCGGCGTGCTTTCCGCCGCCGGCGGGCAGATGATGAGCATCAGCAAATACGCCGCCGCGCGGGCGGCGCTGTATTGAATACAGGGCAAAATCATAAAATTCTACGATTTTTTAGTTAAAATTTTCCTCACGGGCAGCGTACGAATGTGGTATACTGAAAAAAAGCGCCCGAGGAGGGTTTTATGATGGCAAACGCATTTGATAGTTACACCAAACGGCATGACTTCCTGGTCTGTGTGGATTCCGACGGATGCGCCATGGACACGATGGACATCAAGCATATCCGCTGTTTCGGCCCCTGCATGGTGGCCGAGTGGGGACTGCAAAAATGGGCCGGGCCGATCCTGCAGCGCTGGAATGAGATCAACCTGTACCAGATGACCCGGGGCATCAACCGGTTCAAGGGGCTGAATCTGGCCCTGACCGAGATCAACGACCAATACCAGACCATCACCGGCCTGGAAGCGCTGACTGCCTGGGTGGAAAACGCCCCCGCCCTCTCCAACGACGGGCTGGCCGAGGCGGCGGCCAGGACCATCGACGCGCCGGGCCGCACCTGCCTGGAGAAGGCGCTGGCCTGGAGCAAGGCGGTGAACGCCAGCATCAACACGCTGCCGAACGAGGAGAAAAAGCCCTTCCCCGGCGCGAAGGAGGGGCTGGCCGCCGCGTCCGCATTTGCCGATGTGGCGATCGTTTCCAGCGCCAACCGGGGCGCCGTGATGGAGGAGTGGGAGCGCTGCGCCCTGCTGGACCATGTGGACATTGTGCTGGCCCAGGACGTGGGCAGCAAGGCGGCCTGCATCGCCCAGCTGCTGGAATTCGGCTACGCGCCCGACCATGTGCTGATGGTGGGCGACGCCCCCGGCGACCGGGACGCCGCCCAAAAGAACGGCGTGTGGTATTACCCCATCCTGGTCCGCCGCGAGGGCGAAAGCTGGGCGGAGTTGGCCTCCGTCGGCTACGCCAAGCTGCAGGCGGGGGAATACGCCCCCTACCAGGAGGAAAAGATCGGCGCGTTCCTGAAGAACTTGGGCGGCTGAGAGCAAAATTTAGGGGAAG
>CAZIVF010000115.1:0-6671 GCA_964542725.1 uncultured Subdoligranulum sp. | reverse complement strand
TTTGGTGGAGATGAGGGGAGTCGAACCCCTGTCCGAAAAGAAAGCGGTTAGAGTATCTCCGGGCGCAGTATGCTTATTGGGGTTCCCGTGGCGTGGGCGAACATACGCGCGCTGCGCCTTGGTAGCTTCATAAATTCATGACGGGCCGCAAAGCTTAAGCCCGTTCACGTTCAGTACCTAATCGACGCCCTGGCCCCGCGCGGTACTAAGGCGGGCAGGACGGTCGGGCCTAATCAGGCCGCGACGGCAACAGTATAATCGTTGTCAGTTCATTTTGAAGTGGCGCTTTTAGCGTGGCGCGCCGCCACGGCCCGCTGCTCACGCCCCTCTCTCCCCGTCGAAACCAGTACATCCCCAGGTATTCGGCGGGCAAAGCCCGCCGGGAAAGCGAAGTGTGAAAGATGAAGTTCCCCTGCAAACAGCAGATGCAAGGCGGACTCAATACCGCGTTTTCAGCGCGCGGTCAATATCCCGCTTGGCGTCCCGCGCGGCGGCGGAAGCCCGCTTATCGTAGAGTTTTTTGCCCTTGCACAGCCCCAGTTCCAGCTTGACGCGGCCCCGCTTGAAGTAGAGCGACAGCGGGATCAGCGTATAGCCCTGCAGTTTGATCTGCTGGGCCAGACGGCGTATCTCCGCCTTATGAGCCAGCAGGCGCCGGGGGCGGCGGGGGTCTTTGTTGAAGATGTTGCCGTGGTCGTAGGGGCTTATGTGCATCCCTTTGACGATCAGTTCCCCATCGTCGATATCCGCCCAGGAATCCTTCAGGTTCACGCCGCCGGCCCGCAGGCTTTTCACCTCGGTACCCACCAGTTCAATGCCGGTTTCCAGCGCTTCGATGACAAAGTATTCGTGGCGCGCCTCACGGTTTTGGGCTATCATCTTTTTCCCGGTTTTTTCCTCCTCCATCAGGCTCACCTCCTTGGCAGATATGTGATTATACCGTGCCTGGGGCAAATTGTCAAGGGGAAGAGCGCCTTTGCGGCACAAAGTTGGTAAATTGCTACAGCTCCCCCCGGCCCTGCATGGCGCGGTAGATGGTGGTCTCGTCGGCATATTCCAGGCTGGACCCCACCGGCAGGCCGTAGGCCAGGCGGGTGGCCTTGACCCCCAGCGGCTTGATGAGTTTGGCCAGGTACATGGCGGTGGCCTCCCCCTCCACCGTGGGGCTGGTGGCCATGATGACCTCCTTGACGGACTCATTCAGGCGGGCCAGCAATTCCTTGACGCAGAGCTGGTCCGCCCCCACGCCGTCCATGGGGGAGATGAGGCCGTGCAGCACATGGTAGAGGCCGTGATACTCATGGGTGCGCTCGATGGATTTGATATCCCGGGGGCTTTCCACCACACAGATGACGCTGCGGTCCCGCTTTTGGGATGCGCAGATTCTGCACACCTCGCCGGGGGTATAATCCTGGCAGAGGCGGCAACGGTGCAGGTCGGTCTTGGCGTGTTCAATGGCCTTGGCCAGTTCCATCGCCTGCTCGTTGGACATGCCCATGACCTCGTAGGCCATGCGGGTGGCGCCTTTGCGGCCCACGCCGGGGAAACGCGCAAACTGATCGATAAGATTTTCCAGCGGTTCAGCGTTATTTTGCGGCATAGCGTTCCCCTTATCAGCCAAGGCCGGGGATGTTCATGCCGCCGGTCATCTTTGCCATTTCCTCATCGGAATCCTTATCCACCGCAGCCACGGCGCTGTTGACGGCGGCGGCGATCAGATCCTCCAGCATCTCGATATCATCGGGATCGACGGCCTCCGGCTTGATCTTGACGGCGGTGATCTCATGCTTGCCGGTCATCGTGACAGTGACCATCTCGCCGCTGGCGGTGCCGGTATACTCCTTGGCTTCCAGTTCCGCCTGCTTGGCGCGGATCTCGTCCTGCATCTTCTGGACCTGGCGCATCATGGCGTTGGGATCGGGGCGGCCATAGCCTTTGGGCATTCTTGCTTTCATAGGGTTTTCCTCCTTGACGGAATCTCTGAACCAACCGCGCCCTGCGGGCTTGGTGTGCATCCTGCCGGCTTGGAGAAAACGCCCGCTGAATCGACCGGGTCCAGCTGCGCTTTCTCTTGGCCATCCGCATGGCTCGCCCGGCAATCTGCGCGCCGGATGGATGCAGAGCTTCCTTATTTTTCGGTAACGATAACGTCGACGCCGAGGGACTGCATAGTTTGCAGCGTCTCATCGACGGTGACGGCGGACGCGTCCCCCTCGGCCTTGGGGGCCTCGTAGGGACCTATGTTGCATTTGATCTGGGTGACTTTATAGATATATTCCTTGATGGACTTGGATGTCTCGCGGTTTTGGCGCATATAGTCGCGGAAAGCGTCACTGCACTCGATCAGCACCCGCCTGCCGTCATAGTAGGCTCGGGTCCCCCGCAGAAACGAGATCAGCATGGGATCCCGCTCCTCGATTTCGGCCAGCACAATGGGCCACTGCACAAAGGGTTGGGGTGGGCCGGCGGGAGCGGGGGCGGCGCGGCGCGGCGCGGCCGGCGCAGGGGACGGCGTGACTGGCTGAGCCTGCGGCAACGGCGGCAGTTCCGGCTGCAGGAAGGCCGGTTCCGCCTCCGGCACAGGCGGGGCGGCGGACGCTGGGGGCGGTGCCGCCGCAGCGGGCGGCGCGCTGGTAAAAGGCTGGACTGCCGGGATCGTCGGTGCCTGAACCGCCGGAACCGTTTCCGGTTGGGTCAGCGAAAAAACAGCCAGTTCCAACTCGATGCGCTGGTCGGTGCCACGGCCCATCTTTTCCAGCGCCAAGCCGAAAGCGTTGATGGCCCGCACCGCCTCCGCCTGGGGGAAATTTTTGCGGGCGGCATAGGCGGCCTCCTCCTCCGGGGATGTTCCGGTGAGCAGGCCGTCGCCGCCGGGCAGGGCGCAGAGCATCAGGTTGCGGTAGTGGGCGGCCAGTTCCATGCAGAGGCGGCGCATATCCACGCTCTGCTGGCGCAGGGCGGCGATTTCCTGCAAGGCCCTGACGGAATCCTGCGCGGCGATGGCATCGCTGATGGTGAAGAGATAGCTCCGGTCCGTAACGCCGGCCATACGGCGCACCAGCGCTTCGTCCACCGTGTTGGAGACGCCGGCGCAGGTATCCAAAATGGAGAGGGCGTCGCGCAGAGCGCCGTCGGCCAGGCGTCCGATCAGCCGGGCCGCGCCGGGGTCCAGTTCGATGCCCTCCTGCCCCGCCACATAGGTGAGCCGCCTGGCAATATCGTCCGCCGTGATACGGCCAAAGTCATACCGCTGGCAGCGGCTGAGGATGGTGGCGGGAACCTTCTGCACCTCGGTGGTGGCCAGGATAAAGATGACATGCTCGGGCGGCTCCTCCATCGTCTTGAGCAGCGCGTTGAAGGCAGCCGCCGACAGCATGTGAACCTCGTCGATAATATAGACCTTGTAGCGGCAGACAGAGGGGAGGTAGGCTACCTCGTCCCGCAGGTCGCGGATATCGTCGACGCCGTTGTTGGAGGCGGCGTCCATCTCGATGATATCCATGATCGCGCCGGAGTCAATGCCGCGGCAGACCTCACATTCGCAGCAGGGGTCGGGGCTGGCGGTATCCAGGCAGTTGACCGCCTTGGCAAAGATCTTGGCGCAGGTGGTCTTGCCGGTGCCGCGTGTGCCGGTGAACAGATAGGCGTGGCCGATACGGCCCGCCGCGATCTGATTCTGCAGCGCCGTGACGATGGCGGTCTGGCCCACAACATCGGCAAAGCGGCGGGGACGCCATTTGCGGTAAAGCGCACGGTACATAAGGCACCTCCTTCTGCCAGTAATGCAGTGATACAAAAAAACGCGGCAGAGCACGCGGCTGCGCCGCTTTGCATACGGATGCAGGTTTGCCGCAGCACTGGAACGACGCCGCTTAATGCTGCTCGGTTCCCCGCCTGACATGGTTCACGGGCCTTCCACGCACGGGACCCACATCCGTATGCAAAACAGCGCAATTCAGCCCTGTCCGCAATTAGTATTATACAATAGTTTTGCCGGAAATGCAAGAGGTATGCCCGCAAGCCGCCGGAAAACGCTGAATTTTCCCCGCTTTGTACAACAAATCGCCCCTTTTCGGACTCCCCTTGGGCTTTGTGCCGGGGGGATCCGCCTTGCCATGGTGGGCCGAATGTGGTACCATAGGGGGAGAAAGTTCCGGGGCCTGTGGCCCCGCGGGGAGGTTTATCATGCGTTTCACCCATTGCCCGCACTGCGGGCGCAAGACCGTGCTGAGAGAAACCGGCGACGAAGGGCTGGTGCCGTGGTGCGGCGGCTGCAACACGCCGCTGTTCGATATCTTCCCCGCCTGCATCATCGCGCTGGCGGCGGACGAGCAGGGGGAGGTGGCGCTGCTGCGGCAGGGGTATATCTCCCACCAGTATTACAATCTGGTCTCCGGCTACATAAAACCGGGCGAGACGGCGGAAGAGACCGCCCGCCGGGAGATTGAGGAGGAGATCGGCCTCCGGGTACAGGCGCTGGACTTTGCGGGGACCTACTGGTTCGGCAAAAAAGGGATGCTGATGATCGGGTTCCTGGCCCAGGTGCGCAGGGCGGAGCTTGTGCTTTCCGGCGAGGTGGACGCCGCCCTCTGGGTCCCGGCGGCACAGGCGCTGGGGATGGTCCACCCCGAGGGCAGCGTCTCCTACGCGCTGGTGGAGAAGTACCTGGCTCTGCCGCGCCCGGGGGGCTGCTGAACCGGCGGCGGGCGGCATAAACGGCGGCTTATTCCCGGCCCATCATCACAATCTCCCGTATTTTCCGGCCTGTGGGGGTGCCTGCCAGGCCGCCGATGCCAGTCTCCCGCAAATCCTTGCTCATCGCCGCGCCCACTTCGGCCATGGCGTCGATCACCTCATCGGCAGGGATATGCCCCACCACGCCGGCCAGCGCCATGTCGGCAGCCGAGACGGCGTTCACTGCGCCGATGACGTTGCGCTTGATGCAGGGCAATTCCACCAGGCCCGCCACCGGGTCGCAGACCAGCCCCTCCAGGTTGGTCAGCGCCATGGCGCAGGCTTCGGCGCAGGCGGCGGGGCTGCCGCCCTTCAGATCCACCAGCGCGGCGGCGGCCATAGCGCTGGCAGCGCCCACCTCGGCCTGGCAGCCGCCCTCCGCGCCGGCCAGCGTGGCCCGTGCGGCGATGATCTGCCCAAAGCCCCCCGCCACATACAGCGCGCGGCAGACCGCCGCCTCGCCCGCCTGCCCGGCGCGCCACAGGGGCAGCAGCACGGCGGGCAGCACCCCGCAGCTGCCCGCCGTGGGGGCCGCCACGATGCGCTTCATGCAGGCGTTGCACTCGGCGGTTTTCAGCGCCTCCGCCATGACCTGGCTCAGGTAGCCGCCGCTGTACAGCAGCTCCTGCCGGGCGGCGGCCTCCACCCGGGCGGCGTCGCCGCCTGCAAAACCGCTCATCGAGCGGTCGGCGGCGCAATACCCCGCACTGGTGGCGGTCATCACCGCCCAGAGGCGGCGCATCTCGGCCTCCGACTGAGCGCGGGTCAGAGCGCTCTCCGCCAGATCGCTCTCCAAAATCACCTCGTACAAGGGCTGGCCGCTGCGCTCGCAGGCGGCCAGCATTGCTTTTACAGAAGCAAAGGACATCGCTCTTCCCTCCCCCTCAAAGATTCAGGCTGGTTACTTTCAGGATGCCCGGCCGACCGCGCAGAAAATCCGTCGCCTCGTCGGGTATCGGCTCGTCACATTCCAGCACCATCACCGCCTGGCCGCCCGCCGCCGCGCGGTAAAGCTGCATAGTGGCAATGTTGATGCCGCGCCGGCTCAGGCAGTCAGTCACCAGGGCCACACTGCCCGGGGTATCCACGTTGTTGACGATGAGGGTGTTGCAGTCCGCTCCGAAATTGGTCGTGATGCCATCAATCTGGCAGATGTTGATCCGCCCGCCGCCGATGGAGGCACCCATCACCTCCACCCCGCAGCCTTCCCGGCTTGCCAGCCGCAGCAGAGCGGTGTTGGGGTGCGCCCCCCGCAGGTTCACCGTGCCGATGGTAAAGTGCAACCCCGCCTGCCCGGCCAGTTCAAAGCTGCGGGGGATGCGGTCATCGTCGGGCTGCATCCCCAAAAGGCCCGCCACCAGGGCTTTGTCGGTGCCGTGGCCGCGGCCGGTGGCGGCGAAGCTGCCGTGCAGCAGGATCTCTGCCCCGGCGGGTTCCCCGCCCAGCAGGCGGCGGGCCGTCAGGCCGATGCGCACCGCCCCGGCTGTGTGGCTGCTGGATGGGCCGGTCATCACAGGCCCCAAAACGTCAAACAATCGCATAGTAACTGCCCTTTCAGCTTTTTCATTGTACTACCAGTATACCGGCTGCGGGCGGGCTTTGCAAGCCGCCCTGCCAAGAGATTTTGGCCTGCGGGATGGCGGCGGCGGGCTGCTGACCCTGAAGGAGGGAACGCTCTATCCCATCCTCTACCGGCTGGAGGACGACGGGCGGATCCGTTCGGCCTGGCAGACCCCGGACGGCGCGCTGGGCAGCCCCAAAACCTCCCGCAAGGTGTATACCATCACCCGAGGCGGGCCGTGCCGCGCTGGCCGGGCAGACGGATACCTGGCGGCAGTTTGCCGCCTGCGTGGAGAAGTTTTTACAGGAGGAATCGTGAGATGAAAAAGAAGTGTATACCCCCGGTCAAACGATATATGACCGCCATCGAGCGGCGG
>CAZIVF010000114.1:0-6691 GCA_964542725.1 uncultured Subdoligranulum sp. | reverse complement strand
TCCCAAACCACGCGCGCTACCAACTGCGCAACACCTCGATGGGGAACTATCTTATTATACCCGCCCTGCGCCGTGCCGTCAAGCTTGAGTTGCGGGGAATTTAGTTGTATAATCGGAAGCAGCGCTATGGGATAAGGGGTGATTTGTATGAATTTTGAAAATCTGAAAGCGTACCTGCTGGGGGCGGTCAAATGGCTGGTCCTCCCGGTGCTGGTGGCCTTGGTGGTGGGGCCGTGCGGAGCCGCCTTTTGGTTGGCGCTGCACTGGGCTACCGCCGCCTGCACCGCCTGCCCCCGGCTGATCTGGGGGCTGCCCGCGGCGGGCGCCGCCATCGTGGGGCTGTATCGTCTGGCCCGCCAGCCGGGCGGCGGCTCCACCAATGCGGTGTTCGCGGCGGTGCGGGGGCAGACGCCTCTGCCGCTGCGCACTGCGCCGCTGATCTTTGTCTCCACCGTACTCACCCATCTGGTGGGCGGCTCCAGCGGGCGGGAGGGGGCAGCCCTGCAGCTGGGCGGCGCGGTCGGCGGGCGGATCGGCCAAGCTCTCAAGCTGGATGAGCGTGACGTTCATGTGATGACGATGTGCGGCATGGCGGCGGCGTTCTCGGCTGTTTTCGGCACGCCGCTGGCGGCCACTGTCTTCACGCTGGAGGTCGTCAGCGTGGGGGTGATGTACTATGCGGCGCTGGCTCCCTGCCTGCTGTCGGCGCTCATCGGTGTTTGGATCGCCGGCAAGATGGGGGTGGAACCCACCGCCTTCCCGCTCGCTGCGCCGGTGGAGGCTACGCCGCTGGCTATCGTCCAGACGGTGCTGCTGTCGGCGATGCTGGCGGGGCTGAGCATCGTTTTCTGTGAACTGCTTCACACAGCCCCCAAGCTGTACGCCAAGTTTTTCCCCAACCCCTATCTGCGGGCGGCGGCGGGCGGCGGCCTGGTGCTGGCGCTGACTCTGCTGCTTGGCACCACCGACTACAACGGCGCGGGTGAGCAGGTGCTGCGCGCCGCTGTTGCGGGCGAGGCCCTGCCCTACGCCTTCCTGCTGAAGATGCTGTTCACCGCCCTGACGCTGGGCGCGGGCTTCAAGGGCGGGGAGATCGTTCCCGTTTTCTTTACCGGCGCGACCTTTGGCTGCGTGGCGGCACCGCTGCTGGGGCTGCCCGCCCCCTTTGGCGCGGCGCTGGGCATGGTGGCGCTGTTCTGTGGCGCGACTAACTGCCCGCTGGCCTCCACGCTGCTGGCGGCGGAACTGTTCGGCGGGCAGAGCCTGCCGCTGTTCGCGCTGGGATGCGCGGTGTCCTACCTGCTGTCCGGCTATTTCAGCCTGTACACGGAGCAGTGCATCGTCTATTCCAAACTGAAAGCCCTCTGGGTTGGCCGCAAGGCGGAGTGAGGCCAACCCGGGGCAGACCCGCCCCCGGCCCCGACGATGGCAGCCCCCGGCGTTAAACGGGAAGTCTCTTTTAGAATAAACGTTGCGGATATTTTTAGCCAAAAGTCTCTATTGAGGGCCATCCAATGGAATGGTAAAATAAAACTTGGATACATAGCATTTTACGAAACGACAATCCCGAAGTTCGAGAGAGGGACTGTTATGAAAAGATATGAATATGTAAATGTACATATTGGCAAATTATTGGTGCAGTATCGGAAAAATATAGAAGCATCATTGATGAATATGCGGCAAAGGGCTATCGTTATGTGGGATATATCCCCACGAACAATATCTTTGTTCTAAAAGACGGACGAGTGGAAGAACAGGGAACCCATGAACAGTTGCTCACAGAGAATGGTTTATATGCGTCCCTCTGGAACGAACAGAACCAGGCAGAACAGTGGCAACTGAAATAAATACACAAAACGGATACTTGCTTGATTGGAATAAGTGATCGGCTTCTGCTTATGTGTGGTGTTTTTGTGAGTCGGGATTTGCCTGGAAACAATTTGTAACAAAAATCTGTTTTTGACAATCTGGGCAGCGCTTCCAAAAGCCCTTCCCCCGGAAATGAGATATGCTCCCCCATAATAGGCAGTTCTCTTTTTCACTGCCTCTTACGGGGGAGCATATCGTTTTGCTTTGTGAAGGGGGATCTGCCGCGCGGTAGGCTCAGGAATCGGAATCCAGCTTGAGGACGGCGGTGAACGCCTCGCTGGGCAGATTGACGGTACCCAGCTGGCGCATCTTCTTTTTGCCCTCCTTCTGCTTCTCCAGCAGCTTCTTTTTGCGGGTGATGTCGCCGCCGTAGCACTTGGCCAGCACGTCCTTGCGCATCGCCTTGACGGTCTCGCGGGCGATGACCTTGCCGCCCACCGCCGCCTGCACGGGAATCTCAAACAGGGCGCGGGGGATATTCTCCTTGAGCTTCTCGCAGATGCGGCGGCCCTTGGTGTAGGCGTTGTCGGCAAAGACGATCATCGAGAGGGCGTCCACCATATCGCCGTTGAGCAAAAAGTCCAGCCGGACCAGCTTGCTTTCGTGCCAGCCCTCCCACTCATAGTCGTAGCTGGCGTAGCCCCGGCTACGGCTCTTGATGGCGTCAAAAAAGTCGTAGACGATCTCGCCCAGCGGTAGCTGATAGTGCAGGTCCACGCGGGTCTCGTCCATATATTTCATGTCCACCAGCACGCCGCGCTTTTGCTGGCAGAGGTCCATCAGCGGGCCTACATAGTCGTTGGGGGTATAGATGTGGGCGTTGACAAAAGGCTCCTCCTGTTTGGCGATGCGCGCCGGATCGGGGTAGGCGGAGGGATTGTCGATGATTTCCACCGTCCCGTCGGTCAGCGTCAGGCGGTACTGAACGCCGGGTGTGGTGGTGATGAGATCCAGGTCGAACTCCCGCTCCAGCCGCTCGGTGATGATCTCCATGTGCAGCAGCCCCAAAAAGCCGCAGCGGAAGCCGAAGCCCAGCGCCGCGCTGGTTTCCGGCTCAAAACTCAGCGAAGCGTCGTTGAGCTGCAGTTTTTCCAGCGCGTCCTTCAAATCGGGGTAGTCCGCGCCGTCGGCGGGGTAGATGCCGCAGAACACCATCGGCTGCACCGTGCGGAAGCCGGGCAGCGCCTCGCCGGTGGGGGCGGCGGCCAGGGTCACAGTATCGCCCACACGGGTATCCCGCACCGTCTTGATGCTGGCGGTAAGGTAGCCCACCTCGCCGGCTTCCAGCTTGTTGCAGGGGGTCAGGCTGGTGGCGCCCATGTGGCCCACCTCCACCAGCTGGAACTGCGCGCCGGTGCTCATCAGGAGGATGGTGTCGCCGGGGTGCACCGTCCCCTCAAAGACCCGCACATAGACGATGACGCCCTTGTAGCTGTCGTAGATGGAGTCAAAGATCAGCGCCTTCAGCGGCGCGTCCGGGTCGCCGGCGGGAGCGGGGATGTCGGTGATGACCCGCTCCAGCACCTCCCTGATGTTCAGCCCCAGCTTGGCCGAGACGCGGGGCGCGTCCAGGCAGGGCAGGCCGATGACATCCTCCACCTCCTGGGCCACCGCGTCGGGGTCAGCGCTGGGCAGGTCGATCTTGTTCAGGATGGGGACCACTTCCAGGTTGTGATCAATGGCCAGGTAGCAGTTCGCCAGCGTTTGGGCCTCCACGCCCTGGCTGGCGTCCACCACCAGCACCGCGCCCTCGCAGGCCGCCAGACTGCGGCTCACCTCATAGGCAAAGTCCACATGGCCGGGGGTATCGATGAGGTTGAACATATAGTCCTGACCGTCATCGGCGCGGTAGCGCATCGTCACGGCGCGGGCCTTGATGGTGATGCCGCGCTCCCTCTCCAACTCCATATCGTCCAGCACCTGGTCGGTCATGGTGCGTTTGTCCACACTGTCGGTCAATTCCAGCATCCGGTCCGAGAGGGTGGATTTGCCGTGGTCGATGTGGGCAATGATGCAGAAGTTGCGGATGTTGTCGCGTGCCATTAGCCTTCCTCCAGGTCGTTCCAAATTTCCGTTACCGCGCCGTTTTTCAGGTAGACGCGGGGTACGCGGCGGGAGATACCGCAGACAATCTCGTAGTTGATGGTGCCGGTCTTGCGGGCAATACTGTCCGCCGTGTCGGCCCCGCCGGGGCCGAAGACGACGACTTCATCGCCCATTGCCGCGCCGGGGATGTTGGTCACATCCACCAGCGTCTGGTCCATGCAGACCCGGCCCAGCACCGGCGCGGGCTGCCCGTTCACCAGCATCATCCCCTGGGCCCGGCTGCCCGAGAGCAGGCGGGGGTAGCCGTCGGCATAGCCAACGCAGACGGTGGCCGCCCGCACCGGCCCCTTGGCGGTGAAGGTGCGGCCATAGCTGACGCACTGGCCGGGGGCCAGCTCCTTGACCTGGGTGACGAGAGCTTTCAGCGTCATCACGGGGCGCAGGCCGGGGATGGCAACCTCGTCGCTGGGGTCCAGGCCATACAGGATGATGCCCGCGCGGGTCAGGTCGTGCCGCCATTCTGGGCGGCGCATCTGGGCGGCGCTGTTGGCGCAGTGGACGACGCCGGGGTCAAAGCCGTCCGCCCGCAGACGCTCCACCACCCGGCAGAACAGGGCGTGCTGCTCCTCGGTGTAGACCAGGTCGGCGGGGGCGTTGCTGTCCGCCACGGCAAAATGCTGGAAAATGCCGGTGATCCGCAGCCCCGGCAGGGCATAGCAGGCTTCCAGCCCGGCCACGGCCTCCTCCATGCCGGAGCGCACCGCAAAGCCGATGCGGCCCATGCCGGTATCCACCTTCAGATGCACCTTCACAGTGACGCCGGCGGCCTGGGCGGCGGCGGAAAGCTGCCTCGCGTACTCCGCCGAGAAGACCGCTGTGGCGATATCGTCCGCCGCCAGCGCGGCGGCCCGGCGGGGATCCGTGTAGCCCAGGATCAGCAGCGGCTTGGCGATGCCGTGCCGCCGCAGGTGCCGCGCCTCGGCCAGGCAGCTGACGGCGAAAGCCGCCGCGCCCGCCTCGTCCAGCGCGCGGGCCGCCGCCGCATCGCCGTGGCCGTAGGCGTCCGCCTTGACCACCGCGCAGACGGGGCCACCCACCGTCCGCTGTGCCAGAGCAAAATTGTGCGCCAGCGCGTCCAGGTCGATCTCGGCCCAGCAATGCTTCTCAAAACATGCGTCTTCCATTCTCTGCCTCCCGGCCCGCCGCGCGGGCCGCCGCAGCGGCCTTGCTTTCCCTCGCCGCCGCTGCCTTTATAATCGGTTTATTATAGCACAAACGCGGCCGCTCCGCAAGTAATAGGGCAGGGCCGCGCCGCCCTGCAAAATAATCTATGCCCAACGGGTAACAAAAAGGCGCGGTTTCCGTTTATAAAGGTAAGAAGCGCAGCACCTGGGGCGGCGCGCAGATCGGCGGGTAAGGCCTTTCACCAATCCTTTTTGCGCCCCGTGTGCAGCGGCTTCCAGCCGTCGATGCCGCTCTCCTGCAAGGCGTGGAGGGTCTTCTGGCGGAAGGCCGGATCCTTGCGGCTCATCTCCCGCACAAAGTCCTTGGTTTCCTCCCGCACGGTCGTGCCGTCGGCGGGGCAGCGGCTCTTGATGACGGGCAGCCCGGCGCGGCGCACCGCCTGCTGCACCTCCCGCTCGGTGGCCAGCAGGAAGGGGCGGATCATCGTCAGCCCCCGGCGGGAGAGATAGGTCACGGGGGAGAAGCAGCCGATGCGCCCCTCCCGCCACAGGTTCATATAGAAGGTCTCCACCGCGTCGTCCAGATGATGCCCCAGCGCTACCTTGTTGCAGCCCAGTTCCTGGGCGGCGGTGTGCAGGGTGCCGCGGCGTAGCTTGGCGCAGAGGGCGCAGGGGTTTTGCTCTTTCCGGTAGTCGAAGACTACCGGGCCAATGTCGGTGCGGCGCACCTCATAGGGGATGCCCTCGGCGGCGAACAGTTCCGCCAGCGGGGTGAAGTCCCCCTCCACGCCGCCGAAGCGGGGATCCAGCGTCACGGCCTGCACCTCGTAGGGGACGCCCAGGTAGGACCGCAGCCGCCCCAGCGCCACCGCCAGCGCCACGCTGTCCTTCCCGCCGGAAACGCCCACCAGCACCCGGTCCCCGGGGGCAATCATCTCATAGTCCTGGATCGCTTTGCGCGCCAGACCCTCCAATCTCTGCATCGTCAGCCCTTCCCTCTGTCCGTTCGCTCTGCGGCCATTATACCACGCCGTGCGCCCCATTGCCAGTGGGCGCCGGCAGGAAAAATGCGTTGTGAGAATACGAGAGAAAACAAGAGAAAACAAGAGAATACAAGAGTTTGAACAGAGAAAAATAAAAACCTTTTTGAAACCGCTTGACGAAGCGGCGCGGGTCTGCTATAATCACACTTGCGCAAAAACGGCGCCCCCGGGCGCTACCAAATAGATGCGTTACATCAAATACGGAGGTTTCAAACTATGAGCACGACTCTCGCTAAGCCCGCTGAGATGGCTGACCGCAAGTGGTATGTGATCGACGCTGCCGGCAAGCCGCTGGGCCGCGTTGCCGCCCAGGCTGCCGTCATTCTGCGCGGCAAGAACAAGCCCATCTTCACCCCCAACGTCGACTGCGGAGACCATGTCATTATCATCAACTGTGACGCGGCTGTCCTCACCGGCAAGAAGCTGGAAAAGAAATTCCACCGCACCCATTCCGGCTGGATCGGCGGCCTGAAAGAGACCCAGTACAAGACCCTCATGGCTGAGAACAGCGATAAGGCGATGACCTACGCCGTCAAGGGCATGGTTCCG
>CAZIVF010000113.1:0-6805 GCA_964542725.1 uncultured Subdoligranulum sp. | reverse complement strand
CAGAAGATGCGATAAAAAAGCTGCCCGACCTCTAGCGTGTTTCGCTTTCGTGCCGGGCAGCTTTGGTGTAGAGAGGATTGCCGAGCGTGAGAAGGGGAGCGCGGCGGGGAGCTTAATACCCGAAGGCCAGCGCACCGCCGTCCACAGCGAAGTCCTGCCCGGTGATGTAGCCCGCGCCCGGCCCGCACAGGAACGCCGCCATGGCGCCCAAATCGCGGGTATCGCCGTAGGCGTGCAGCGGCATACGGCCCAGGATCTTGGCTTCGCGGGCGGGATCCACCACCTGCTCGGTCATTTTGCTGCGGAACCAGCCCGGCGCGATGGAATTGACGCAGATATTGTCCGCCGCCCACTCCACGGCCAGGCCGCGGGTCATTGCCAGCACGGCCCCCTTGCTGGTGCAGTAGGGGACTACCTCAGAGAAGCCCAGGTGGGCGCTCATGCTGGTGATGTTGATGATTCGGCCTTTGCCGGGGCTTCGCTTCAAATAAGGGTAGCAGAGAACGCTCATCTGGAACAGATACTTCACGTTTACATCCATGATGCGGTCAAACTGATCCATGGGGAAGGCTTCCGCCCGGCACTTGTAGCTGACGCCGGCGTTGTTGACCAAAAAATCCAGGCAGCCGCCATGCTGGGCGGCCAACTGGGCTGCCAATTCCTTCATGGGTTCGGCCTCACCCACATCGCCCTTGAGATGGAGCACGCCGGGGGCGCTTTCCCCCGCGCCCTCCTTGGGTTTGCCGGTGCGGCTGATGACGTAGACCGTTGCGCCGGCCTCCGCCAGCACGTTGGCGATCTGAAAACCGATGCCGCTGGAACCGCCGGTGACAATACCGGCCCTGCCTGCCAATTCTTTCATAAAAAACCTCCTGTTGAAAATTTTTGCATCCTTGTGGAATTTCGTGTATAATGGAACCAAAGCGATTCGCAAGGGCGGCGCGGGGGAAGGCTTCACGGTTTTGCCACCCTGCGGAAGGCCGTCAAAGGGGGAGAAAACTTGAAAAAGAAAGTTACCATCCGGGAGGTGGCCGAGGCCGCCGGGGTGTCCATCAGCACGGTCCACCAAGCGCTCAACGGCAAATCCGGCGTCGGCGCAGCCACGCGGCAGCGTATCCGGCAGATCGCGGAGGAGATGGGCTACCAGCCCAACTCGATGGCCTCCAGCCTGAAACGCAAGACCCGCCGGGTGGTTGTCTTCCTGCCCGGCGAAAGCGGCAGCAACCGCTACTATTACCCGCCCGTCTGGAAAGGGGTGCGGGATTACTTGGCGAAAGCGGAGGACATGAATCTGGAATGTACCGAGCTTTCCTACTTTGAGAATGATCTGTGGGAATCCCAGGCGCTGGCGCAGCTGCGCGAGATGCTACGGGAAAAGAAGGTGGACGGCCTGCTGATGGTGGGCCACATGAACGCCTTCACCCAGCAGGAATGGCAGCAGCTGCACAGCGGCGGCGTGACGGTGGTGCTGCTCAGTTCCGATAACCCCGCCAGCGGCAGCCTGTGCTGCATCCAGCCGGACTATGACGTGATCGGCCGGACGATGGCGGAACTGATCCTGAGCCGGGTGCCGCGCTTTGGCAGCATCCTGCTCTGCGCGGGCAACCCCAAGTGGGAAGCTCACTCGCTGATCGTGCGAGGGTTTGACGCCTATATGCGGGAGAATCGGGCCACCAATCTGGTCTACTATGACCATTCCTGGGGGATGGAGGAGGATAGTTACCGCAAGATCCTGCAGCAGGTCTCCCGCCCCGATGTGGCGGCCTGCTGCAGCGTGCTGTCCCAAAGCAGTGTGCTGATGGGCCGGGCGCTGGAGGAGTGCGGCAAGGCGGGGGAGGTCTTTGCGGTGGGCAGCGACCTCTCGGAGGAGAATATCGACCGTCTGCGCCGGGGCGTGCTGCACAATGTGATCCAGAAAAACCCCTACGCCCAGGGCTATTTGGGAACCAAGACCCTGGTGGAGTACCTGACCCAGGGCAAGGCCCCGGCATACAAGACCTACTATGTGGGCAGCGAGGTGGTGTTCCGCAGTAACCTGGTGATGTATTCCCGCGGGGGGGATCGCTCCCTGCTGATTTAGCGGGGCGGGGCTACGCCGCGCTCCCCCGGCATGGATAACTTTTTTACCTTGGCTCCCGCCCGGCGGGGGCTTTTTTACTGCCCTGTGTACGTCAGCACGCGGTGGCTACGGCAGCTGCGCTCGATCAGTTCCCAATCCAGTTCGGCGCCCACGCCGGGGGCGTCGGGAACGTGGATGATCCCCTGCCCGTCGATGGGAAGCCTGCCCTTCATCGGCAGGGTATAATTTTCTTCGGGGACGAAATACTCAAAGTATTCGCAGTTTTTAATGGCGCAGCTGACGTGCAGGTTCACCAAATCCATGTAATTCATCGTGGTGGTGTGGATCTCGCAGTTCAGGCCGAACGCCTCCGCCAGATGGGCGATCTTCAGCGTGCCGGTGATGCCATCCTTCCAGCTCACGTCGGCCCGCACAATGTCCGCCGCCCGCTGGGCGATGACCTGCGCCACACCCCAGTGGCAGCCCCGGGTCGTCTCGGTGGCGGCGATGGGGATATCCAGCGTGCGGCACAATTCACTGTATTTATACAGTTCAAAATCGCGGAACGGCTCCTCAAACCATTTGTAGCCCAGCCGTTCCAGCTGGCGGCCCACCTGCACGGCCTCGTTCAAAGTGTAGTCGCCCACCGGGTCGGTCATCAGCAGGTACTCGGGGCCGACAGCCTCCCGCAGCGCTTCGTGAACCGCCTTGTCGAAGGCGACCGGCCCGCCGGGATGGGCTTTGTAGCCGGGGATGCCCTTCCCTTTATAATACAGGGCCTCATCCACATACTCCTGCACGGTGCTGTGGAAGTTGCCGCTGGCGTAAACCGGCAGGCTTGTGCGGCAGGCGCCGATGTATTTGTACAGCGGCAGGCCGGCCTCCTTGGCGCAGATATCCCACAGGGCCACATCCACCGGGCCGGGCAGGAAGACCGGGAAAAACGCCTCGTGCCGGTCAATGGTCCACAGTTCCTGGAAGATAGCCTCCCGGTCGTGGGGATCGCGGCCCAGCACCACCGGGCCGATGCTCTCCTGCAGGTAAGCCTCGCTGACAGCGCCGCTGCGGGCGGCCATGCAGGTGGCGATGCCCTCCAGGCCGGTGTCGGTGGTGAGCTTCAGCGCGATGACATCCCAGCCCATCTTGGCGCCGCCCTGGCGCTTCTCGTCAAACAGGCAGCGCCCGCGCTCCACCCACCAGGTTTCAAATTTCGTGATTTTCATACATAGCCCTCCTATCGCTTCGGGAAGAACCGAAACGTTTTACTAGATTATAGCGGGCGGGGGAGGAAATGTAAAGCAAAAACAAAATTTCGGCAGCAAGTTCAGCATAATGCAATAATATAGCGAAACGTTTTTGCTTATTTTGACAAAAATGGTTTCCGAACAAGAAAAAATGCAAAAAGAATGTTGACATTTCAGCCCTAATATGCTAAATTGTGGTCAGAAATCAACAAAAACGTTTTTGTTGATAACCGCTCCCCAACTAGGAGGGGGCGGAAAAGGATTCACATTATTTTAAGGAGGAAAACACTATGAAAAAGCTGATCGCACTCACTCTGGCTGCTGCCATGTCGCTGTCTCTGGCGGCCTGCGGCGGTTCCGCTTCCACGAGCACCGCTTCGTCGGAGGCCGCTTCCACCGCAGACTCCACCGCAGACTCCACCGCATCCAGCGAGGCAACCGCCTCCGGCGACCCCGAGGGCTGGTCCGGCAACGACTACGTCCTGACCTGGAACGAGGTCAACGGCGAGGATTACGGCGCCACCGTGGGCGCCCACGCCTTTGCCGATAAGATCGCCGAGCTTTCCGGCGGCCACATCACCATCGAACTGTACACCAACGGCACCCTGGGCAGCGAGGCCGAGAGCATGCAGGGCATCCAGATGGGAACCCTGGATATCTTCCGCGGCAACGCTTCCTCCCTGCCGAACTACGGCGCCGAGGTGATCGGCGCCACCGGCCTGCCCTACGTCTTCAAAGATATGGCGGAGTTTGAGGCTGTGGCCGAGAGCGACCTGGGCCAGGAACTGCTGGACAGCGTGGAGGAGGCCGACTGCGGCTACGTCGCCCTGGGCTGGCTGGTGGAAGGCCCCCGCTCGATGTTCATCACCCCCGACGTCTACAAGCGCCTGGGCGAGCCCACCGAGTTCACCCTTGACCTGATGAAGGGCCTGAAGGTCCGCGTGCCGGAGACCGACCTGATGCTGAACACCATGGACGCCCTGGGCGCCACCGCCACCGCCATCGCCTACTCTGAGCTGTATACCTCCCTCCAGTCCGGCGTGGTGGATGCCGCCGAGAACGGCGTCACCTCCTATATGTCCAACTCCTTCAACGAGGTTGCCCCCTACTTCATCACCGACGCCCACACCTTCGGTTGCGGCGTTGTGCTGATGAACGCCGACAAGTGGAACAGCTTCAACGAGACCGAGCAGGGCTGGCTGCAGGAGGCCGCGCTGACCGCCCGCGATGCCTGCTACGCCTACAACCAGGAACAGGAGCAGGCTTGCTTCGACTCCTTTGAGGAGAAGGGCATCACCCTGCTGGAAGTCACCGATATCGAGAACTGGCAGGAAGCCTGCGCCCCGCTGTACGCGCAGCAGAGCCAGGAGATCCAGGACATCATCGCCCGCATCCAGAGCGGCGAGTATTGATCGTCTGCCCTCCCTTTGCCCTGCCGTTCTGCGAGGCCGCCCGGCTGCGGGCGGTGAGCCGTAAAAGAGGGCCCGCCGCCTGCCTGCGGGTGGGACCCGCATGATAGAGACAGCAAGCCCCTGCGGACGCGGTTGTGTGCCGCGGGGGCATTTTTTTTGGAAAGGAATCGATTATGGACCAATTTAAAAGCGTTTGGCAAAAGGTCGACGCGGTTGTCTTCACCCTGGTGAAGCATATCTGCGCGCTGATCCTCGGCGCTCTTGTCGCGGTCGTCTTTTATATCTTCCTGGGGCGGTATCTGCTCCACACCTCCACCATGTGGGGTGAGCCGTTCTCCCTGCTCTGCCTTGTCTGGCTCAGTCTGCTCGGCTCCGCGCTGGTGGTGCGCAAGAATGAACATCTGCGCGTGACGATGTTTGACGATAAGCTGGGTTCCAAGGGCGTGGCCGCCACCGATATCCTCAGTACTGCCTGCATCTTCGTCTTCTCTCTGTTCCTGATCGTGTACGGCCTGCAGCTGGCAAAATCCGGCGCCAACAACAATATGGCCGGCATCAACGTCCCCTACGCGGTGATGTATATTTCGCTGCCCGTCACCGGCGTGCTGAACATTCTGGCGCTCGTCGGGGAATGGGTGGAAAGGAGTGCCAAGAAATGACGACTGCTTCCATTGCCACTATGATTCTGGTGGTTCTGTTTTTGCTGCTGGTCTTCCTGCGGGTGCCGGTGGTCTACGCCATCGGCATCGCCTCGCTGGTGGACTTCTTCTACCTGGGGATCAACCCCATGCAGATGGCGCTGAAATTTGTCTCCAACCTGAACTCTTACACGCTGCTGGCGGTGCCTTTCTTCATCCTGATGGGCGAGCTGATGAGCGCCGGCGGCATCACCGATACCCTCATCGACTTCTCCAAGGAACTGGTGGGCTGGGTGCGCGGCGGCGCGGCCATGGTTAACGTGGTGGCCTCCTTCTTCTTCGGCGGCATCTCCGGCTCCTCCTCGGCGGACTGCGCCTCCCTCGGCCCCATCGAGATCAAGATGATGGAGGAGCAGGGGTATGACCGCGCCTTCTCCACCTGCCTGACGATGGCCTCCAGCGTGGAGGGCATCCTGGTGCCGCCCAGCCAGAACATGGTCATCTTCACCCTGGCGGCGGCCGGCGTGACCACCGTCTCCATCGGCCAGCTCTTTGTGGCGGGCTACCTGCCCGGCGCGGTGCTCTCCATCGCGCTGATGGTGTACTCCTACTACTACTCCAAAAAGATGAACATCCCCACCACCGGCAAATTCAACCTGGTAAGATGCATCAAGTCCCTGGGCAAAGCCATCTGGGGCATGATGGCGGTGCTGTTCGTGGTCGTCGGCGTCATTGCCGGTATCTTCACCACCACCGAATCCGCCGCCTGCGCGGTCATCTGGTCCCTGGTGGTCGGCCTCTTTATCTACAAAGGCTTCCGCCTCCGCGATCTGCCGAATATCTTCGCCAACGTGGTAGCCACGCTGGGCAAAGTGCTGATCCTGCTGGGCGTCTCGGGCGCGTTCACCTACCTGCTGACCTACCTGAAGATCCCCAGCCAGATTGCCACCGCCCTCTTCTCCATCACCGATAACAAGATCGTCATCCTGATAATGCTCAATATCCTGATGCTCTTCCTGGGCTGCCTGATCGAGATGGCCTGCCTGATCCTGATGCTCACCCCCGTCATCCTGCCGATCTGGATGCAGCTGGGGCTTTCCCCCATTCATCTGGGCGTTGTGATGGTGCTCAACCTGGGTATCGGCCTGCTGACCCCGCCGGTCGGCTCCACGCTGTTCATCGGCTCGGCCATTTCCGGCATCAAGATCGAGACCCTCTCCAAAAAGATGATCCCCTTCTATGTCACCATGGGGATCGCGCTGATTATCCTGACCTACTTCCCGCAGTCCTTCATGTGGCTGCCCAACATGATGTATGCGTAAGGGCATGGAGGGAACAGAAAAACAACTTCCGCTGGGGGGCCGGCTGTGGCTGGCCGAACCTGCGGCCCGCGCCAAGGGTACCGTGCTGATCTGCCCCGGCGGCGGGTATGCATGGCTCTCCCCCCGGGAG
>CAZIVF010000112.1:0-6852 GCA_964542725.1 uncultured Subdoligranulum sp. | reverse complement strand
TTTGCTTTATTCCCGGATCTCGATGCCGAGCTTGAATTTCAGGTTGCCGAGGATCTTCTTGACAAAGCGGTCGATATCGGCGGCCTCGAAGGGTTTCGCCGTCGGCTCAAAGTGCAGGCTGAAGGCCATGCTCTTCTTACCCGCGCCCAGCTTGTCGCCGCGGTAGATATCGAACAGTTCCACCTCGCCCAGGTCGTTGCAGGCGCGCTTCATCTCGGCAATGATCGCGCCGCAGGTCATTTCCTCGTCCACCACCAGGGCCAGATCACGCTGGACCGGCGGGAACTCGGAGAGCGGCTTGTAGTGCAGCCCGCCGCTCACATGGGCCATCAGGGCGGGATAGTCGATCTCGCCCAGGAAAATCTTCTGGTTGGCGCGGCTGTCTTTCGGCAGCTTCAGTTCGGCGGTCACGTCGTTGGCCAGCTTGCCGAAAACGCCGATCCGCTCCCCCTCGCAGAGGATGTAGGCCGCGATGCCGGGGTGCAGCCAAGGCACGTCGACGGCGCGCTCCACCTCCAGGGTGAGGCCGAACGCCTCGCCCAGCGCCTCCACCGCGCCCTTGACGGCGAAGAAGTCCTCCCCCGCACCGAAGGCGGCGAAGCCCAGGTGCAGCCGCTCCTCCGGCAGTTCCGAGACGGGCAGCTGCTTGGGGATATAGATGTTGGACAACTCGAACAGCCGGCCTTCGCCGTTGCCGCGGCGCAGATTCTCCACCGCCACGTTGAGCAGCGAGGGGGCCAGCAGAGGACGCATGATGGTCAGGTGGGAGGAGATGGGGTTGAGCAGCCGGATCACGGTGCGCTCCGGCGCGTCGGCGGGGATGTGCAGCATATCCAGGTCGGCGTCGGCGTAAAAAGCCAAGGTGGACGCCTCGTAGAAGCCCTGGGCGCACATCGTGCGCTTGACCTTGGCGCGGTTCTGCTGGTCGGGATTGAGGCCGCCGGTGGTGACTTGGGCCGATTTGAGGAAGGTGGGGACGATGTGCTCATAGCCGTACTCCCGGATGATCTCCTCGGCCAGGTCCGGCTCGCCGATCTCGATATCCTCCCGCCAGCGGGGGGCGATCACCTGCATCGTGTCGCCGTCGGGCTGCAGCGCCACTTCAAAGCTCAGGCGGGCCAGAATGTTCAGCACGTCCTCCTTCGGCACCTCAATGCCCAGGATGGCGTTGATGCCGCGCAGGGATGCGGTGAACCGTTTGCCCTCCCGGGAGGCCCCGGCGGAAACGTCAAAGCGGCTGGCGGTGATCTCGCCGCAGCCCAGCTCCTGGATCAGATGCAGGGCGCGATCCATGCCCAGTTCGGTGGTGTACTCGGCAATGCCCTTCTCGTAATGGCTGGAGGCGTCGGTGTTCTGGCCCAGGCTGCGGGCGGTCTTGCGGATATTATCCCGGGCGAACTTGGCGCTCTCGAAGAGAAGCTGGGTGGTGGAATCCTTGATCTCGCTGTTCAGGCCGCCCATCACGCCGGCCAGCGCCACCGGCTTGTGGCCGTCGCAGATCACCAGGTTCTGGGGGGTCAGGCGGAACTCCTTGCCGTCCAGCGTGGTGATGCCCTCACCCTCGGCGGCGCGGCGGACGATGATCTGGCAGCTTTCCAGCGTATCCATATCGAAGGCATGCATCGGCTGGCCGATCTCCAGCATGACGTAGTTGGTGATATCCACTACATTGGAGATGCTGCGCAGCCCGCACAGCGCCAGCTGACGGCGCATCCACTGGGGGGAGACGCCCGGCGTGATGTTGCGCACATAGTGGCCGATGTAGCGCGGGCAGAGGTCGGGCGCCTCAACGGTGATGGACAGGCGCGGGTCGGTGTAGCCGCTGGCGGTGTAATCGGTGGCGGGCATCTTGAGGGGCTTGCCCAGCACGGCCGCCACCTCGCGGGCGATGCCGAGCACGCTCTGGCAGTCCGGCCGGTTGGCAGTGATGGAGATATCGAAGATATAGTCGTCCAGGCCCACCACCTGCTGGATGGGGGTGCCGGGTACGGTGTCCTTGGGCAGATCCAGCAGGCCGTACACCTCGGCGCCGGGGTAAAGGTCCTCGTTGAGGCCCAGTTCCTCACCGGAGCAGAGCATGCCGTTGGAGGGGATGCCCATCAGCGGCTTGGCCTTGATCTTGACGCCGCCGGGCAGCGTGGAGCCGTCCAGGGCGGCGGGGGTATGCATGCCGGCGTAGACGTTGGGCGCACCGGTGGAAATTTGGATGTCGTGGCCGTAGCTGCCGCAGTCCACCTTGCAGATGTGCAGATGGGTTCCCTCCTGGGGAACACACTCCGTCACCACGCCCACAACAACCTTGTCGATTTCGGCGGCCAGGTCGACGAGTTCCTCCACCTCAAAGCCGCAGCCGAACAGTTTGGTTTCCAGCTCCCGGGCGGTCACGTTGATATCGACGTACTGCTTGAGCCAGCTGAAAGGTACTTTCATACTATTACCTCTTTTCAGTTTTTCATTTTCCGGCGGGGCGGATCAGCCCTTGAACTGTTTCAGGAAACGCAGATCGTTCTCAAACAGCAGGCCCATGTTGTTGATGCCGTATTTCAGCATGGCGATGCGCTCGATGCCGATGCCGAAGGCGAAGCCGGAGTAGACGGCGGGATCGATGCCGCCGTTCTGCAGCACCTTGTGGTGGACGACGCCGCCGCCCAGCACCTCGATCCAGCCGGTGCCTTTGCAGAGGGAACAGCCCTTGCCGCCGCACTCAAAGCAGGAGACGTCCACCTCGACGCTGGGTTCGGTGAAGGGGAAGTAGCTGGGGCGCAGGCGGGTCTTGACCTCCGGGCCGAAGAGCGCCTGGACGAACTTATCCAGCATACCCTGCAAATCGCAGAGGGTGATTCCCTTATCGACGACAAGCCCCTCCATCTGGTGGAACATCGGGGAGTGGGTGGCGTCGGAGTCTGAGCGGAAGACCCGGCCCGGCACCAGCACCTTGATGGGCGGCTTGTGGGTGTCCATCGTGCGGATCTGCCCGGGGCTGGTGTGGGTGCGCAGCACGATATCCTCCGCCACATAGAAGGTGTCCTGCATATCCCGGGCGGGATGGTTTTTGGGGACGTTCAGACGGGTGAAGTTGTGGTCGTCGTCCTCGATCTCGGGGCCTTCAAAGATTTCAAAGCCCATGCCGGCAAAGACATCGACAATCTGGTTTTTGACCAGCGTGATGGGGTGCAGGCCGCCCACCTCCCGCCGGGTGGCGGGCAGGGTGACATCCACCGCCTCGGCCTTGTTGCGGGCTTCCAGCGCGGCACGCTCTACCTGGGCCGAGAGGGCCTTGTACTGCTCCTCCGCCCAGACCTTGAACTCGTTGATGGTCTTGCCCACGGCGGGACGGTCCTGCTTGGGAACATCCCGCAGGCTCTTGGTCAGCCCGACCACCGAGCCGTTTTTGCTCAGGTATTTCTGCCAGAAGGCCGAGAGCTGCTGCTGGTCAGCCACTGCGTCCATATCGGCCTGGAGCGCCTGGCGCAATTCTTTGATTTTTTCTTCCATACTACACCTCGTATCAGACTGTCGAATCCGGGGACGAAAAAAGCTCCGTCCCTGCCTTACTTACAGGGACGAAGCCTACCTTAACGATACACTCCGCGGTACCACCCGTGTTCCGCGCCCGAAAGCGCGGCACTCTTGCTGCGGTAACGGTGCAGGGGCCGTCCTGCGCTACCCAGGCCGCAGAGCCCTTCACGCAGACCACTCGGGAGCGAACTTCCGCGCCTTGCCTTCGGGGGAGTTTTCAGCCGGCGGCTCCCCTCTCTGGCCCAGGCGATGGGCGCGTACTTTCTCCGTCATCGTGTGTATTCGCTTGTCATTATACCGGCTGCGGCGCGGTTTGTCAAGGGCTGCCGTGCGGTTGACAGTGTTCCGAAGCGTATGATATACTCAATGCAAAGGCACGTTTTTTTGACAGGTTTTGAAGGGACGGGAGGTTTCGCGGTGAAGGAATTTTGGGGAACGTTTATAGTCTGCCTGGTGGCGCTGTTTCTGTTCCTGTTCTTCGGCGCTCCGCTTCTCTCCAACGTGTATCTGCTCCTTGTGCTGGCGGCGCTGGCGCTGGCCGCACTGCTGCAGGGCTACATGAACCTCAGCGAGCGAATCGAACAGCTGGAAAAGAAGCCGGATGAGCGAACGAACAGCGAGGAGAAGGGCGGGTAAACCGTGCGGTTTTGCCCCCACGCAAGGGAGCCGGGCCGTTTCAGGCGGCTGAGTCAGGCGCCGTCAGGGGCGCGCGGCGGTCCCCACTTGAAATACTGCGCCGCCGCAATGCCCGCCGGCGGGCGCAAAACGATTCCTAACAGGTTTTCCACGCAAAAAGGCGGCGCGCCCGGGATGGACGCGCCGCCTTTGCGGTGCTGCCTCAGTTGTTGCGGCTGCTGCGGCCTAGCAGGCGCAGGACGTAGAAGAAGATGTTGATGAAGTCCAGATACAGGTTCAGCGCGCCGATGATGGAGGCCTTGTGCAGCATCGCCGCATCGCCGCCAAAGTAGGCGTAGTGGTGCTTGAGCATCTGGGTGTCGTAGGCGGTCAGCCCCATGAAGAGGAACAGCGCGGCAGCGCAGTAAAGGATCTCTGTCAGCCCGAAGGTGAGGTTGAACAGCAGGGTGAACAGGCTGCCCACCAGGCCGACCACCAGCAGGGCGATCAGGCCGCCCAGCAGCTTGGGGCCCCAGCCGGTGAGGTCCTTATCGGTGCGGGTGCCGTAGAGGGCCATGATGCCGAAGTAGACCGCGCCCACCAGGAAGGCCAGGATCAGCGTCCCCAGCTGGTAGACGACGAAGTAGACGCTGAAGTTGACACCGTTGAGCGCCGCGTAGGCAAAGAACAGCGCGGTAGCGGTGCCGGGCTGGATCTTGGTGATCCGCCCACTGAGCGCCACAACCAGCACCAGCTCCGCGATGGTCAGCAGGAAGATCAGGCCGCTGGAATACAGCGCCACAAAGGCGCCGCTGAATACAGTGGCCAGCGAGACGCCGAAGGTCACAAGCAGGCCGGCGAACATCCAGCCGAAGGTTTTCGCCATATATTGGCTCAGGGTGCCGAACGGGCTTTCGGCGTAGGAAAAGTTTTCGTATCGTTGGTACATATGGTTGCAATCCCCTTTCTGTTCGGGTATCCTTAGTAGTAACGCGGGATGCACACCTGTACAGGGCCGCCATGCATCCTATGTTTCTTAGTATACCCGATAAAAATGTGAAAACTATCACAGAACTATGAAGTACCTATGAATAGTATAGGTACAGAAAGGCCGTTATGTCAAGCAGTGACCCTTACGGAATTTATTTTCATATTCCCTACTGCCACGCCAAGTGCCGGTACTGCGATTTTTACTCGGCGCCGGGGGCGCGGGAGGTTCCCCAGCCCTATGTGGATGCGCTGCTGCGGGAGCTGCGCCGCCATCCCCGCCGCCCCAACACCCTCTACTTCGGCGGCGGCACGCCGGGGCTGCTCTCCCCTGCTCAGACGGCGGCGCTGATCGAGGCCGCCGACCCATTGCCCGGCGCTGAGATCACGTTGGAGACCAACCCGGAACTGGTTTCCTTTGCCCGGCTGGCGGGCTTTGCCGCCGCCGGGGTAAACCGCATCAGCTTCGGCGTGCAGAGCGCCGACGACGCCCAGCTGCGCCGCCTGGGGCGGCTGCACACCGCCGCCCAGGCCGCCCAAGCCCTGGCCCTGGCGCGGCAGGCGGGCTTTGCCGAGATCTGCGGGGACATTATGCTGGCGCTGCCCCGCTACACCCGGCAGGAATTTGACCGGACGCTGGCACTTCTGCGGGAGGGGGGCTGCACCCACATCTCGGCCTACCTATTAAAAATCGAGCCGGGGACCGCCTTCGCTCGCAACCCACCCGCCGGCCTTCCGGACGGCGACGCGGCGGCGGATTTTTACCTCTACGCCTGCCGGCAGCTGGAAACGGCGGGCTACCGGCAGTATGAGATCAGCAACTTTGCCCGCCCCGGCCACGAGGGGCGGCACAATCTGCTGTACTGGAACTGCCGGGACTACCTGGGCCTTGGCCCCGCCGCCCACAGCTGCCTGGGGGGCGTGCGGCGGTTCTGGCCAGACGACACCGCAGGCTTTATCGCGGGGACGCTGGCCGAGGAAACGGAGGGCGTCTGCGACGCCGAGGACTATCTGCTGATGCAGCTGCGGCTGGCGAGCGGCCTGGATCTGGCGGCCTATGAGCAGAACTTCGGCGTGCGGTTCGATGCGCGGCGGCTGGCGTTTATCCGCCGGTGCGCAGCCCACGGCTACGCCCGCTTCGACGGGCGGGTGTTGGCGTTGACGCCCGCCGGTATGGTGGTGCAGAACGCGATTTTGCAGGAACTGTTATGAGGGCGGCTTTCCCCAGGGAATAAAGGCGGAAGCCCCCCGCGCAAACAGGGGCCGTTGCAAAATAGGCTCAAAAAAACAATGCGAGAGGTTCAAACCCACTGCCTGGTACCGCTGTGAAAATTGTTCCGGTTGTCCGAGCCGGGGCCAATGCTGCCGCGCCAAAGACGCAGAGTAGGCAAAGACTTTGGTTTTGCAGAAAACCTTTTGGGAAAAGCGCGCACAGGCCACAGAGCGGATCACCTCCCAGCGGGCATCCATCTGCGCCTGTGCCGCTCCATCCAGGTGGAGGGCGCCTTTGGCCTGCTGAAAAACGACTTTGGTTTCCGGAGATTTCTTACCAGGGGCAGGGCAAACATACGCGCGGAACTGTTCCTGCTGGCTATGGCATTTGATCTCAAAAAGCTGTGGATGAAGCGCGAACAGGGACGCCTCCAGACTCGTGTGTCTGAAAAAATGACCGCGTAACCAGAAAACACAAACCAGTTTCCACATTTGGCGCCGGGATTTCTTCCGGGGGCC
>CAZIVF010000111.1:0-6879 GCA_964542725.1 uncultured Subdoligranulum sp. | reverse complement strand
ACCCTGATAAGCGGAAACAGGAAAATATATTTTGCAAGTGATGTACGCAGATAGATTTGCGGAGGTAATGATAAATGTGGGCTGTGCTCGCCTTGCTGTCGGCTGTTTTTTGCGGCGCTTACTTCTATACTTGCGAAAAGAGAAACGCATTATTATTCGCCAGCTCCTGCAGGAGTATGACATTGAATCCGCTCAGGATATTCAGGACGCCCTCAAAGACCTGCTTGGCGGTACCAGCAAAGAAATGATGGAAGCCGAGATGGATGAGCATCTGGGCTATTCAAAATCCGAATGCTCTGACAATGATGATTACCGTATGCGTTCAAAAGGGGAGGCATCGGGGACGAGAACAACCCGGACCCGCCGCCGGCGGGCAAAAACGGTCCAGTGGAGCGTTTTTAGGACGCGGGAGAGTCCCCCGCCTGGCACGCGGGCAAAGAGCCTTGCGGGAGTGGGAAAGCTCTGCAGAGGCTCTTGTCTTTTGCCGGAAAACAGGTATAATAGGGTATGGTATACAGGAATACGGCGCTTTCTGCCAAAGGCGCAAAGAATAGGAAACGACGGTCCGCGACCCTTCCGGGGGCGCGGGCCGGGTTTGTGAGGAGAAGAAAATCATGCAGCACAACGGCACCCAGAGAAGCTTCCACGCCCACCACAGCCATACCCAAAAGGTGGATCTGATCCACGGCTCCATCGCCGGGGGGATCACACGGTTTGCCATCCCGCTGTTCCTGGGGCAGCTTCTGCAGCAGCTTTACAACGTAGTGGACGCCTGGGTGGTGGGGAATTTTGCCGATACCGAGGCTTTCGCGGCGGTCAGCTCGGGTGGGAACCTGATCTTTTTGATCATCGGCTTTTTCAACGGCATCGCCATCGGCGGCGGCGTGGTAATCTCCCGCTACTTCGGCGCGGGGGACGAAAAGAACGTGCAGAAGGCCATCCACGCCAACTTTCTGTTTGGGCTGCTGTCCTCCGTGCTGGCCACGGCGGTGGGGCTGGTACTCGCGCCCCAGCTGCTGCGCTGGATGAACACCCCCGCCGGCGTGCTACCCCACTCCCTGGCGTACTTCCGCATCTATTTTGCGGGGGTGTCCACCGTGATCCTGTACAACATCTGCATGTCCATCATGCGCGCTTTGGGAGACAGCCTGCACCCGCTGTACTACCTGATCTTCTCATCCCTGGTCAATGTGGCGCTGGATCTTTTGTTCGTGGCGGGCTTCCAGTGGGGTGTGCACGGCGCGGCCATTGCCACGGTCATCTCCCAGGGACTGAGCGTGCTGCTCTGCCTGGTGCGGATGGGGCGGGACGGCAGCGAGGCCACCCGGCTGGACTTCCGCAAGCTGCGGTTTTACGGGCCGATCATGGGCCAGGTGGTCCGCCAGGGGCTGCCCACCGGCGTGCAGAACTCGGTCATCAGCATTGGCAACATTGTGATCCAGAGCAACATCAACGCCTTCGGCGCCTACGCCATGGCGGGCCAGGGGGCCTATGCCAAGGTGGAGGGCTTTGTCTTTTTGCCGATTATGAGCATGTCGATGGCTCTGCCCACCTTTGTGAGCCAAAATCTGGGTGCGCGGGAGTACGGGCGGGCCAAAAAGGGCGCGGCGTTCGGCATTTTGTCCGGCATGATCCTGGCCGAACTGGTGGGGCTGGCGCTGTATTGGGGGGCGCCCTACGCGCTGCGGTTCTTCGTGAACTCCCAGGAGGCCATCGCCTACGGCATCATACAGTCCAGCACGGTGGCGCCCTTCTTTTTCTTGCTGGCCTTCTCCCACTGTGCGGCGGGGGTGCTGCGGGGCTGCGGAAAGAGTTTTGTGCCGATGGCGACGATGTTGGCCTTCTGGTGCGGGGTGCGCATCCTCTATGTGACGCTGGCGGTGCGGGCGTTCCCGGTGTTCCAGACGATCTCCTGGGCGTACCCGCTGACCTGGTCGCTCAGTTCGGTGACGTTCCTGGTGTTTTTGCTGAGGTCCGACTGGACCAAGGCGTTCACGGCGGAAGAAGGGGAGGCGGGGAACCCTGCATAGGGGGGAGCGAAGTTTGCCGCGCGAACCCTGCGGAGCAACCCGTTCACGGTTTGGCATCCCGCCGCCCCTACAATCTCAAGGGCAAACCTTATCGCCAGCCCGGGGGATCCTGTTTTGCAGAATTTTGCGGCGGGAACTTTGCCGTTGTCTTGTAAACGAAAAAGAAGAATGTTAAAATGAAAGAAATAGCAGGGGGCAGGGGGCGCTTGGCATGGGGGGACGGTACAATCTATCGCTGATGCGGCGAATCTATCTCTTCGTCGCGGCGTTTGGTGCGGCGCTGTTCATCCTGCTGGGGGTGAACTACTACCAGAACCGCTATGTGCTGGAGCCGCTGGAGCGCCAAACCAGCAACATCTACACCATCAGCCGCTTCCTCAACTGCATTGAGGGCAGCCTGCAGTGCCTGGACGACTACCGCTGGGACTATGGCGACGCCGCAGCGCTGCTCACCGAACTGCGGCAGGATAAGGCCAACGCCGCCCAATACCTGGCCGGCATCGAGAAGGACCTGGCCGTGGTGGGGGAGGACCAGCACCTGCTAGCCAGGGCGGTGGATATCACCTACGTCACCTTCGGCAAAAGCCTGGAATCCATCATGGACGACCTGGAGCGGGGCGACCGGACCGCCGCCGCCGCCCTCTATTACGATACGACCCAGCCCTGCGGCGGCTACCTGCGCCAGTACACCCAGCAGCTGCTGGAGGTGGCCATCTACGAGAACCAGACCTCCTACCTCCACACCATCACCCTCAAGCAGCAGCTGCAAAACCTCCAGGTGCTGGTGGTGGGGGTCAGCACCCTGCTGGGCGCGGTGCTGGTGGTGCTGATGCGCCGCCTGATCGGCCCCGTGCGGGAGATGGCCCGCGCCAGCCAGGAGATCGGCCAGGGCAACTTTGATATTCCCGACGTGGAGGTCCCCCGGCAGGACGAGATCGGACGGATGGCGGCTGCCTTCAATGAGATGAAGCGATCCATGAAAAACCGGGTGCAGCTGCTCAACGAGAAAAACCAGATGGAGCGCGCCCTGCACCGGCGGGAGACCGAGGCCCTGGAGATGCAGGCCCTGATGGAGCGGGAAAAGCTGCAGCAGCTGCGCAGCCAGATCAATCCCCACTTCCTCTTCAACACCCTCAACGTCATACAATATACCTCCCAGCAGGAGGGCGCCTACCGCACCAAAACGCTGCTCACCTCCCTGTGCAGCCTGCTTCGCTACTCCCTGGCCAGCAACGAGGAGCGGATCCCCCTCTCCCACGAAGTGCGCATTGTGGACAGCCTCTTCCTGCTGTACCACGTCCGCTTTGGGGATCGGATGCGTCTGGAGTGGCGCATCTCCCCCCAGATCGACCTGACCGAGACGCTGGTCCCCTCCTTTTTGCTGCAACCCTTGGTGGAGAACGCCTTCAAGCACGGCCTGGCCCCCAAGGAGGAGGGCGGCCTGGTGCGCATCCGCATCAGCGGGCGGGAAGGGCGGCTCTACATCAGCGTCAGCGATAACGGCGTGGGGATGAGCCGGGCGCAGCTGGACGACCTGCAGGCCAGCCTGCAGAGCGTCCCTACCAACGGCGAGCATATCGGGGTTTACAACGTGGCCGCCCGCCTGCAGCTGCGGGGGGATGGCAGCCGGCTGGAGATCCATTCCCGCCCGGGACGCGGCACCCGCATGGTGCTGCGCCTGCCTCTGGTCACTGCGGAGGAAAAGGAGGAGAGCGATGATCAAGATACTGATTGCGGATGACGAACGGCTGGAGCGGGAACTGCTCACCGACATCATCTGCCGCCGCATGGAGCATGAGGCCGAGGTGCGCACCGCCGAGAACGGCCGCAAGACGCTGGAGGTGGCCGCCCTGTGGGGCGCCGACCTGATCCTGCTGGACATCGAGATGCCCGGCCTGAACGGCATCCAGGCGGCGCGGCAGCTTTTGGAGCAGCGGCCCCAGACCAAGATCATCTTCATCACCGCCTACAGCCTGTTCAGCTACGCCCACGAGGCGGTGCGGCTGGGCGCCTGCGACTATATCCTCAAGCCGGTGGATCCCGATGACGTGGAGCGGGCGGTTCGCCGCGCCGCCGCCCAGGCCGAGGCCCAGCGCCAGCTGGCGAAACTGGCTCGCACCGGCGTCCAGGAAGCCGACGCCGACAACAGCGATAAGGTCAGCCTGATGATGAGCAAGGTCAAGGACTACCTGCAGCACAATTATATGTACGATCTCTCCCTGGATACCGTCAGCGAGATCTTGGGCCTAAGCCCCTCCTATTTTTCGGTGATGTTCAAGCGGTGCTTCGAGGTGGGGTTCCTGGACTACCTCACCGAACTGCGCATCCAAGCCGCAAAGGAGCTTTTGGCCGACCCGCTGCGCAGCACCGCCGAGATCGCCAGCCTGGTGGGGTACGAGAGCGCCAGCTACTTCACCCGCATCTTCAAGAAAAAGACCGGCCAGACCCCCACCGACTACCGCCGCCAAAACGCCTGGGGGCAGAAGGGCGGCGCGCGATGAGACGAGTGTTCTGCCTGCTGGCGGCGCTGCTGGCGCTGCTGCTGCCGGCGGCCTGCGCCGCGCAGGGGAGCCAGGAGCCGACGCCCCAGCTGATCCTGCGCTATGCCGACAACCAGCCCAAGGACTACCCCACCAGCCAGGCTGCCCGCTACTTTGCGGAGTTGGTGGAGCAGCGCACCCAGGGCCGCATCAAGGTGCGGGTCTACACCGACGGCGAACTGGGCGACGAGATCAGTGTGCTGGAGCAGCTGCAGTTTGGCGGCATCGATTTCGCGCGGATCTCGCTGAGTACCCTGATGACCGACTGCCCTTCCCTGGCGGTGCTGCAGCTGCCCTACCTGTACGACGATGCCGAGCAGATGTGGCGGGTGTTGGATGGAGAGTTGGGTTCCCAATTCCTCTCGGCCACCCGGCAGAGCGGCGTGATCGGGCTTTCCTGGTTTGACGCGGGCGCCCGCAGCTTTTACACCTGCGAACCGGTGGAGACGCTGGACCAGCTGGTTGGCCTGCGCATCCGCGTGCAGGAGAATGAACTGATGATCGGCATGGTGGAGGCGCTGGGGGCCATCCCCGTGCAGACCACCTACGAGGATGTCTATTCGGCCATCATGTCCGGCAAGGTGGACGGGGCCGAGAACAACTGGCCCAGCTACGCCTCCACCGGCCACTACGAGGGCGCGCCCTACGTCTTTCTGGACGAGCACGCCCGCGTGCCGGAGATGCAGACCATGAGCACCGTGGCGCTGGACAAGATCATGGAAGTGGACGAGGACTATTACACCATCCTCTGCCAGTGCGCCCGGGAGTCGGCGCTGTATGAGCGGGAGCTTTGGACGCAGACCGAGCAGCAGGCCCAGGAGGAAATGCTGGAAAAAGGGGTGGTGGTGACCATCCCCACCGCCGAGGAGCAGGCCGAACTGCGGGAGCGCATGCGGCCCTTCTATGACGCGCTGACCGACGCGGAAAAAACCATCGTGGAACGCATCCGCGCCTCCTGACCCGCCGCCCAACCTTGCGCGGCATCCGGTTCCCGGTTTGGCGTACCGCCGTCCCTAAGAACTCCTCGGGAACGCCGTTTTTGCCGTCTGGGGGCAAAGAAGGAGGAGCGCGGCACCGTAAGGGTGGGGCGCTCCTCCTTCTTGTTTTGTTTGGTTCCGGGCGGCCAACGGACTTTTACAGCAGATAAACCCGCTGGCAGTTCTCGGTCTGGGGGATGCCGGCGTTGTCCAGGGTGACGTCGCGGCAGCCGGTCAGCTGCACGGCGTTGCCGGTGGCGATATCCCGCAGGCAGATGCGCTTGCTGTTTTGCAGGCAGAGGTTGGCCGGTTCCCACCGGCCGCCCATCATCGAGACATCGTGCAGGCCGCTACCCACAAAGGTGGGGCCTTGCAAAACGGCCTGCGGCTCCAGATACAGGCAAAGGCCGCTTTTCAGCCGCAGCGTTCCCGCCAGCCGGTACTGCCCCGCGCCCAGGTAGACCATTCCCCCCGGTTTGCAGGCGTCAATGGCCCGCTGCAGGGCGTCGGTGCTGTCTTGTCGACCGCCGGGGTCCGCGCCATACCGCCTGGCGTCGTATTCCACCGGGGAGGTCATGGTGGTCAGGGTGGCCTCGCCGCAGGCCATCTCGGCCCGGCCCAGCAGCGCCCGCACCTCAAAGCGGTATGTGTGATCGTGCAGCAGCCCGCGCACCCCCAGGGAGCAGCCGCGAACCTTTTTGAAGAGCCGCCCGTTGCAATAGACGCAGTATTCGGCGGCGCCCTCCACCGGCGTCCACACCAGCGACGCGCTACTAACGGTGATACAGCCTTGTGGAACGACCAACGACATAGCAGCCTCCTTTCTCATCGGGGCTTGTTGAGGTCAACCATTGCTATTATAACATATTGCCGCCGAGTGCGCAAGGTTAAACGCCATGGATCTCTATTGTTACAAAAATGCACCCCCGGATTCCCATCATTTTCACGAATAACGACCCTTCCGCCCGCCGAATGTCCCGCAGGGTTTGCGCCCATGGGCGCAAATTCCTTTACAAGTTTGCGGTAAAGTCGCATACCTCCCTGCCGGGCAAAGGAAAAGGATTGACGTCTGCGGCCAGGTGAGGTAAAATTAAAGTGTATAGCGCGCAGGCAAAAGAAAAAACCACCGAAATCCAACGGATAAACGTTGAATTTCAGCAGTTTTTGCTGAATGACCCGTACGGGAATCTCCCGCGGCCTAAAAAACAGTCCACCGGACTGTTTTTTGCGCGCTGCGGCGCGCCGGCCTGTTCGATTCCTCGTACGGAAGCATAAAAACAGCCCCCGATCCTGAGATCGAAGGCTGTTTTATGACCCGTACGGGAATCGAAC
>CAZIVF010000110.1:3827-6923 GCA_964542725.1 uncultured Subdoligranulum sp. | reverse complement strand
TATATCTACGTCAGTGTCAAGGATTTGGCGGAGCTGACCAGTGAGGGGGAGAGTTTTACCGGCACCGAGAGTGCGGGGGCGTGGCCGGGGGTAGTGCTGCGGCGCGGCTCCACCGGGCGCAATGTGGAGATGGTGCAGTTTTGGCTGACCGGCCTGGCACAGTTCAGCAGCAGCCTGAACAGCGTTTCGGTGGACGGCAGCTTCGGCGCCGCCACCGAGAATGCGGTCAAAGCCTTCCAGCGGCAGCAGGGCCTGACCGTCGACGGCATTGTGGGGCAGGCCACCTGGGAGGCACTGTACGCCGCCTGGGTCAGCGCCCAAAGCGATGTGGGAGGCACCGCCTGGCCCGGCTCCTCCCTGCGGCAGGGCTCCACGGGTACCAACGTGCGTCTGATACAGTTTTGGCTGCGCATGGCGGCTGACAATTACGGCTCTCTCTCCGCCGTCACGGTGGATGGCACCTTCGGCAGCGGCACGGCGGCGGCGGTTTCCGCTTTCCAGAGCCTATTCGGGCTGACCGCAGACGGCGTGGTAGGCCGCCTGACCTGGAACAAGCTGAAGGAGGTTGCCCTGGCGGTGGCCAACCGGATCGTCGACCCGGATGTGGCGCCGGGCCAGTTCACCGCCACCCTGCGGCAGGGCAGCAGCGGTACCGCCGTGCGGGCCGTGCAGTATTATCTGCGGCTGCTTTCCGCCTATTACAGCGATATCCCCACCATCACGGTGGATGGGACCTTTGGCGCGGCCACCCGCCGGGCGGTCATTGCCTGGCAGCAGCACGCCGGGCTGACTGCGGACGGCGTGGTGGGCCGTCTGACCTGGCAGAGCATCTACGACAGCGCCCAGAGCGCGGCGGCCAGCGGGCCGGTGGCACGGCGGGCCGACATTCTTCCCCCCTCCACCACCCTGCGCCCCGGCGATACCGGCAGCGGGGTCATCACCCTATCGGAGACGATGCTGTTCCTGGCGCAATGGCTGAACGGCATCCCGCTCTGGGGGAGCGGCGATCCGCTCTCCACCTTCAACGCCGATCTGGAGGCCGCCGTCCTCGGGGCGCAGCGGGAACTGGGTCTGCCGGAAACCGGCATCGTGACCCCCAGCGATTGGCGAATCTTCTACAACGCCGCGGCGGCCCTTTTTGCCGCCACACCCGCCACCGCCTCGCCGGAGCCGGAAGGCGTTTGGCCCGGCTACACCCTGACCCTTGGCAGTTCCGGCCCCGCCGTGCTGCAAGTGCAGCGGTGGCTTAACCGGCTGGCCTCTGTAACCTGCACTTCCTCCTTTGTGCCGGAGACCGGTACCCTGGGCGAGGATACCCTGCAGGTGCTGGAAGCCTACCAGATCGCCGCCGGTCTGACCCCGCTGGGCATGGTGGATGACGCCACCTGGGAGAGCCTGCAGGCCGCCGCCAGGGCCGCCTGCCCCGACTGCATGGAAACGGAGGTATGAACCATGGCAAAGCTCTTTGTGTATGACAGCTACAACAACACACTGCTCAAGTATACCCTGAACGAAAACGATCCCATGCCTTACAGCTACGGCAACACGCTGACCGTGCGGGAATTCCGCGGTTCCTCCGGCGCAACGGTACTGTGGACCACCACCGCCGCCATGGAGGCATGGAACCTGACCCGCCGCCGCTACGGCGCGGGGATCCCGGTGGGCTACGCTTTCAAGCGGATCTGGGAGGGCGGCCACGGCACCGCCAGCCAGCACTACGCGGGGGTCGCCTTCGACGTGGGGCAGGGGACCAACAGCACCATCCGGCGCCGCATCTACGACGCAGCCGTGGCCACCGGGGCCTGGCGGTATGTGGAGCCGCTCTCGATGACGCCCACCTGGGTCCACTTTGACCGCCGCTACGGCACCCCGGCATGCAGCGGCACCACCTCTGGCTACCCCACCGTGCGCCAGGGCGACCGCAGCACCTATGTGCTGATCCTGCAGGACGCGCTGAACGCGCTGGGCTACTCCACCGGAAGTCTGGATGGAATCTTCGGCGCGCAGACCTACAGCGCCCTGCAGGGCGCGCAGCGCAGCTTTGGCCTGACCGCCGACGGCATCTGCGGCTGCAATAGCTGGAAAAAGATCACCGCCGCCGTGGTGGGGATTGGCCGCACCAAAACGGTGATTGATAAATAAAGGCCGGCGCTGTATAATGGAATAGAAAAAAGCGGCCCAGGGCCGCCGCAAAAGGATGTGTTGTTATGGATATGATGGAGTTCCTGCGCACCCGGCGCACCTACCGCCGCTTTGAGCAGCGGCCTGTACCCGCCGAAGTGCTGGCCGGCGCCGTGGAGGCAGCGCGCATCGTCAGCTGCGCCGCTAACCGGCAGACGCTGAAATATATCGTAGTGCAAAGCCCCGCGATGACCGCCCGGGTGCAGCCGCTGATCCACTGGGCCGGCTACCTGCCCCCTGAGCAGGGCCAGCCCAAGGCCGGTGAGCAGCCCACCGCCTTTATCGCCGTTTTGCAGGATGAGCGGATGCCCGGCGCGAACGATACCGACGCGGGCTTGGCGCTGGGCAGCTTGACGGCCGCCGCTTGGGCCGCCGGTGTGGGCAGCTGCATCATGGGCGCCATCGACCGGCCTGCGCTCTGCGCGCTGCTGGGCGTGCCGGAGGGCGTGCGGCTGCACAGCATGGTGGCGCTGGGCTATCCCGCCCATCGGAGCCGCCTTGTCCCCATGGAGAACGGCAATGTGAAATATTATCTTGACGAAAACCGGGATTACTGCGTTCCCAAGCGCAGCCGGGAGGAAGTTCTGCTGGCCACGCTGTGACCGCCCCCTGCCATGCCGTCCCGCCGTTGACCGGAAGGCATGGCAGAGCCAGCGGGGGTATACGCCTGCCAGGCAGGTGGCGGCGCAGCCAACGGTTCCGTTTTGTCGGGATTTGTGACGCTGCTTCTTTAAGCGCGCTCCGCTCACTGCGCGGGGCGCGCTTTTTGTGCGGGCCGGTCTTTCTGACGGCGGCTTTTTAGCGCCGCAGGGCGGGAAGCGGTTCGCCCCGGGATCTTTTTGGCAATCGAGTAGGAGCGGCGCCGCTTACGCAGCACCGCTCCGCACAAAAGCCGTATTGGCCGGGCAGGCTGAA
>CAZIVF010000110.1:2600-3727 GCA_964542725.1 uncultured Subdoligranulum sp. | reverse complement strand
GCTGAAATTACTTCAACTCGACCTTGGCGCCGACCTCTTCCAGCTTCTTCTGGATCTCCTCGGCGTCGGCCTTGGAAGCCTGCTCCTTCAGCTTGGCCTCGGGGGTCTCGACCAGCTTCTTGGCCTCCATCAGGGAAACGCCGGTGATCTCCTTGACGGCCTTGATGACCTGCATCTTGTTGGCGCCAATTTCCTTCAGGATGACGTCGAACTCGGTTTTCTCCTCCTCGACGGGAGCGGCAGCAACGGCGGCGGGAGCAGCGGCGGCGGCAACAGCGGAAACGCCGAACTCCTCGCAAATGGTATCAACGAGCTCTTTCAGCTCCAGAACGGTCATAGTCTTGACAGACTCGACAATGGCAGTGATCTTCTCAGAAGCCATGATAATTACCTCCATTAAAATTGATTGTGTGGGGCGGCGTCACGCCGCGTGATTCAGGCAGCCTGCATGGTTAGGCAGCCTCTTCCTCCTGCTTGTCGACGATCCCCTGGATGGCGACAGCCAGACCGCCGATGATGCTGTTGAGGGAGCCGGCCACCATGGACAGCAGACCCTCGCGGTTCGGCATGGCGGACAGGCTCTTGATGCCGTCGGCATCGAGCACCTGACCATCGCAGAAACCGGCCTTGACAGCAAAACGCTTGGTCTTGTCGGTATCGGCAAACTTGCACAGGATACGGGCAGCGGCGGCAGGATCCTCCGCAGACAGAGCAATGGCGGTATCACCCTTGAAGTACTCAGTCAGAGCCTCGTACTGGGTACCCTTGACCGCCAGGCGCAGCATGGTGTTCTTGACGACCATGTACTCGACGCCGGCTTCGCGCAGTTCCTTGCGCAGCTTGGTATCGTTGGCAACGCTGATGCCGTTGTAGGAGACGACGACGCCGGCCAGAGAGCCGGAGATCTTCCCGTTCAGTTCCTTGACGAAAGCCTGCTTGGCTTCCATAATCTTTGCGCTGGGCATTGTAATTTTCACCTCGTTCCTCTTGTGGGATAGGAAAAAGCCTCTTCCCCGGCGGACCGAAAAAGAGGCTTTGTAAGCAACCTTAACAAAACGCAAGTTTCTCGGCAGGCGACCGGGCGGCCTTATGCTGGATTCAGCACCTGCTGTCTTAAAAACAGCTTA
>CAZIVF010000110.1:0-2500 GCA_964542725.1 uncultured Subdoligranulum sp. | reverse complement strand
CCGCTCTCCCCGCCAGGCAGCTGCGCGCAAAGCGCCGGCCCTTTTTACACGCCGTACTTGTTGGTCGCAACGCGGACGCCGGGACCCATGGTGGTGGCCACGGTAGCGCTCTTGAAGTACTGGCCCTTGGCGGCGGCGGGCTTCGCCTTGGCGATGGCATCCAGAACGGTATCCAGGTTGACCATCAGCTTATCGGCGCCGAAGGAGGCCTTGCCGATGGGAACATGGATGATGTTCTGCTTGTCCAGGCGGTACTCGATCTTACCGGCTTTGGCCTCGGTGACAGCCTTACCCACATCGGGGGTAACGGTGCCGGCCTTGGGGTTGGGCATCAGGCCGCGGGGGCCAAGCAGCTTACCCAGACGGCCAACGCGGCCCATCATATCGGGGGTAGTGACCAGAACGTCGAAGTCCAGATAACCTCCCTGGATCTTGGCGATCAGATCGTCGTCGCCCACCTCCTGGGCGCCGGCGGCCTCAGCGGCCTTGGCAGCGTCGCCCTTGCAGATGGCGATGACGCGGACGTTCTTGCCGGTGCCGTTGGGCAGCACGACGGCGCCGCGGACCTGCTGGTCAGCGTGACGGCTGTCGACGCCCAGGCGGACGTGCAGTTCGACGGTCTCGTCAAACTTAGCGGTCGAAGTCTTGCAGCACAGCTCCAGGGCTTCGGTCGGCTCGTAGACTTTGCTGCGCTCAACGAGCTTGGCAGCTTCAACATACTTCTTGCCGTGTTTCATCTTCGCGTTCCTCCTCTCAACCCTCAACGGTGACGCCCATGCTGCGGGCGGTACCCTTGATCATGCTGACGGCAGCCTCCAAGCTGGCGGCATTCAGATCAGGCATCTTGGTCTTGGCGATCTCCTCGGCCTGGGCCAGGGTGATGGAGCCGACCTTGTTCTTGTTGGGTACGCCGGAAGCGGTCTCAATGCCGGCGGCCTTCTTGATCAGGACGGGGGCCGGCGGGGTCTTGGTGACGAAGCTGAAGGAACGATCCGCGTAAACGGTGATGACGACGGGGATGATCATGCCCATCTGGCCCTTGGTACGCTCGTTGAACTCTTTGGTGAAGGCCATGATGTTGACGCCCTTCTGACCCAGAGCAGGGCCGACAGGGGGGGCCGGAGTCGCCTTGCCGGCAGGGATTTGCAGCTTGATGTAGCCAGTGATTTTCTGTGCCATAATACTTTTGCACCTCCAGAATTTGTGGTGAGTTGCGGCCCGCGGCGCGGGCCTCCCACGGGCGCGCGTCCTTCGCGCGCCCTATAAAAACCGACCTGCGGTTCTTACCGGAAATTGGGTGGGCAGCCGGGCTGCCTCTGCTCACAGCAGTTTGACCTGATGCAGTTCCAGCTCCGCCGGAAGCTCGCGGCCAAACATCGTGATTTTTACGCGCACCTTGCGCGCGGGGATATCGATCTCCTCGACGGTGCCGACGGAACCCTCCATCGGGCCGGCGGTGATCTCCACTGCGTCGCCCACCTTGTACTCGACCTTCAGCTCGGTGACGGTCTCGACGCCCATCTTGGCCACCTCCGCCTCGGTCAGCGGCTCCGGTTTGGAGGCCGGACCCACGAAGCCGGTGCAGCCGCGGGTGTTGCGGACGATGTACCAGGTATTGTCGTTCATGACCATCTTGACGAAGACGTAGCCGGGGTACAGCTTGTGCTGGACCTCTTTTTCGCCGGTCTTGTTGCCGTGTTTATCGAACACTTCCTCGATGACGGTCTCGGTGGGGACCTTTACGTCGCAGATCAGATCCTGGATATGGCGGTTTTCCACCATCGTCATCAGATCCTGGGCGACCTTGTTCTCGTAGCCGGAATAGGTATGCACCACATACCAATAAGCCTGTTCAGCCATGAAAGTTGCCTCCGCTCAAGCCTTACGCGCCGATCATCAGGTGAATGACGCCGCCAAAAATCAGATCCAGCAGGATCAGAACGACAGCGGCGATGGCCACCACGATGATGACGGTGATGGTGTTGGTCTTGACATCCTTTTTGCTGGGCCAGACCACCTTTTTCAGCTCGCTCTTGGTATCCTTGAAGTATTTGCCGATGCGGCCGAAGAAGTTTTTCACCTTGGTCAAGAACGGGGTCTTCTTCTTGGAGTTGTCGGCCTTTTTGGCCTTCTTCTCTTGAGCTTGGGCAGTGGTGTCAACTTTTTTGTTCTCTGCCATGATAAAGCTCCTTACTTCGTTTCACGATGAACGGTATGCTTCTTGCAGAAACGGCAGTACTTCTTCATCTCCAGGCGGTCAGGGTTGTTCTTCTTGTTTTTCTGCTTGTTGTAGTTGCGCTGCTTGCACTCGGTGCAGGCCAGGGTGATTTTGACAGTCATTGTTCGGCACCTCCATTTAACGGTTTTGTAAGCCTCCCTCGGATGTGCGGGGCGCCCAGAAAAAGGGCATAAAAAATAAACCCGCAAAAGAGGTGATATCAGTGTACCACACACCCTGCGGGTTCGTCAAGAGGGAAGAAGGAATTTTTTTACTGCTGCT
>CAZIVF010000109.1:4830-6934 GCA_964542725.1 uncultured Subdoligranulum sp. | reverse complement strand
TGCTCAATAGAGGTAGTCGAACTCGTACTCCCCGATCTTGATGGTGTCCTCCTCCTCGACGCCGAGGCGGACCAGTTCGTCCAGGATGCCGGAATCGCCCAGCTGGGTTTGGAAGTACTGCAGGCTCTCGTAATCCTCCACGTTGGTGCCGGCCAGGATCCGCTCGAGCCAGGGCGCGTCCACGGTAAACTCATGCTCGCCGGTGCGGATGGCGGTGAAGGGACGGCTGGGTTCGGCGCTCTTATCGGGGCGGACATACTCCGGCTCAAAGACCCGGACGGGCGGCAGCTCCGCCAGGCGGCTGTAGACCAGCGCAGGCAGGCCGTCCACTCCCTGGCGGGTGGCGGCGGAGATCGGCAGGAAGGTCAGGCCCTGGGCCTCGATATACTGCCGGAACGCCTCAATCTGCTCCGGCGCAGCGATATCGCACTTGTTGCCCAGCACGATCTGGGGGCGCTGGCTCAGTTCGGCGCTGAAATTGGCCAGTTCCCTGTTGATCTGCTCAAAGTCCGCCTTGGGGTCGCGGCCCTCGCAGCCGGAAACATCCACCACATGCAGCAGCAGGCGGCAGCGCTCCACATGGCGCAAGAAATCGTGGCCCAGGCCGACGCCCTCCGCCGCGCCCTCGATCAGGCCGGGGATATCGGCGCAGACAAAGCTCTGCTCAGGGCCGACGCGCACCACACCCAGCACCGGGGTCAGCGTGGTGAAATGGTAGTTGGCGATCTTGGGCCGAGCGGCGGACAAAATGCTGATGAGGGTGGATTTGCCCACATTGGGGAATCCGATCAGGCCCACATCGGCAATGACCTTTAATTCCAGCGTCAGATGCATATCCTCACCGGGCAGGCCGGGCTTGGCGAACTTGGGGATCTGGCGGGTGGGCGTGGCAAAGTGGGAGTTGCCCCAGCCTCCCCGACCCCCCCTGGCCACCACCACTGGCTCCGAGCCGGACAGATCGGCCACCACCAGGCCGGTCTCGGCCTCCTTCAGCACGGTGCCGCGGGGGACCTTGATGACGAGATCATCGGCGTCGGCGCCGCTCTGGCGCTTGGCGCGGCCATTCTCGCCGTTGGCGGCGGTGTATTTGCGCTTATAGCGGAAATCCATCAGGGTGGAGAGGTTATCGTCCGCCACAAAGATGATATTGCCGCCCCGGCCCCCGTCGCCGCCGTCGGGGCCGCCCGCCGCCACGTACTTTTCGCGGTGGAAGCTGACGCAGCCGTCGCCGCCTTTGCCGGCGTGCAGCCAGATGGTGGCGACGTCAATGAAATTACCGGGCATAGTGTACCTCCTGGGAAGTTTGGAATAAAGGCGGGATTCGGGCAGATTTGCCCGGCAGGAAAGGCTTCCGGCAATACCGCGCAATTCCCGGCCGCGCCCAAGGTATGTGGTATTGCCTTACAGGAAAAAAGGCGGGTCCTGATGACCCGCCCGTATCCCATTTGGAGCTTACTGCTTGACCGTGCAGCGCTTGCGGTCACGGCCCATGCGCTCAAAGTGAACGCGGCCATCGACCAGAGCGAACAGGGTGTCATCACTGCCGATGCCGACGCCCTCACCCGGATGGATGTGGGTGCCGCGCTGACGGACCAGGATGTTGCCGGCCAGAACGTACTGACCGTCGCCGCGCTTGACGCCGAGGCGCTTGGACTCGGAATCACGGCCGTTCTTGGTAGAACCTACGCCTTTTTTATGTGCCATTGTCGTATACCTCCTTAGCCGTTGATCGCGGTGATCTCCACCTTGGTGTAGGGCTGACGGTGGCCCTTGCGGACCATGCTGCCCTTCTTGGGACGATAGGTGAGAATGTTGAGCTTCTTGCCCTTGCCGTTCTTGACGACCTTGGCGGTGACGGTAGCGCCCTCCACAACGGGGGTGCCGACCTTGACAGCACCCTCCTCGCCAACGGCCAGAACCTGATCGAAGGTGACTTCGCCGTCAGCCTCAACGCCCAGTTTCTCGACGAAAACCACGTCGCCAACCTTGACGCTGTACTGCTTGCCACCAGTCTTGATAACTGCGTACATCTGGATTACCTCTTTCAATAAGTCTCGCTGGATGCGGGGCGGCGGCCGGTGCCAAGCAACGGGCGCACTTTTCG
>CAZIVF010000109.1:0-4730 GCA_964542725.1 uncultured Subdoligranulum sp. | reverse complement strand
GCAGATTTTTTGCGCGGACGGGCGGTTTGGCGCGCGGCTCCGGGCTTACAGGGCGGTTACCGTTTGTCGGGCGGCGGCGCGGGTGGTGTTTTTCATCAACATGGCGCGGGTCATGGGGCCGACGCCGCCGGGAACCGGGGTGATCCAGGCCGCCTTTTCCGCCGCCGCGGCAAAGTCCACGTCGCCGTGCAGCTTGCCGTCCGCCCCGCGGTTGATGCCCACGTCGATGACCACCGCGCCGGGCTTAACCATCTCACCAGTGACAAAGCCCGCCCGGCCCACGGCGGCCACCAAAATGTCCGCCCCGGCGCAGATCTCTTTCAGGTTCTGCGTGCGGGAGTGGCAGACGGTCACGGTGGCGTTCTTCGCCAGCAGCAGCAGCGCCGCCGGTTTGCCGACGATGTTGGACCGGCCGATCACCACGGCCTGCTTGCCGCTGATCTCCGTCCCGGTGGACTCGATCATCCGGATACATCCCGCCGGGGTGCAGGGCAAAAAGCAGTCCTCCCCCAGCTGCATCCGGCCCACGTTGACCGGCGAAAAACCGTCCACGTCCTTCTCCGGCGGGATGGCGTCGATGACGGCCTGCTCGTCGATGTGAGCGGGCAGCGGCAGCTGCACCAGGATGCCGTGTACCGCGGCATCGGCGGCCAGCCGGGCCACCAGGGCCAGAAGCTCGGCCTGGGATGTGGCGGCGGGCAGGCGGTACTCCCGGCTCAGGATACCGCACTGGGCGCAGTCGTTCACTTTGCCCCGAACATAGACCTGGCTGGCAGGATCCTCCCCCACCAGGATCACGGCCAGGCAGGGGATGACGCCCTGGGCTTTCAGGCGCTGGGCCTCGGCGGCAGCCTCGGCCTTGACCTGGGCCGCCAGGGCCTTGCCGTCAATGATCTGTGCAGACATAGGATACCTCCTCTGTGTGGGCCGGGCCGCTTTGCGCGGTTCGGCGTAGGGCGGGGCGCAGCGCGCCCGCCGCCCGGCGTTATGGTTCGGATTCGGAGGATTCAGTTGGTTTGGAGAGCTCCGGCGGCTCGGAGGGTTCAGGAGACTCGGCGGGGTCGGGCGGAGTTTCCGCGTCGGCCTCCATCCGTTCCAGAAGGCGGGGCAGCTCCTCCTCGTTGAGCTTTTTGGTGGCCGCCGCAAACTCTGCGTGGGAGGCGCTGGCCGGCAGGGAGGCAATAATCCCGATCACCCCATCGCGGCCCTTCATCCGCTTGAGATTCGCGGTGCTGACAGCCAGCTGCACCTCCAGCGTTTTGCCCTTTGCCCGGCGATGGCCCACGATCAGCAGCACCAGAGAGACAGCCGCCGAGACCAGCGCCAACTGCTGGCTGACCGGCATGGAACCGGCCCCCATCAGGGTATCGCTGCGGATACCCTCGATCCAGAAGCGGCCCGCGCCGTACCAGAAGAGATAGCCCAGGAAGAGTTCGCCGTCAAAGCGGCGCTTTTTCATCAGCAGGAAGAGGATGGCGAACCCGGCGAAGCACCACAGGAACTCGTAGAAGAAGGTGGGATGCACCGGCTGGGTGGGATCCACCGTGATGCCGCGCTCGGCCAAAACGCCCTGCACCGAGCGCAGGTAAGCCTCGGTGGCCTCACTGTACATGCCCCAGGGCAGGTTGGTGTTGACGCCGAACACCTCCTGGTTGGTGAAGTTGCCCCACCGGCCAACCCCCTGGCCAATGAGGAAGCAGATCCCCACCAGATCGAACAGCGGCAGAATGGGTACTCTGCGCCACTTGGCGGCCAGGCCGCCGAACACAAAGGCCCCGATGACGGCGCCGTAGATGGCGATGCCGCCCTGGCGGATGTCCAGCATCTCCCAAATGCTCCCGTACTCAAAGGGGGCGAAGGCCACATAATAGGCGCGAGCACACACAATCGCCATCACGGTGCCGATGCAGACCACATCCACCAGGCGGTCCCCGTCGATGCCGAAATCCGGCGCATAGCGGAAGGCGAAAGCCATCGCCAGCACCATGCCCAGCGCGATCAGCACGCCGTACCAGTAAATGTTGAACCCGCCGATGGCGACCGCCACGCGGTTTACAGTCATTTCCAGCCCCAGGCCGGGGAATTGGACGTGATAACTCATGGTCTGCTCCTTTTACTGCGGGTCAATCTCCACATAGGCGCTGTTTTCCTCCCGCAGGGCGGTCTGCAGCAGTTCGTTGGCGTCCTGAACCGTGAGGGCGGCCAGCGCCTCGATCTCCTCAGCCAGACTGCGGCCTTTCAGGAAAGCGGCGGCCTGTTCCTCGGCGGCGTCCTCCACATTCTCCACATCGCCCAGCAGTTCGCCGTACATCTGGTTCTTCACCAGTTTGAACAGTTCCGGGTCGACGCCCTCTCGGCGCAGGCGGGCGATCTCCTGCCGGACCAGGTCGGCCACGGCGCGGGGGGTGCGGCTTTCACCGGTGAAGGCGACGGCACACATGCCCCGGGCCGACACAAAATCCCCGGAGAATTCCGGGTTGACCAGCGCCTCGTCGTACAGCTTGCGGTACAGGCCTGTGAGGCCGCCGCACACCAGGTCGGAGAGCATATCCGTCAGGATCTCCCGCTTGATGTCGCCGGGGGCGATGGGTTCCTCCCGGTAGCCCAGCGCAAAGCAGGGCTTTGTGACCGGCATGGTGAAGACCAGTTCCCTCTTCGGCAGCGGGCCGCGCTCCTCCGGGAAAGAGAATTCCACCGTGTGGGGCGCACGGGCTTCGTAGAGGCCGTTGCGGCGGCAGGCTTCCACCGCCTGCTCCAGCGTCACATCCCCCGCTACCGAGAGCACCATGTTGGAGGGAGCGTAGAAGGCGTCGGTGCAGGCGTAGAGCAGTTCCGGCGTGAGCTGGGCGATGCTCTCGACGCTGCCGGCGATATCGTCCCGGATGGGATGCGCGCGGTAGAGGCACTGGAACAGGCCGGTGAGCAGCCGCCAATCGGGGCTGTCTTCGTACATCTTGATTTCCTGGCCGATGATGCCCTGCTCCTTGGCGATGGTCTGCGCGGTGAACCAGGGCTGGCCCACCGCGCCCAGCAGGATATCCAGGTTTTCGTCCACCCCCTGGGTGGCGGTGAAGATATAGCAGGTGCGGTCATAGCTGGTGAAAGCGTTGGCCGAAGCGCCGGTGCGGGCGTAGAAGTCAAAGGCGTCGCCCTGGGGCGTTTCGAACATTTTGTGTTCCAGGAAGTGGGCGGTGCCGGCGGGCAGCGTGACGGTGCGGCCATCCAGCGTGAACGTCCGCATGATGGAGCCGAAGGCCGTGGCATACATGGCGTGGGTGGAACTGTAGCCCGGCATGGGGCGGCAGAGTACCGTCAGGCCGCTGGGAAGGCGGACGCTCTGGCAGGCCAGCGCGGTTGCGGCTTTGCTTTGTTCATACATTGGCTTGCCCCTCCCCTGCTGTGACGATGTAACGGACGGAATAGTGGTAGCTTTGCAGCACGGCGCGCACCTCCTCGGCGGTGACGGCATGGACGGCGGCCATGGCGGCGGCGGGCGGTTCCAGCGGCTCGCCCCGGGTGATCTGGCCATAGTACCAGCTTTCCAGGCCGGAGAGGGTATCCCCCAGGCTCTCCATTGAGGAGATCAGAGCGCGGCGGCAGTCGTCCAATTCCTCCTCGGTGATGGGGCCGTTTTTCAGCGCCTCCCACTCCTTGAGGATGGCGGCCTCGGCCTCGGCCTCACGGCCCGGCTCCACGCCGGAATCCACCATCATCACCCCCAGCGCCCGCTGGGCGGTGGAACCGCAGTAGTAGCAAAGGGACTGTCTCTCCCGTACATTGCGAAAGAGGCGGCTGGTGACGGTGCCGCCGAACACCCCCATCGCCATGCGCAGCACATGCAGCGAGGGTTGCACCGCTGTGTCTCCGGTGGTGAAGAGCATGCACAGCTTGGCCTGGGTCAGGGCGGGGATCGCCTCGCTGTAGCCGCGCAGGGCGGCGCAGGGCATCGCCACCGGCCCGGCGAAGGGCTGGGGGGCGCGGGGCATCTGCGCCAGGCGTTCCCCCACCATGCGAGCCACCCGGCCGGCGTCAACCCCCTGCACCATCACATCGATGGAGGCGACGGAGAGGATGCGGTCATATTCCGCCTTGAGGGTGGCAGGGGTGACGGCGGGCAGGTCGGCCAGGTAGCCGCCCAGTTCCACCCCCGCCGGGGAATCGCCGTAGAATTTGCGGCGGGCCTGCCGCACGCAGTAGAGGCGCTTGTTGTTGAATTCCGCCTGCAGGCGGCGGGCCAGGGTCTCTTTCTCGATGCGGACGGCCTCCCCGTCAAAGACGCCCTCCACTAGGTAGGGATCGAAGATGGTTCCCAGCACGATATCGGCGTAGGCGGCGGTGAGGTTTTCGCCGTTCAGGGCGAACTCATCCCGGATGCCGCAGATATCGGCGGTGAGCACCCGGTCGGTGCCGGCGGTGCCAAGATCGACGCCCAGATCAGCGCCGTACAGTTCGGCCAGCCGGCGGGAGAGGGCGGTCATATCGGGGCAGGCGGCATAGCCGCGCTCCAGAACCAGGGGCAGCACGGCGGTATCGGTAGCGCTGACCCGGCTGGCGGGGAAGCGCAGATGCACCGTGATGCGGCAGCGGTTGAATTTTTCTGCGCCCAGGGTGGTCAGGAAAGCCCCCGGCGCGAGTTGTATACGTTCCAATTTGCCATTCCTTTCGTAACAGATAGATAGGGTTATTATACCTCTTTTTGGCAAGAAAGTAAACAAAAAGATATCCTATAC
>CAZIVF010000108.1:0-6941 GCA_964542725.1 uncultured Subdoligranulum sp. | reverse complement strand
GATACGGCGAGCGAGAGATGCCGACAGCTAAGAGAAAAGCGCAGTTGATACTGTAGGGTTCAACGAGCATTTTCTCAGCGCTGGCGGCGTCTCGCAGCCGCCGGAGCGGTGCTTTAGGCGTAGCTGCGAATTATGCGGTGTTGCCTTAGAGAATTTGAATTTGGAGGTGAAGAAAAAATAGCTTTTCTTGGTCTATATACTCACTTTGCTCATAGCTTTGACTATCCCTGTGTTTGCGGTGAACGCACCGTCTGGAATCTACGGAAATGGGACAAGCGGGATTTACATTGATGTCAATGTTGCCCCGCCGCGCGCCAAAACGCGGCGGGGCTTGCTCTGCGCGCCAAAACGCGGTATAATTATCACTGATAACAGGGCCGGACCGGGGGCAGCGGAACGCCGTGCGCCCCAGTGCCGGCAGGGAGAAGCGCCCCCGCGCCGCTGACGCGGGGCAGACCAAACAGGGAGGAAGACGTATGAACATTGAGAATGATATTCTGGCCGCGATGGCGGCGCGGCGCAGCTGCCGCGCCTACGAGACCAAGCAGATCACCCGGGAGGAACTGAATGCGGTAACTGCCGCTGGCACCTGGGCGGCCACCGGCATGGGGCGGCAGAGCCCCCGCATCGTCGCGGTGCAGGATCCGGCGGTTCGGCAGGAACTATCCCGCCTGAACGCGGCCGTCATGGGATCGGATAAGGACCCCTTCTACGGCGCGCCCACCGTGCTGGTGGTCCTGGCGGACAAAACCGTTCCCACTGCCGTCTACGACGGCTCGCTGGTGATGGGCAACCTGATGCTGGCCGCCCATTCCATCGGCCTCGGCTCCTGCTGGATCCACCGCGCGCGGGAGGTGTTCGAGAGCGAGGCCGGCAAGGCGCTGCTGCGGGCTTGGGGCCTCGACCCGGAGCGGTATGCCGGCATAGGCCACTGCATCCTGGGCTACGCGGCGCCGGGCGGCATCAAGGAACCGGTACCCCGCAAGGCGGACTATGTGGTGAACGTGGGATGATCGCAGGCATCGGCACCGATCTGTGCCAGGTGGAGCGGCTGGCCCGAAGCCTGGAGCGCCCCGCCTTCCTGCAGCATGTCTACGCGCCCGAGGAGCAGGCCCTTCTGGCCGGCCTGGCGGGCAAGCGCCGGGCTGAGACCGCCGCCGCCAACTACGCCGCCAAGGAGGCATTCCTGAAAGCGGCGGGCGTAGGCCTGGGCGGCTTCGCCCTGCCGGAATTGGCGGTGCTGCGCCGGGAATCCGGCGCGCCCTACTTTGCCCTTGCCGGGCGGGCGTTGGCCTGGGCGCAGGCCCAGGGGCTGGCTGTCCATCTCAGCCTGAGCCACGACGGCGGCCTGGCTGCCGCCTTTGTGGTGCTGGAAGGGAGAGACGCACCGTGAACCGAAGCGAACGGCAGAGCAATCTGGAACTGCTGCGCATCCTCTGCATGCTCTTCATCATTGCCGACCACCTGGCGGGGCAGGGAGGCATCGGCCTCACCGATACGCTGCCCCACGCGCTATGGTACGCGGCCATGGGCAGCGGTTCGCGGGTGGCCTGCGACCTCTTTGTCATCATCGGGGCCTGGTTCCTGTGTGAGCAGCCCTTCCGCACCCAGCGGGTGCTGGCCCTCTGGCTGGGGCTGTGGCTCTACACGGTGCCGGTCACGGTGATCTGCCGCTTCTTACCCGGCTGTGAGGTGGGGCTGGGGACGCTGCGCTGGGCGATGTTCCCCATCAGCACCGGGCAGCTGTGGTTTATCTCCAGCTATCTGCTGCTCCTGCTGCTCACGCCGCTGCTCAACCATCTGCTGCACAGCCTGCCGCGTGCAACGCTGCGCGCTACGCTGCTGGCCCTGGCGGTGCCGATGGCAGGCTACTCCACCCTCTTCGGGGAGGATGGGGCGGCCTCCGGCAGTCTCTTCGTCTTTGGTTGGCTCTATCTGCTCACCGGCTATCTGCGACTGTACCCGGCCAATCGGCTGGCCCGCCAGCTGGAAAAACGCCCCGTGCAGCTGGCCCTGGGGCTTGGCATCCCGGCGGCGCTGGCGGTGGGGCGGGCGGTGCTGTTCTGGCGCAGTGTGGGCGGCAAGCCGATGCAGTACCTGGAATACTGGCGCACCGCCCTGGGGGCCGCGCCCAACCTGTTGGCGGCGCTGGCGCTGTTCTTCCTCTTCAAGAGCCTGCCGCTGGGCTGCCGCCCCGGGATCAACCGCCTTTCTGCCGCCACGCTGGGGGTGTATATACTCCATCAGGTGCCGGCCTTCCACGATTTCCTTTGGAACGGCATCTTCCGCGCCGCCGCACACCCCGGCTCAGCGGGGTATTCGCTGTTTGTCATCGCCGCCACCTTTGTGGGCTGTGCTGCTGTGGATAGGCTGCGGGAGCGCCTCATCATGCGGCCGCTGCTGAACAGCCGTCCCCTTCAGGCGCTCTGCCGCCGGGGGAATGCGCTGGTGAACGGCGCGGAGCAGCCGTAAAACAAGGGGCCTTCCGGCGGGAAGAATCGAAGGCGGGTGACTAAAACAAGCCCCCTTTGCTTATACTAAGAGTGTAAGCGAAAGGAGGCTTTACCGATGGAAGTCCACAGAGGAGAAGTGTTTTACGCCGACCTGAGTCCCGTCGTCGGTTCGGAGCAGGGGGGCGTGCGGCCGGTACTTATTATTCAGAATGAGATCGGCAACCGGCACAGCCCCACCGTGATCGCCGCGGCGATCACCTCCCGGCAAGATAAAAACCGCCTGCCCACCCATATCAGCGTGCGGGCGGACCGCTGCGGCCTGGCGAAGGACAGCATCGTGCTGACCGAGCAGATCCGCACCCTGGATAAGCGCCGCCTGCGGGAGCGGGCGGGGCGCATCCCGCCGGAGGAGATGCGCCGCATCGACGAGGCGCTGGGCGTCTCAATGGGGCTGGAAAGCCAAAACGTCCACAGCGACGGAGGATATTTTTAACAATAGCGAAGCCAAAGGCCCCGCGCCGGGGCGGCCTGCCATGCCGCCCGATGCGGGGCCTTTGTACGGTGGTGCGGGGATTAAGCGGGAGTTTCATCCCCCAAGCGCTTGGCAATGTAGGGGACGACCTCCTCCCGCTCGATGCCAAGGGCGACGGCCAATTCGCCGTACAGCAGTTCCTCGGCCCGTTTCAGGTAGCGCTGGTCGGTCTGGCTGGGCTGGCGCTTGTTCTCCTTCACCCGCTGGGCTTTGCGGTAGATCTGGCGGATCAGCTGCAGCAGGCTGCCGCAGTCATGGCTTTGCAGGGCGCTGTCGTAATATTCCTTGGCGGCGCTCAGGTCGGCGGGCAGCGGTGCGTCGCTTTGATCCTGGATGCGATCGATCAGGGCGTTGGCCTGCTCCCCGGTGATAGGCTCCCGCATGAACACGGTGGTATCCACCGGGATGTAGATGGTATCGTTGCTGTACAGAGGGTGCAGGGTGTAGCAGTTCTTTACCAGGCCGCGCATCAGCTGGCGCGGGGCAACTGCCTCCACACGGCAGACGCCGGTGGTACCGTAAACGATCAGGGAACCCGGCTCATACATGGGGCATACTCCTTTCTCTTCGTGTGAAAAGATACGATATATCAATAGTATAGCACATTTTTGCCCCCCAATGTAAGAGCTTTTTTTGCAAAAAAAGCGGGGCGGACCCCGCCGCCGCCTTGACAAGGCCCAATCCCCGCCCTATAATACGGAATAAAACATACTGAAATGATAGGAAATAGGAGGGCGCTATGGCAAAGGTTCTGGTGGCTATGAGCGGCGGGGTGGATTCCAGCGTGGCGGCCTATCTGCTGCGGGAGCAGGGGCATAGCTGCATCGGGGCCACAATGCGGCTTTACGATAACGAGATGGCGGATATCCCCCGGGAGCATGGCTGCTGCACCCTGGCCGATGTGGAGGACGCCCGCTCGGTGGCCCGCCGCCTGGGGATACCCTACTACGTCTTCAATTTCAAGGACGCTTTTGAACAAAAGGTGATTCAAAAATTTGTGCAGACCTACCAAAGCGGCGGCACCCCCAACCCCTGCATTGACTGCAACCGCTGGCTGAAATTTGATTTGCTCCTGCACCGCGCCCGGGAACTGGGCTGCGACGCCATCGCCACCGGCCACTATGCCCGCATCGGCCGGGCAGGAGAGCGGTGGACGTTGGCCCGCGCCCGGGATGCCGCCAAGGACCAGAGCTATGTGCTTTACGGCATGACCCAGGACCAGCTGGCTCACACTCTGCTGCCGCTGGGCGGCCTGGCCAAGGCAGAGGTCCGCGCCCTGGCCCAGGCCCAGGGCTTTGTGAACGCCCGCAAGCACGACAGCCAGGATATCTGCTTTGTGCCGGATGGGGACTACGCCGCCTTTTTGCAGCGCTACACCGGCCAGCCCCTCCGGCCGGGGGATATTTTGGATAGCGGGGGCCGCCGGCTGGGACGGCACCGGGGGGCAGTGTGCTACACCGTCGGTCAGCGCAAGGGGCTGGGGGTGGCGGCGGAATATCCCCTTTACGTCTGCAGGAAAGACATGGCGGCCAATACTCTCACCGTCGGCCCCGAGGCGCAGCTGTACGCCGCCGGCCTGACGGCGGGGGACTGGAACTGGATCGCCCCGGAGCCGCCCGACAACGTCCAGGCGGTGGTGCGCTACCATGGCCGCCCCGCCGCCGCTGCGGTGCAGTGCGGCCCGGACGGCAGTGTGCGGCTGACCTTCGATACGCCCCAGCGGGCCGTCACCCCCGGGCAGGCGGTGGTGCTGTACCGGGAAGAGCAGGTGCTGGGCGGCGGCACGATCCGGGCGGTACAAGGGGCCGCCCTCTGACCCGGCCCAAGGCCCGCCGCGCCCCTGTGCGGTTGCGGAAGCGCGGCGCAATTCTGCGCGGCCTGCCGGGCGAATGGTGCCGGTACCGAAGAAAAATTGAGCCGCTGTAAACTGCTTTCCGCAAAAAAACAGTGCGCAAAACCGGCCCCTGAGGGAAGCAGCTTTCGCTTCCTCCGGAGGCCGGTTCTTCTTGTTGTGCGCGCTTTCGCGGCGGAGTTACCCTTCCACCATCAGGTCGGCGGCTTTGTACAGGTCGCCGCAGCTCATGCAGACGACCAGATCGCCCTTCCTGGCGTTGGCCTTGACCCAGGCTGCGGCGGATTCCAGGCCGTCCACCACCACGCTGCCGGGCAGCTTGGCGGCCAGCTGTTCGCTCTTGACGCTGCCGTCGTCCGTCTCGCGGCTTCCCATGATGGGCAGCAGCACCACCTGATCCGCCTCACCCAGAACCTTGGCGAAATCCTCCATCAGCGCCTTGGTGCGGGAGTAGGTAAAAGGCTGATGCACCGCGATGATCCGGTCATAGCCCAGCTTTTTGGCGGTGGCCAGGGTGGCGGCCAGCTCGGTGGGGTGGTGGGCGTAGTCATCCACGATCACCGCGCCGTTGCACTCGCCTTTGACCTCAAAGCGGCGGCCGGTGCCTTTGAACTCGGCGGCGGCGCGCTCCGCGTCGGCGGGAGTCAGGCAGAGGGGGCGCACGCAGCAGCACATGGCCAGCGCGTTGTAGATGTTGTGGTAGCCCGGCACGCCCAGCTTGAGGTGGGCGAAGGCGGAACCCAACTCCAGCACGTCAAATTCATAGAAGCCGGGGCGGTATTCCTGAATGTTCACTGCGCGGAAGCGGGCGTCCTCCCGAATACCGAAGGAGAGCACCGGGCGGTCGATGGAGTTCATCACGTCCAGGGTGTTGCGGTCGTCCATGTTGAAGACCACCGTGCGGGAGAGCAGGGCAAACTTCTGGAAAGCCAGCTTCAGCTTGCCCATGGTGCCGTAGTATTCCAGGTGATCGTTGTCGATGTTCAGAATGATGCCGATGGAGGAGGTCAGGTGCAGGAAGGTCTCGCTGTATTCGCAGGCCTCGATGACCACGCTCTGCCCCCGGCCCGCCTTGCCGTAGCCGCCGATCAGCGGCAGCTTGCCGCCGATCACCGCCGCCGGGTCCCGCCCGGCCAGTTCCAGCATGGTGGTGATCATGCCGGTGGTGGTGGTCTTGCCGTGGGTGCCTGCCACGCCGACGCTCTGCGGGTACAGGCGGCTGACGTAGCCCAGCAGCACGCTGCGCTCCACCGCCTTGATGCCCCGGGCCTTGGCGGCCTGCAGTTCGGGGTTATCGTCATGGATGGCAGCGCTGTACACCACCAGCTGGGCGTCGCCCAGGTTGGCGGCGTCATGCCCCAGCGTGACCTTCACGCCCAGGGCGCGCTCCGCCTCGGTGATTTTCGTCTCCTCCACGTCGCTGCCTGTGATGGTCAGCCCGCGGCTGTGCAGAATCTGAATCAAAGGATAAGTACCGGACCCGCCGCAGCCAATAAAGTGGATTTTCTGCACGTTGTTGAGCAGCATGGGATCAAAGCTGTAAAAATACGCCATCGAAGTCACCTCAAAACACCACGCCCCCGCCCTATGGGCGGTACGCGGAAGATATTTATTTAGATTATAGTATTTTTTCGCTGTGAAATAAACACTTTTTTTCAAAATTTTGGTATAATATCAGAAAAGGAACGGAAGAATCCGGCATTTTGCCCTACGGAAAGGGGACCCCTATGAAAAAATTTATCTGCGGCTTTGGCCCCGGCGCCTTGGGCGGTCGGGAACGGCAGACGCGGGACGCCCCCTTCACGGCGCTCCAGCTGGCCCGCATCGGCATCCCCGCCCGCAAGATCCCCCGCGTCCAGGCCGAACTGGCCCGCCTGGCGCCGCAGCTGCCTGACCGCTCCGTCCAGCTGCAGCTGGCAAAAGAAATTGCAAAACAGCTTTTATAGGCTTGCGTTTTTGGCAGCAATACGCTACTATATACTATGTTCAGGCCGTCGGGAAGCTGCCTGGCGCGGAGGCTGCGCCGGCTGACGGCTCTCCGGCACGCTGAACGGGGAACCCCATTACTTAGCGTGGCAGCCAGCCACGCAGGAGGAGTAGAAAG
>CAZIVF010000107.1:0-7054 GCA_964542725.1 uncultured Subdoligranulum sp. | reverse complement strand
TTTTCGGAAGATCCCAGTCCTCGCAGATTTCCCTTTGCGTATGGGAATGCCCGTCGCCCAGCGCATACAAAATCCAAAGCTGCGTGGGAGCGACTTTACCAGATTTGGCAAAATCATCATACACGGCGTCAATATGATAGAGTGCTTTCCCCAAATCGTAGAAAAATTGTCTCGAGTCCATTGTATCACCTCAATATTAAAGTACGATTCCGTATTTTATTATAATACGAAATCGTACTCTTGTCAAGGAGTTTCGGGAAAACTGAAAGATTTCTGCAAACAATAAGCACCCCGCCAAAGCGGGGTGCATACGGGCGGGTGTATTGAAATCGATTAAAAATCCGGTTATTCCTCCCCGGCGGGTTCGGCGTCGCTCTGGGCGTCGTTCCCTCCCTCCGCGTCATCCTCGCCGGAGGATTCCTCGGGCAGAAGGCTGGTCGTGACCTCGGCCACCAAGGTATCGTCCCGCTCGCCGGCCGCGATGGAGACGGTGACAACCGTCTTCCCCGCGTCGAACTTGGTCCCCGCCGTCACATCAGTCTTGGCAACGCAGCCCTTGGCATAGCTGCCGTCGTTTTCGATCATCTGCATACGGTATTCGATCCCTTTTTCGTCCAGCACCTTGCTGGCGTTGGACTGGGTGTAGCCGATGATATTCGGCATCTCAACCAAGTTGGGGCCTTTGCTGACCACCACCTGGATGATCTGATTCTCCTGCTGCAGGGTCCCCGGTTCGGGGTCCTGGCTGATGATGCAGCCCTGCGCCACCTCGGAGGAATAGTCCTCCGTGGGGACGATGCGGTAGGAGGCGTAGAGATCGCTGTTCTGGATATCCGAGGCATAGCGCAGCCCCACCAGGTTGGGTACCACGTCGGGGCTTTCCGGCACGGACTGTGCCGAGGAAGCGGGGGTCGGCGTGGGGGAAGCGCCGCTCCGGCCGTCGCCCGGGCCGAGCAGGCTCCAGAGCAGCAGCACTGCCAGCACAAAGATGACCACCAGGGAAGCCCCCATGATCTTGCGGGTGCTGACCTGGTTATCCCCCCGCTCAAACATGGCGTTGGCAACGCTGGGATCGGTCAGGGCGCTCATCAACTCCGGCACGGTCTGCATCCGCTTGGCCGGGTCTAGCCGCAGCGCGCAGGCCAGCACCTGGGAGAACCAGCTGGGTACCCCGGCCTCCAGGCTGTGGGCGGATTCCAGGCTGTCCCGCACTTTGCGCTGGGGCGCGCCCACCGGCGTCTGGCCAGTGACCATCCGGTAGGTGACGGCGGCCAGGGCATATACGTCGGTGTAGCGGCCGGAGAATTCCGCCGCCGAATACTGCTCCGGCGCGGCGTAGCCGGGGTACAGCTGGCTCTTGAGTTCACTGCCGCCGGTGCGCAGCGCCAAGGTTCCATAACCGGTCAGCCGAGCGGTGCCGTCGATGGGAAGCAGGATATTGTCGGGGCAGATGCCCCGGTGGATCAGGCCGGATTTGTGCAGAAGGTCCACCCCCTCCATCACCGGCTGCAAAATCGTGCGGGCCTCGGCGGGGGTCAGCGTGCGGCTGCGCAGCGAAAGGTAGTGGGTCAGGGTCATCCCCTTCTCGTTCTCCTCGATGGCGTAGATGGTGTTGTTTTCCTCCACCACGTCAAGAATCTGCGAGAGGCCGGTGGCCGGGGTGATGCCGCGCAGATCGTTGTACAGATCCTTGAAGTCCATCCGGCTGGTCTTGAAAAGGACCTCCCGCCCCTCCTTCGGCATCAGAGCGCCGTCCAGGCTGCGGCCATTGCAGAGGGTGACGGGAAAATACTCTTTGATGAGCACATACCGCTTTTCTTCATTGATGATGCCCCGGTATTCCAGGCCGTCGCCGTCGGCGTTCAGGTAGTCCCCCACCGTGTAGCGCCCGGCCAGCTGGGTGCCGAAGGGCAACGCCCCCTCCGGGTTGCGGTTTTGCAGCTTGCGGCCGCAGTGCGGGCAGTCCCCCTCAAAACCTGCTTCCAGGGGCTGCAGGCAGTACGGGCATGGAATGGTTACGGGCATGGCGTTCTCCTTTTTTTGCTGCATTGTCAAATCATCGTAACAAGGTTTTGGAACCATGCAAGACTGGTGCCAATGCCCCATATAAGCAGGAACCCGGCGCAGACTAGCTTTGCCAGGCGGTCTTTCTCTGAAAGAACGGCGGCGGCCTCCGCCACCACCAGGAAGGAACACATCACATAGCGCGACAGGCTCACCAAGCCGGTGGACAGCGGGACCAGCAAAAACACAAGGGTCAGCAGCCCATCCGGGCGGCGGCGCAGGATACGGCGCAGCCCCAGATAGAGCGCCAGCACGCCGCAGGACGCCAAATAAAAATCCATCGAGCCGATGTTGACAAGGCCCGCCGCCAGCCTGGCCAGCGGGCGGCCCACCTCACGGCCCCAGACGTACTGAACACGCATAAAGGCAAGGCCATCCCCCAGCAGCGCCGTGAGATACCGCATAAAGAGGAAAAAGCCCATCGGTATCATAAAAGTCCCCAGGATCAGGCGGGGTTTACCCAGCAGCCAACGGCAGAAGCCCGGCAGGCTTCTGCTTTCTTCCTCCCGAAAATATTGCCCGATGCAGTAGAACGGAATCACCAGCACCAGAAAAATCCCTGTGTTGCGGGTGGCGCTGAGCAGAGCCCCGCACACACCCATCAGCAGCCAGTGCCGCCTGTACATGCAGTAGAGCGCGGCGCAGAGGAGCAGGGCAAAGCAGCACTCGGTGTAAACCGTCGAATAATAGACGTTGTACGGGCCAAAATTCAGCAGGAGCATAAAGGCGAGCGCCTGTTTTTCGCTGCCGTCAACCTCCCGGCAGAAAAGGCCACCCAGGAAGGTCAGGAAATAGAGGGCCACGGTGTTGAGCACAACGCCGGCCACGCGGACCGGCAGATGGGTCAGCCGGGCAAGCGCCCCCTCCAGGAGCGGAACCAGGGGGAAGAAGGCCCACGGCGCTTCCCCGCTGGCGTGGATCGCTGCCTCGCCCATGTACCCGTCTTCCGCGATGGAACCGTACCAATCGCTGTCCCAGCGGTAGAGTGCGCGGAAGAAGCCGTCAGTGCTGCCCGTATCCTGCTTCCAATAGACGTACAGGGCCAAAAGCAAAAGACGGGAAAGCACCACAATGGCCAGCGCGGCAAGCCATACAGGAGGGCGCCTCCCGTTTTTCCAGGATATGTTTCTTTTTTTCATGCGAAAGACACCTCCTGGATCCGGAAGGGAGTCTCCGTCTCATCCCCTAAAATGAAGGTCAGCCACCACCTGCCTTGAGGTTCCTCGCTCGTGGCCAGCGGGAAGGTGAGGAAGGTCTCCCCCACCTCCAGCTTGGCGGACGCCGCCTGTTCGCCGTTGAGGAGCAGGGTGAGTTCCCCGCCGGGCGTGTCTGTGCGCACCGCCACCGTGACCAGATACTCCCCCGGCAGGACGTCAAAAATCAATTCCGCCTTCCAGGCGGTGATGCAGTACCCGGTTCCCTCCACATAGGACCAGCCCTCGCCCTCCAGCGTTCTCCACGCATTGCTGGGGCTGAGAGGGATATGCCCGGCGATCTGCCCCTCCGCGGCGGTCTGACTGTCGAAGCGGAAGGTATCGCCCTTCCCGGTCAAGAGACCCTTAGCTCCCGGCCACTGGCAGAGCGTCTGCTCCACATAGAAGGTCTCGTAGCCGAGGCTTGCCTTCCTGTTCAGCCCCTGGTACAGGCTGACCAGATAAAAAACCAACAGAATGGCCGACAGCGCAAGGCAGGCCGCCTGCTCCCCGCGCATCTTGGTATGCTTCATCGGCGGTTCCTCCCGTCGCCCTGCCGCAGGTCAGAAAATCTGCTCCCCCCGCGCGGCCCACTAAGCCGCGCGAAAGCCTCAGAGATTCCCCAGGTCCTCCTCGTTTTCCAGGGTGTGCCAGGCGTTCTGCACGTCGTCGTCGTCGTCCAGGGCGTCAAGCAGCTTGCCCATCTGGACCAGCTGGTCGGGGTCGGTCAGCGTTGTGGTTGTGGAAGGCACCTGGGCCACATCGGCAGAGACGAAGGTATAGCCTTTCTGCTCCAGTGCCTCGCAGACGGCGGTGAAGTTGGCGGGATCGGTGGTGATCTGGGCGGCCTCCTCCCCAGCGTCAAAGTCCTCGGCGCCGGCGTCCAGGGCGTCCATCATCAGTTCGTCGGGGTCCTTATCCTCCAGGTCGACGACGATGACCCCCTTTTGGGTGAACATAAAGCCGACACAGCCCATCTGCCCCAGGTTGCCGCCGAACTTATCAAAATAGTGGCGCATATTGGCGGCGGTGCGATTGCGGTTATCGGTCAAAGTCTCCACCATGACGGCGATGCCGCCGGGGCCATAGCCCTCGTAGGTGATGGACTCATACTCCGTCTTATCATTGCCCTCCGCCCGCTTGATGATACGCTGAATGTTATCATTCGGCACGTTGTTGGCCTTGGCCTTGGAGATCAGGGCCGCCAGCTTAGAGTTGGAAGCGGGGTCGGCGCCGCCCTCCTTGACGGCCACGCCGATCTCACGGCCAATCTTGGTGAATATCTTGGCGCGGGCGCCGTCGGTCTTTTCCTTCTTGCGCTTGATGTTGTTCCATTTGCTATGTCCTGACATAAATAGGTTCCCCCTATATTTTTACTCATACAGATAGTAGTATAGCACAGCGGCGTACGGTTTTCAATAGATTTTTGGGCGCGGTCAGCAAGCGCCGGATTCACCCCGCCCTGCGGGCCTGATCCGGTCAGTTCAGATTGCGCAGCGCCTTGGGATAGTGGTTTTTGATGCGGCCTCCGCTGACCTTGCCGCCGCCCAACGGCCAGCCGTCCACCAGCACGGCGCACCATCCGTTCTGCGCGGTGCCAGCTTGGATTTCCTCCCCCCGGAGCCAGGCGGCGGTGCGGGGATCGTTCAGGGTCAGTTCCTCCCGGTTTGTACATTGGGGGCCGTAGGCCATGAACAGCGCGTGGGCAGGCTGGAACCGCTTTTTGACCACGCTGCCCGCCAGCACACCGGCGCGCAGGATATGCAGCCTGGTCCCGGGGAAGGGCGCCTGCGGCAGCAGCAGCCATAGATCCCTGACGCTGCACAGCGGCGCCCCGCACAAGGACGGGAAGAAAGCCGCCGCAAATTCCTGCCACTCTTTGGGCGGTTTGGCGGCGCGCCAGGGTTTGCCGGGCCGGGTCGGCGGAGCTTCGCCCGGCATCTTTTGCAACTTTGCCATAAAGTGGCCCTCTCCCCCATCGGCGGGCCAGATGCGGCGGCACCAGGAGGCTGCCAGCGGGCGGCCCGCCCGATTCTGCTCCCCCGGACTGCCGAAGCCGCAGCGGGACAGATCGCAGAGCACAAAATCCGGGTGCCGATCCAGGAAAAGGGCGACCTGCCCCTCATCCTCCTGCGGGGCGAAGGTGCAGGTGGAGAACACCAGGATTCCGCCGGGCGCCAGCAGGGCGGCGGCATTGTCCAGAATTTGCCGGCTCAGGGAGGCACACTGGGCCACCAGCTGGGGGCTGTGCTGGGCCAGGGCAGCCGGTTCCTTGCGGAACATCCCCTCGCCGGAGCAGGGCGCATCCACCAGCACCCTGTCAAACCGGGCAGGGAGGGCGGCGGCCAAGCGGGCGGTGTCCTCGTTAGTGACAACGGCGTTGACTACCCCCATCCGCTCCAGGTTTTGGCGCAGTATCTCGGCGCGGGCGGGGCTGTACTCGTTGGCCAGCAGCAGACCCTGCCCGCCCAGCTCGGCGGCCAGCTGACCGGTTTTGCCACCCGGCGCGGCGCAGAGGTCGGCCACCCACAGGCCGGGGCGCACATCCAGCAGCGCCGCCGGCGCGGAAGCGCTGGGTTCCTGGGAGTAGAAGACCCCGGCATGGTGATAGGGGTGGCGGCCCGGGCGGAAATCCGCCCCCACGGTGAAGGCCGCCGGGCAGAAGGGCGAGGGTTCCAGCGGGAAATCCGCCCGGGCGGCCAGTTCCGCCGGGGCGGCGCGCAGCCCATTGACGGTGACGCCCCGGGCGGGCTGGGGGGTGCGGTAGGTGTAGAGCGCATCGAAACGATCCCCCAGCAGAGCGCGCTCCCGGCGCTCAAATTCAGCGGGGAATGGCATGGGCGGACCTCCTTTTTGCATGTGGCGGAGATGAATAAACGCTCCCGGATGGGGCAAACTGTTGGTGTAACCGGAAATACCGGTTCCAAAAGAGACAAAAGGAGTGTACGATCATGGCGAAGAATCAGACCAACAATGCCCAGCAGAAGAGCAGCAACACCACCAATACCACCAACAACACCAGCAGCAGCACCAACAACACCCAGAAAGCCACCAATGGCCGCAACTGCAAGTAAGCAGAACGGGTGCGGAAGGGCAGCGGCAGACGCCGTTGCCTTTTTCGTTTGCCACCTTTGGCGAGTGCGGGCGACGCCCGCCCCTACGGCCTCTACCGGGGACGGGGCGCTGCTGGGATGAGGGCGACGGCGGGGCGCGTTTACGGTTCCGGGTCGTAACCGGCCCAGACTGCCTCAAACAGTTCCTGGATGCGGTCGTTGCAGCCCTGGAGGTAAAGCCAGCCCAGCAGGCACTCAAAGCCGGTGGAGGCGCGGTACTCCTGCGGGGTGGCATGCTTGGCCACGGTGGCCTTGCTGGCGTTTTTGCCCCGGCGCAGCACGGCGGCTTCCGCCTCAGTGAGCATAGGCTCCACGATGGAAAGTTCCCGGTTCTGGGCGTGGGCGCTGACGTAGTGGGTGGCGGTCTTGTGCAGACTGCCGGGCTGCAGGCGGGTGGTCCCCACCAAGCGGCTGCGCACCAGCAGTTCCAGCACAGCGTCCCCCACAAAGGCCAGCGCCAGGGGGGACATTTCACGGATATCGATTTGGGGTTGGGCGGTAAACAGCATAATAAACCCTTTTTTCAGTTAGGAATCAAAAGGCAGGAGGGCGCGGTTTGGAAAGTTAGGAATGGTATAAATGTTATCAATTAAGGTTTGCCCTTCGGGCATAAATTGATAGAGAGAAGGCAGATTTTTGGGGGCATTTCAGACGCGGCGAAGCCGCACCATACTTGATAACATT
>CAZIVF010000106.1:4644-7108 GCA_964542725.1 uncultured Subdoligranulum sp. | reverse complement strand
TTTTTCATAGACGGGTAAAACCCTGGAATACTAGCGCACACGTCACGTCGCGTTGGTACGGTCTGTCACACGCGAAAGTCAGCCGCGCTTATAGTAGTTGATGAGGCAGCCATCGGCCAGGATGTCCCGCTCGGCGTCGGTCAGCGCCCCCAGGCGCACCGTGAAGGGTTGCACGCTGCCGTTAGCGCGGACAGCCACGGCGGGCAGCGTGTCCGCCTTGCGCAGCAGGGCCTGGCGCACGCCGGGCAGGAATACATAGTCCCCGTTGGCAAACGCCGAGGCGTCCTCCACCAGGAAGGGCAGCATGCCCCAGTTGATGCAGTTGGAGCGGTAGCGCTTGGTGGCGTACTCCAGCGCGAAGTTGGCCGCGCCGCCCAGCACGCGCTGGCAGCTGGCCGCCTGCTCGCGGGCAGAGCCGTCGCCCGGTTTGTTGGCGAAGATGGCGGAGCCGATGTTGGCGGCGGCGGGGTCAGCCGCGTAGCCCGCCTTCTTCAGCGCGGCGTAGACGGCGGCGATCTCCGCCGGGATTTCGCCGGCCAAGCGGGCATCGTCCAGCGCCTTGACCGCCTTGGCGTTCGGCACATAGGCCGGATCCTTGCGGGAGAGGGCGAACTCCGCCAGGCGCAGCGGATTGGAGCGGAAGGAGGAAGTTTCCCCCGAAGGGATCAGTTCGTCGGTGGTTGTGACCGGGTCGGTGATATAGCTGACAATCTTGACCAGCAGGTCGTCGGTCAGGGCGGGCTGTTCCGGCCAATCCTTGATGTTGGGGCCGAAGCGGAGGGCGTAGTCCGGCTCGGGGCGGCCCCAGCCGTTGTAGACGCGCTTCTCATAAACGCCCTGGTCGAAGTGGTAGGCCGGGGCCTTAAAGTCCTCGGTCATCACGTCGGAGGCGGCGGTGAGGATTCCGCCGTTGGCCGCCGTGGCGGCGATGGAGCGGGCGTCCATCAGCGCCACCGCGCTGATCTGGCCCTCGCCGGGCTTGGAGCCTTCCCGGTTGGGGAAGTTGCGGGTGGTGTGGCGGATAGAAAATTCGCCGTTGGCGGGGGTATCGCCCGCGCCGAAGCAGGGGCCGCAGAAGCACTCGCGGAAGATACCGCCCGCCGAGACGATGTCCGCCACCGCGCCGTTCTTGACCAGTTCCAGGTAGGTGGGCATACTGTCGGGGTAGACGCTGAGCTTGAACTCGCCGTTGCCGCAGTTCCTGCCGCGCAGGATCCCGGCCACAGCGCAGATATTCTCAAAGGTGCCGCCGGAGCAGCCCGCCACAATGCCCTGGTCGACGGCGATGCGGCCGTCCGGCAGGATCTTGCAGGCCAGGTCCATCTTGACCTTGCCGCCCAGCTGGCCGTTGGCCCGCTCCTCGATCTCCTTCAGGATGCGGGGGGCGTCCGCCTGCAGCTCCCTGATGGGGTAGGCGTAGCTGGGGTGCATCGGCAAGGCGATCATGCACTCCACGGCGGAGAGGTCCAGCTCGATGCATCCGTCGTAGTAGGCTGCGGCGGCGGGCTCCAGCTTTTTGTAGGCTTCGGGGCGGCCATGCTCCTCAAAGTAGGCTTTGGTGGTGTCGTCGGTGATCCAGATGCTGGACCAGCAGGTGGTCTCGGTGGTCATCACGTCGATCCCGTTGCGGAAATCGTTGGAGAGGTTCGCCACGCCGGGGCCGACGAACTCCATGACCTTGTTCTTCACATAGCCGTTGGCGTAGGTGGCGCCCACCAGAGCCAGCGCCACATCATGGGGGCCGACGCCCGGCTTGGGCTTGCCGGTCAGGTAGATGGCGACCACGCCGGGGTAAGCCATATCGTAGGTGCGGCCCACCAGCTGCTTGGCCAGTTCGCCGCCGCCCTCGCCCACCGCCATAGTGCCAAGCGCGCCGTAGCGGGTGTGGGAATCCGAGCCGAGGATCATCCGCCCGCAGCCGGACATCATCTCCCGGTTATAGCTGTGGATAACCGCCATGTTCGGCGGAACATAGATGCCGCCATACTTGTGCGCGGCGGAGAGGGCAAACTGATGGTCGTCCTCATTGATGGTGCCGCCCACCGCGCAGAGGGTGTTGTGGCAGTTGGTCATCACATAGGGCAGAGGGAATTCCTTCATGCCGGAGGCGCGGGCCGTCTGGATGATCCCCACATAGGTGATGTCGTGGCTGGTCATCGAGTCGAACTTCATCCGCAGGTTGTCCATATCGCCGCCCTGGTTGTGGGCGGCCAGGATGCCATAGGCGATGGTTCCTTTTTTGCCTTCGGCCTCTGTCATGCCGGCGGGCGCGGCGGCGGACAGCGCGCCGTCCACCAGCCAGACGCCGGAATCGTGCAGTTTCATAAACAGACCTCCCGTTTTTAAGGGTGAAAGTTAAGGAGCGAGGAATTTTTGAATGTCAGGAATGTTGCAAAGCAAGGCGCGGCTTCGCCGCTCTCTAAACAGGCGCGAAGCGCCCGCCACAACTGCTAACATTTCTATC
>CAZIVF010000106.1:0-4544 GCA_964542725.1 uncultured Subdoligranulum sp. | reverse complement strand
CTGGATTTACCTCAGCTTTTCTGCCAGGGCGGCTGTGAACTGGGTGGTGGTGGCGCCGCCGCCGATGTCGGCGGTGACGGTCTTGCCCTCGCCCACCAGGTCCAGAATCGCCTGGTTCAGCCGGGCGGCCTTGCCGGCCATGCCCAGATCGCTCAGCATCATGGCGAAGGCCATCAGGATGGCGCTGGGGTTGGCCTTGTTCTGCCCGGCGATATCCGGCGCGGAGCCGTGGACCGCCTCATAGATGCGGGTCTTCTCACCGATGTTGGCGCTGGGGGCGAAGCCCAGGCCGCCCACCAGGCCGGCGCACAGGTCGCTGACGATATCGCCGTAGAGGTTGGGAGCCACCAGCACGTCGAACTGCTCGGGGCGCTGCACCAGCTTCATGCACAGCGCGTCGATGATGCAGTCGCCGGCGGTGATCTCAGGGTATTTTTTGGCGACCTCCCGGAAGGTGGAGAGGAAGAGGCCGTCGGTCAGTTTCATGATGTTGGCCTTATGTACGGCGGTAACTTTTTTGCGTCCGTTGGCCCGGGCATAGTCGAAGGCAAAGCGGCAGATCCGCTCACAGGCCGGGCGGGTGATGAGCTTGACGCCGTTGGCGGTATCCTCATCCAGCATATATTCGATGCCTTTGTAGAGATCCTCGGTGTTCTCCCGCACGATGACCAGATCCACCTTGTCGAAGCGTGTGGCTACGCCGGGCAGGGTGCGCACCGGGCGCAGGTTGGCGTAGGTGTTGAACCGCTGGCGCAGCTGCACGTTGATGCTACGGAACCCCTTGCCGATGGGGGTGGCGGTGGGGCCTTTCAGCGCCCAGCCGCAGGCTTCGATGGCGTCCAGGGCGCCGGGGGCGATCAACTCGCCGTGGGTGGCGGCGTACTCCGCCCCCGCCTCAAACTCCTGCCATTCGATGCCGGTTTCCAGCACGTCGGAGAGGACGCGCACGCTCTGGGCGATCTCCCGCCCGATGCCGTCGCCGGGAATCAATACTGCCTTCATATAATATACCCCTTTCTGTTCGCCGTCCCCTATCATCCGGGCGGCCTGGCCGCAGCCAGCTGAATGGTACTGGAATAATCCAGTTTGAGTATACCCGCTTTGCCTTGGCTTGTCAATGAAGATTTGAAACCGTACCGGCATAATTTTGCCCGAAAACTTAATAAAATAAAGTTGTACTTCCGTAGAAATCGCCTGAATTTAAGGATTTGCTTGACGAATTTCTTGTTGTATACTAAAATTAAAGTGTTCATGGCGCTTTAGCGAGGCAGATCAAGGCCGCAGAGCGGATGCGCGGGGAACGTTCCTCCCATCCGCCCATAGAAGGGGAAAGCGCCCGGGGGGAAGAGGAGGCGGAGAGTTATGTATTATCCCGATGTTCCGGCTCTGGAGCCGGATGAGATCCAGCTGCTTTGCAACGAATACCTGCAGCACAACGCCACGCTGGACCCGCATATGGCCGACCGGCTGGGGGTCAAGCGCGGCCTGCGCAACCCGGACGGCACCGGCGTTCTGGCCGGGCTGACCAATGTGTCCAGCGTCATCGGCTATGAGAAGATGAGCGACGGCACCATCCGCCCCATCCCCGGGCGGCTGGTCTACCGAGGCATCGATATAGACACCCTGGTGGAAGAGGCCGATAAAAACGACCGCTTTATGTTTGAGGAGGTCGTCTGGCTGCTTCTGTTCGGCGGCCTGCCCAGCCGGGAGCATTACGCCAAGTTCTGCAAACTGCTGGAAACCCACCGCGAACTGCCCCAGGGCTTTGCCGACGATATGATCATGAACTCGCCGTCGCCCAACATCATGAACAAGATGGCCCGCAGCGTGCTCTCGATGTACAGCTATGACGAACACGCCGACGACCTCTCGCTGGAGAACATCCTGCGCCAGAGCATCAACCTCATCGCGGAGCTTCCCACCATGATGGTCAACGCCTACCAGCTCAAGCGCCGGGTGTACGACCACGCCAGCATGTACTTCCACTACCCCACCGAGGGGCAGAGCACCGCCGAACATATCCTGAGCACCTACCGGGACGACCAGAAGTTCAACCATGAGGAAGCCCGCCTGCTGGATCTCTGCCTGCTGGTCCACGCCGACCACGGCGGCGGCAACTGCTCCACCTTCACCTGTCGGGTGCTTTCCAGTTCCGGCACCGATACCTACGCGGCCATCTCCTCCGCCATCAGCGCGCTGAAAGGCCCCAAGCACGGCGGCGCCAACCTGAAGGTGATGCGTCAGCTGGATTACATGATGGCCAACATTGAGAACCCGGCCGATGACGAGGAAGTCCGGGAGTTCCTGCGCAAGATCCTGCGCAGGCAGGCGGGCGACGGCAGCGGCCTGATCTACGGCATGGGCCATGCGGTGTACACCCTCAGCGATCCCCGCGCCCAGATCCTGAAAAAGCACGCCAAAAAGCTGGCCTACGAGAAGGGCTACGACGAAGAGTATGAGCTGCTGTGCAGCATCGAGCGGCTGGCTCCCAAAATCTTTGCCGAGGAAAAGCACGGCCCCAAAAAGGTCTGCGCCAACGTGGATCTGTTCAGTGGGCTGATCTACCGTATGCTGGGCATCAGCGAGGACCTGTTCACCCCGCTGTTCGCCATCGCCCGCGTGCCGGGCTGGTGCGCCCATCGGGTGGAGGAGGTCAAGTATGCCAACCGCATTATCCGCCCGGCCTACAAGTACCTGGGCCAACCCCAGCCCTACATCCCGCTGAAAGACAGAGAGTAAGCCCAAAACCGAAGGCCCGCCGGAACCGGCGGGCCTTCGGCCTTGGGCAATGTTAGAAAAGATAGGAATGTTAAAAAAGTTGGGAATTATAGTGGGCGCTTCGCGCCTTTCAAAATCGGCACGAAGCGCCGCACCACAATTTATAACATTCATAACATCGATAACATTTTTATCATTTTTCTTCTTCCTCGCCGGTCTCCGGCCCGGGGTAGGTGGTAATCAGCACGCTCTCGATGGTGATCGGCTCCGCCGGGGTCACGGTGGCCTCGCCGTTCTCATCGGTGAGGGTGGCGGCGCAGGCCATCTGGTCCACGATCTCCATCCCCTGGTAGACCTGGCCAAAAACCGTATCGGTATTATCCAGGTAGGGCAGGCCGCCCGCCGCAGCGTAGGCAGCCACCTGGGCCTCACTGTAGCCGTTCTGGGTGAGCTGTTCCTGCATTGCCTTGTCCACACTGCCGGGCAGGGCCGTCACAAAATAGAACTGGCTGTTGCCGCCCTCGGCCTCGCCGCCGGAGGCAAAGGCCGCGCAGAGCGCCCCCGCGTAGTGCCGCAGCGAGCTATCCGCCTCCAGCGGGTAGGGGTTGTTGGACCAGATGGTGCTGCCCCCCGTGCCGGTGCCGGTGGCGTCGCCCCCCTGCACCGCAAAACCATACTCCACCCGCCAGATAACGGTGCCGTCGTAGTAGCCGGTTTGGGCCAGGCCCGCGAAGTTGTAGACCGCCATCGGCGCGGCGTCGGGGTAAAGGACGGCACGCACTTCGCCCAGGCTGGTGGTAAAGACCGCGATGGGATCCCCCTCCGCCGGGGCGGCAAACTGGCGCTCCTCGCTTTCCACCGCCGCGCGCTTGGGCGCCGTCGGCTCCTGGGAACAGCCGCACAGCAGCGCCAGTGCGGCCGCCAGCAGCAGGCAGATCGTTCTTTTCATCGAGCCTTCCCCCTCCCTGCAAAACTGTTGATGGCATAAGTATACCACATTTTGCATAAAAAGAATATACCCTTGACGAACACCGAAAAAAAGGGTACACTATACTTACAGTACGCAGCGCTGCCCGGCACGCTGCAAAGAGGCCGGCGGCTGCCTGCGTCTTGGCTCCGCAGGGATCTCTGCATCAACCCCGCCCCGCGGGCTTGGCGCGCAGGCTGCCGGCGACGGTTTGCGGGGTTTCGATGTTCTGTACGCCCACAAATTCAAGATACAAGGAGAGTATGACCATGTCTGACGAACTGACCCCCGAAATGCTGGAGGAAGCCACCCCCGATCTGCTGACGCTGGAGGATGAGGACGGCCAGGAAGTCACCTTTGAGGTCATCGACGTGACCGAGGTGAACGGCACCCGCTATATGGCGGTGATCCCCTATGCCGAGGATCCGGACAGCCTGGAGGAGGAAGCCGAGTTGATCCTGATGCGCATCGGCACTGACGACCAGGGCGAATATATGGACATTGTGGATGACGACGAGGAACTGCTCAGCGTCGGCAAGGTCTTTGAGGAACGCCTGCGCGCGATGTACGATATCGACGATTCCGAACTGGAGGAGTAAAACGCCCCGCGCCCCCTGGGGTTGAGGCGGCTGCGCCCTGCGCGGTTCGATTTGTTGCGGCTTTATATAATCCTACTAATCAAACTTCGGGAGCCTGCGTCGGCTGCCGGATCGCAGACCTCCCGCCCCCTTCCGAGGGCCAGCGGAGGAAGGGAGCGTGAACGCAGCCGCAAGGCACCCACCTGCCATACGGTAGGTTTTGATTGGCCGCAGACGACCGGGCGGGGTTTCTTTTTTGCAAATCAACGGTTTATACAAAG
>CAZIVF010000105.1:0-7119 GCA_964542725.1 uncultured Subdoligranulum sp. | reverse complement strand
CCCCGCGCACAAGAGCGCGCGGCTTCCGCGTCATCAAAAAAAACAGACGCCTGGACAAGGCGTCTGCTTTTTCTTGCAAAAATCGAGCGGCCACTGCCCCGCCCGTTCCTGCGCCGCCCAGCGGCGGCAAGCAAAAAGAAGGAGAAAAACAGAGCGTCTCCCAGCAGCCCGCTGTAGGAACCCACCCCTCTACAAGTGGAAGCCTCGAAAGGCCGCCGCGGGGCGCTCTGGCAAGCTTCTTCTTTTCGTGTTTAACAAAACAGGCACCTTGAAATGCGTTCCATTTCAAAGCGCCCTTGCTTTGTTGCGTCTATCATACAACATTTCAGCCCGCCGCGCAAGCCCCCTCCTTGTACAATATGCGCCACTATTTAATCTTATTTTTGTACAAATTAGCCAAGCGCTTCCGCTTGACGGACAACATTCTCCTCCGCAGCGGCCAAAATCTCCGGTCTGGCGGCCAGGTAGTCCGCCGCATCGGCGTCCCAATCCTCATAGCCAGGTTCGCCCCGGTGGTCGGGCAGGCTGTAGGTTTGCGCCAGGTAGTCCCCTAGGGCGGCGGTCAGCTTACCGGCGCCCAGCACGTTCAGGTGGCTGCCGCCATCCGGCGTATCAGTCATCCAGTCGATGCCGATATCCCACTGTTCCCGGCAGTTGTAGTCCAAATAGGGCAGGCCCTGCTCATCGGCCAGGGCGGCGATCCCCCTGTGTCGGGCCATACTCCAGCTGCCGCTGGCTGGTACGGTGATGAGCAGCAGCTGTGCGCCCTGGGCGGCGCAAAGCCGCCGGATGCGGCCCACATACCACCTGATCAGCCAGGGGATGTGCTCCGGCTCCGCCCCGGTATCGCCCATATAGGCCCAGTCGGTTTGGTTGCGGATGTCGCCCCCCACATCGGTGATGGCGGTGAATCCCTTGTTGGTATCCCGCCAGGTGTAGTCATTGCCCTGCAGCAGTTCACCGGGGTCGATGATCTTCCACTCATCGTGGAACCGGAGCAGCGGCAGCAGCTCGCCGGCTATATCCCGGATGGCCGCCTGGGCGGCGGTATCCTCCCCCCGGCGGCTGTAGACCGTACCGGTGCAGAGCACCACCACCTTGGGGCTTTGCTCCCGGAAGATCTGCTTGAGCCGGTAGTAGATATTGTAAACCGAAAGCCAGCCCACCCCGTAGGTGTAACCGGTGATGCCGTAGGTCTCGTACCAGTCCATGGGGGCGATGCCCTGGGCGGCGTTGGAATCCCCCATGACCAGCACGTCGATGGTGTTGAAATCCTCGCCCAGCACGCCGCCGGCGGTATAGCCGGTGAGATAGCGGTTGGAGGTGGGCATCAGCAGATGCCCCGCCAGCTGCAGGGCGGCCAGCAGCGCCAGGCAGAACGCCGCCGTGCGCAGCGCCGGTTTGAACCAGGGTTTTGTGAACATGGAACTCTCCTTACAGTGGAGCCGCACCGTTTAGGGCCGCTAAAACTGTGCGTAGATAAAGCCCGCCGCGTCGTAGTTGTCGCCGTAAGCGCCCAGCGTCACCGTCGTCACTACGGCGGCGATATAGAATCCCCAGCGCAGCGGCAGCGGCCAGCGGGCGACGGCCCTGCGCAGCGAAACGCCGCGCTCGTGGAGGATATCCACCGCCAGCAGCAGCGCCGCCCCCGCCAGAAGCACCGCGATATCCCTGCCGTCCAGCTTGATGAGCAGGCTTTTGGCGTACGGCACGGCCAGGCTGCGCAGCATCTGCCCCGCTGCACGCAGGCCGTTGGCGCGGAAAAGCAGCATCCCCAGGTTGACCAGCGCAAAGGTGCGCAGCATCTGCCATACCTTCCAGGGGCGGGTCTGCCGCCAGGCGGGCAGGGCGGGCAGCAGGCGGAGCAACAGCGGCTCGGCCAGCTGGGCCAGCAGCTGCAGCGTATAGTAATACAATCCGTAGACAATGTAGCTCCAGCCCGCGCCGTGCCACAGGCCGATGAGCAGCCAAGTGGCCAGCAGGCCCACCCACACCGGCAGGTTACGGCCCGCGGCAGGGCCGAGCTTTTCCCGGCAGAAGCGGCCAAAGCGCAGCATCGGTCTGCTGACGGTGAACGGCTGGAAGACGTACTCCCGCAGCCAGGCCCCCAGCGTGATGTGCCACCGCCGCCAGAATTCCCCGATGGAGCGGGCAAAGAAGGGTTGGCGGAAGTTTTCGGCCAGCGGCACGCCGAAAGCCTCCGCCGAGCCGGTCACAATATCCATACAGCCGGAAAATTCGGCGTAGAGCTGTAGGGTGTACAGCAGCGTGCCGGTGAGGATGGCCGCGCCGGAATACTGCGTCCAATCGTCAAACACCGCCTTCACATACATGTTGGCCCGGTCCGCAATGACGATCTTCTTAAAAAGCCCCCACAGCACCCGCTGCGCCCCAAAGGCCAAGGCGGCGTAGCGGGGCGGCGGCGGGTCCAGAAGCGCGGGGGCGGCGACGTCCCACCGGTCAAAGGGGCCTTCCACCACGTGAGGCCAGAAAGCCAGGTAGCTGAGCACCTGCCAGTAGTGGGCCGCCGGGCGGGCGGTCCCCCGCTTCACATCCACCAGATAGCTGATGGCCATAAGGGTGAAAAAGCTGATCCCAAGCGGCTGTACCAGCGCCGCAAAGGGCAGCTGGGGCAGCCAGGGGCGCGCCGCCAGCCACCCGGCCAGCGGCGCGGTGAGGAAGCTGAAATACTTGACGCGCACCAGCACCAACACCAACCCCACGACCCCCGCCGCGAGCAGGCCGCGCTGCAGGGCGGCGGTCTGCTTTTTCAGCGCCTTGCGGGCGGGCGGGTCCAGCGCGGGCCGGGCGGCGGCCAGGGCGGCCCCCGCCCGGCCGATCGCCAGCCCCAGCGCCCAGGTCACGGCGGCGACGCCCAGCAGCCACACAATAAGCCAGTGGGCGGTGAACCAATAGAACAGCAGGCTGGCTGCCAGCAGCACGCCGGGGCGGGCGCGGCGGGGCGCGGCGGCCCAAAGCCCCCACACCAGCGGCAGGAACAGCAGGAAATATTCAACGGAATGGTACGCCATAGCGCATTATTCCTCCAGGCGTTCCACCAGGGCCAGAATGGCGGCGGCAGTGTGGAAATTTTCTTCCTTGAGATCCAGCGGTGTGACCTCAAGGTCGAACTCCTCCGAGAGGGCCATCACCAGCGCCATGATCTCAACGGAGTCCAGCAGGCCGGTCTTGACCAGTTCCTCCTCCGGCGCGGGGGCCAGGCCGGGCTTGACCTCGGCCAGGATTTTCAGGATTTCTTCGATGGTATGCATAGATATTCTCCTTTTGGTTTGCAGCTGCCTTCCTTGTGCGGCGCGGACCTCCGCCGCAGGGGGCGCCCTCTCACAGCGCTTGTGCCACGGCCTGCAGGGCCGCCCTGTCCACCTTGCCGTTGGCGTTCTGGGGCAGCTGCCGTACACGGTGGTAGACCGACGGCTGCATATAGGCGGGCAGCCGGGCCGCCAGCCGTTCCCGCAGGGCCTCCGTCAGGTCCCGCCCGGCCTGGTAGATCAGCACCAGCCTGTCCCGCTGGGGGTCATACAGGCAGGCGCAGCCCTCCAGCTTGGGTTGTCCGTAGGCGGCGGTCTCGATCTCGCCCAGTTCGATGCGGTACCCCCGGTGCTTGATCTGGTGGTCCATCCGCCCGGCATACAGCAGCTCGCCCCGGTCATTCCAGCGAACCAGATCGCCGGTGCGGTAGATGATCTCCGGGTAATGGGGCTGCAGGGGGTTCGGCACGAACCGCTCGGCGGTTTTGTCCGGCATGGCGTAGTAGCCCGCCGCCAGGAAACTGCCCCGGGCGCACAGTTCCCCCGTCTCGCCGGGGGCGGCGGCCCGGCCGTCTTTCAGGATCAGCAGGCCGCAGTTGCTGCAGGCGCGGCCGATGGGGAGCGGCTCGTCATCGGCAAAGTCCCGGTCCACTATGTAGTAGGCGCAGATGTCGGTGGTCTCGGTGGGACCGTAGAGGTTGGCGAAGAGCGCGCCGGGGTAGTGGGCGCGCCAATAGTTCAGCTTGGCGGTGGGCATGACCTCCCCCGCGAACAGGATGGCGCGCAGCGGCGGCGGCGCGGTGTAGTCCAGCGCCTTCCAGTTGGCGATGATCCCCAGGGCGGACGGCACCCAATAGAGGGTGTTGACCCCCTTTTGGGTGAGGTAGTCCAGCAGCTGCACCGGGAAGCTGAACAGCCGCCTAGGCAGGATCTGCACGCTGGCCCCGGTGCGCAGCGCCGCGTAGATATCGGTGACGGACATAGAAAAATAGAAGGGGGTTTGGTTCCCCAGCACGGTGGTCTCGTCAAAGCCGAAGGCCCCCGCCGCCCACTCGCTGTAGGCCAGCACCGCGCGGTGCTGCACCGCCACCCCCTTGGGCGCGCCGGTGGAGCCGGAGGTGAAGAGCAGGTAGGCCAGGTCGGTATCGATGGCCTGGGCGCGGATGGCCTGCAGCAGGGCCTTGCCCTGCCCGTCGGGCGTCTGCGCCGTCAGCGCTTCATAGGTCAGGATCGCCGCGCCGTCCGCCAGCGCCCCGGCGGCGGCGCGGTGGGCCTCGTCGGTGAGCAGCACCGCAGGGTGAAGCTGTTCGGTGATGCGGCGCACCCGCTCAGGGGGCTGGGCGGTATCCAGCACGGCGTAGAAGCCGCCCGCCGCCAGCACGCCCAGCATGGCGTGGATGCAGGGCGCTTCATGATCCAGGTAGAGTGCCGCAGGGCGGCCCTGCAGCCCCAGGCGGGCCAATCCCGCGCCGATGGCTTCCACGGCTCTCTGCGTCTGCACCCAGGTGTAGGCGCGGCGCTCGTCGCAGTAGGCCGGGCGGTCCGGCCAACGCGCCGCCGACGCGTCCAGCAGTTGCAAAATATGTTTCAAGGGAACTCCTTTTGCCAGGCCGGCCTTTCCCGCCGGCGTCCTATCCGCAGAGGGGGCCTTGCGCCAGAGCCGAAGGCCCCCGTCTCTACGCCATTATAGCATACTTTCCGGCGAATACAGTCGATTACACACAATTTGCACAACAGTTAAAAATCGGTATAAAAAAGCCCCCGCGGCGCGGGGGCCAGCCGGGAGCGGCCTCGCTCCCGGGGTTCCTCAGTTCTTTGCCTCCACCTTGACGGTCCAGCCCTTGGTATCAGGCAGCTTGCCCCACTGGATGCCGGTCAGGGTATCGTAGAGTTTCTGGGTCAGGGGGCCGATTTTGCCGCCGCCGATCAGGGCGACCTTGCCCTCCCAATCCAGTTCCTTCACCGGGGAGACCACGGCGGCGGTGCCGGTGCCGAAGACCTCCTCCAGCTTGCCCTCGTCGGCGGCTTTCATAATATCGGCAATGGCGATGCGCTCCTCGTGGACCGGGTAGCCCCAGTCCTGGAGCAGCTCAATGATAGAGCGGCGGGTGACGCCGGGCAGCACGGTCCCCACGGTGGGCGCGGTGTAGATCTCGCCGTCGATCTTGAACATAATGTTCATCGATCCGACTTCCTCCACATACTTGCGCTCCACGCCGTCCAGCCAAAGCACCTGGCTGAAGCCCAGTTCCTCGGCCTTCTCGCCGGCCAGGATGGAGGCCGCATAGTTGCCGCCGCACTTGGTAAATCCGGTCAGACCGGGGGCGGCGCGGATATATTCGTCCTCCACATAGATGCGCACCGGATCCAGCCCCTCGGCATAGTAGGCGCCGGAGGGGGAGCAGATCACCATAAACAGGTAATGCTTGGCGGCGTGGACGCCCAGGCCCACATCGGTGGCGATACAGAAGGGGCGGATGTACAGGCTGGCGCCATCCGTGTGCGGCACCCAGTCACGGTCCACATCCACCAGGGCGGACACAGACTGGATAAAATCCTCCACCGGGATGTTGGGGATGCACAGGCGGTCGGCGGAATCGTTGAAGCGCTTGGCGTTGCAGTCGGGGCGAAACAGCTGAACGGAGCCGTCGGCCGTGCGGTACGCCTTCATGCCCTCAAAGATCTCCTGCGCGTAGTGGAACACGGTGGTGGCCGGATCCATCGGCAGCGGGCCGTAGGGTACGATGCGGGCGTCGTGCCAGCCCTGGCCGGCGGTGTAATCCATCAGGAACATATGATCGCTGAAGATCTTGCCGAATCCCAGTTTGGACTCGTCCTGGGGCTTTTCCTTCGGCGCGGCAGTCTTGGTGATTTTAATATCCAACATTTTCACACTCTCCCTTATTGTTCAGCGCGCAGGGGCGGCCCTCGCGGCGGCCCGGGCGTTGCTGCCCTTGGTCTTGTTCTATTATAGCGCTGTAAAGCCCTGAATACAAGAGGAATTTACTTGAAAGGCGGGTACAAATCGGGTACAATAGAGGCAGTTCTTCCCACCGGCGCCGGGAGGGGAAGCGATTTTTGCAAGCAGAAGGAGTTGCCATGATCAAAGGTGTTATTTTCGATATGGACGGCTTGATGTTCGATACCGAACGGATGTGGGATTCCCTTTGGGAGCCCTGCTGCCGCCGGTTGGGCCTGCCGCTCCCCAGTGAGGAATTCTGCGCCGGGGGCCGCGGCCTGGCGGGGGAAAACCTGAAACGGCACATCGCCGCCTACTACCCCCAGATCGACCCGCAAAAAATCCTGGACACGGTGTGGGCGCTCTCGGAGGAAGCCTTTGCCAAGGGCGTCCCCTGCAAGCCGGGCCTGCGGGAACTGTTGGCCTACCTGGAGGAGCGGGGCCTGCCCCGCATCGTCGCCAGTTCCAGCCCCCGCAACGTGGTGGCGTGCAATCTGCAGACCACCGGCACCGCGCGGTATTTCCACGATATCGTCTGCGGTTACGATGTGGCGGCCAGCAAGCCGGATCCCGCCATCTTCCTGGAGGCGGCGCGGCGGCTGCGCCTGGACCCCCGGGACTGCCTGGTTCTGGAAGACAGCTACAACGGCGTGCGCGCAGGCCACGCCGCCGGGGCGGTGACGGTGATGGTGCCGGACATGGCCCCGCCCAACGAGGAGATGCGCCGCCTGTACACCCGCTGCTGCAAGGACCTGTTCGAGGTCAAGGCCCTGCTGGAACAGGGCGCCTTGTGAGGGCCGTGACCACGGGTTTGAATGGTATAAAAGATAGAAAAGATAAAAATGTTATAAAATATGGGTGCGCCCGGCGGGCGCAAATTGAAAAAGCGGC
>CAZIVF010000104.1:0-7147 GCA_964542725.1 uncultured Subdoligranulum sp. | reverse complement strand
AAGGTGTAGGTGCTTTCGCCGCAGCGCCGCATGGTCTGCCAGAATTTATCGTATATAATCATCGTTTTTCTCCCATTTCCTATCTGCTGCAGCGGAGCCTTATTATACCGGAATTTTGCCGCCATTGCAACAGGGCCGAAAAATGGGTATAATAAATCATACGCTGAATACCGGCCGGCGGACTTCCGCCCCGGCCGGGGCAAGCGGCGGCCCCATCCCGCTGGATGGCAGACATCCCGGCGCGTCTTCTCAAAAAGGAGGTTCCTATGCTCACCCTGATCCTTGGCCCTTCGGGCAGCGGCAAATCCCGGCTTCTGCGTACCGCGCTGCGAAGCCGCGCAGTGGCCGGGCAGAAAAGCATCCTGATCGTGCCGGAGCAGTTCACCTCCTCCACCGAGGGGATCCTCTACCACACGCTGGGGGATCGGCTCTCCGCCATGGTGGAGAGTTACTCCTTCACCAGCCTGGCGGAAACGCTGCTCCGCCGTTACGGCGGAGCGGCGGTGCCAACGCTGACCGAGGCGGGCCGCGCCGTGCTGGTGCGCCGCGCGCTGGACAGCCTGCTGGACAAGGTGGTCTACTACAGCCGCCAGCGCCGCTCGGCGGCCTTCTGTGAGCGGGCGGCCCAGACTATTGAGGAACTGAAAAGCGCCGGCGTGCGCCCCGAAGCGTTGGCGGAATACGCCCGCGCCCCCGGCGCCGACAGCGACAAGCTGGGCGAACTGGCGCTGATCTATGCCGCCTATGAGGCGCTGCTGGCCCACACCGCCATGGACCCCGGGGATCGGGTGGAACTGGCCGCCCGAAGCCTGGACGCCGCCTGGTTTGAGGGGCGGGCGGTCTTTATTGACGAGTTCGATACCTTCAACGCGCCCAAGCGGGCGATGCTGGCCGCCATGCTGCCGGTGGCCGACGTCACCGTCAGCCTCTGCTGCGACGGGCTGGAGGGGGACGAACTGGGGACCTTCGGCGGCGCCCGCCAGGTGGCCGGGGTGCTGAAAAACCTTGCCCAGCGGGCCGGGGTACCCTGCCATACCCAGGTGCTGACCGTCGATCACCGCCACGCTGCCGCGCCCGCCCTGGCCGAACTGAACCTGCTGCTGGCAGACCCGGGCTACACGCCCCAGCGCGCCGTGGACCCCGCCGCGCCGGAAATCGTCAGCTACGCCGCCGCCGGCCGCCAGGACGAAGCCAAAGCCGCCGCCGCCGCCATCCGCGCTAGGGCCGCCGCCGGCACGCCCTACCGCCGCATGGCGGTCATCTGCCGCAGCGCCGAGGTCTATCTGCCCGCCATCCGGTATGAGTTCCGCCTGCAGAACATCCCCCTCTTCTGCGATGAACCCACCACGCCGGAAAATACCGCCCCGGCCCGCGCCGTCCACGCGGCGCTGGAACTGCTGCGGGGCGGCATCAATTCCCGCACCGTGCTGCGGCTGCTCAAGACCGGCCTGACCGGCCTGCCCCAGGACGCCCAGTGCGCGCTGGAAAACTACGCCTACACCTGGCCGCTGCGGGCCGAGGAATGGCGCGCCCCCTTCACCCGCAGCGCCGCCGGCTACAGCGACCGCCCCACCGAGGAGGACGCCCGCACCCTGGAACTGGCCGAGCAGGCCCGGGGTTTCCTGGTCAGCCGGGCGCAGAAGTTTATCGCCCGCGCCCGGGGCGCAAGCGCGGCCGAACTGACCCGCCAGCTGTACCTCTTTCTGCAGGCGCTGGAGGCCGAGAAAACGCTGAACGAGCTGGCCAGGACGCTGCGCGCCCAGGGCGACCTGCCTGCCGCCGACGAGGCGCTGCGGGAGTGGAACACCGTGATGGAGCTGCTCAACCAGCTGGTGCAGCTGCTGGGGGAGGAGACGCTGCCCCCCGCCGACTATGCCGAACTGTTCACCCTGCTGCTGCGCACCACCGACATGGGGCATATCCCCCAAAGTGTGGACAGCGTGATTTTTACCACCGCAGGCCGTATGCGCCTGCCGGAGACCGACGCCTGCTTTGTGCTGGGTCTGGCGGAGGGGGAGTTTCCCCAGACCCCCGGCGATACCGGCCTGCTGACCCACGCCGACCGGGACGCCATGATCGCCCAAGGGGCCGACCTGCCGGACTGCTTTGAAAACCGCCTCCTGCGGGAGGGAATCTGCTTCTACAAAGCCCTCACCGCCGCCCGGCAGTTTTTGTGGCTTTCCTGGCCCGGCGGGGCCGAGATTCCCCCCGCCGCGGCGCTGACTCCCGTGCTGACGCTTCTGGAGGTGCCTGCCGCCCGGCTCACCGCCGCCCAGCTGGGCGCCAGCCCGGCGGCGGCCCTGGATTTGCTGGGCAGCCTGTGGCAGAGCGGGCAGGAGGCCCAGCGCGCCGCCGTGCAGGCGGCGCTGGAGACTACCCCCGAGACCGCCCCCGGCCTGGCCGCCCTGCACCGCGCTGCCGGTTGCGGCTACGCCAGGGCCGCCGTGGAGGATACCGCCGCCCTGGAACGGCTGCTGGGGGCCAAGCTGCGCATCAGCCCCACCAAGTTCGAGAAATATACCGACTGCCCCTTCGGCTACTTTATGCAGTTTGTCATCAACGCCCGCCCCCGGCCCAAGGCCGAACTGGCCCCCAACATCAGCGGTACGCTGACCCACTGGGTGCTGGAGCAGGCGCTCTCCCGCCTGGGCGACGCCTTCAAGGAATTGCCCCCCGGCGAGATCGAAACGCTGGTGAAGGATCTGATTCAGGAGTACGCCGCCGCCAATCTGCCCGGGGAGGGCCGGCGGATGGACTATCTGCTGGATCGCATCGGGCGCAATCTGGTGGGGCTGCTGCAGTTTATCCAGCGGGATCTCCGCCAATCCGGCTTCCGCCCGGCGGCCTTCGAACTGCGCATCGGGGAGGAGGGCGTACCCGCCGTGGAATTGCCCGACGGCCTGGGCCATACGGTGCGGATCATCGGCACCGTGGACCGGGTGGACGCCATGGAACTGAACGGCCAAACCTGGCTGCGGGTGGTGGATTACAAGACCGGTTCCAAAGATTTTGACCTGCGGGAAGTCTGGTGCGGCAAAGACTGCCAGATGCTCATCTACCTTTTCACCTTGGTGCGCAACGGCGGGGCGCGGTTCCCCAACCCCGCCGCCGCCGGGGTAGAATACCTTCTGGCCGATCCCTCGCCCAAAACCGAGCCCCGCCCCGGCGATGGGGAGGAGGCCGCCCCCCAGGACTACCCGTTGGAAGGGCTCCTGACCGACAACGAGAGCGTCTGGCGCGCCATGGATACGGCGGGAACCGGCTCCTTTGTGCCGCTGACCTTCCGGAACGGCAAGCTGCACTACACCTCCAACAGCCGTCTGGCCGGTGAAGCCAAGATGGAGCGCATCCGGGATCATCTGGATGGTCTGCTGACCGAGATGGCCCGCCGCCTTTACAGCGGCGATATTGCCGCCGCGCCGCTGTGCGGGGACCGCACGCCCTGCGAATACTGCGATTACCGCACCGTCTGCGGCCACCGCGATGGAGAGAACGAGCGGCGGGAAAGGCCGGAGAAGGACCCCTTCGCGTGAGGTCCGCCGCCCGGCGAGACCCTTCCGCCCCCCGTTTTTGCCGCCTTTGGCGCCGGGGCTCGCCCCTGCGGTCTCAACAACGTCAAACCCCAACACGGAAAAGGAGGTCCCCATGCCAGAACCTAAGATCCAATTCACCCCGGCCCAGGCGGCGGCCATTGCGGCGCGGGGCGGCAGCCTGCTGGTCAGCGCGGCGGCCGGCTCGGGCAAAACCCGCGTGCTGGTGGAGCGGGTGGCGGGCCTCATCACCGACCCGGACCACCCCGTGGAGGCCGACAGCCTGCTGATTATGACCTTTACCAACGCTGCCGCCGCCAAGCTGCGGGCCGATATCACCGAGCGCCTGGCCGCCGCCGTGCGGGAGGATCCCGGCAACCAGCGCCTGCGCCGCCAGCAGCTGCGCCTGCAGCGGGCCTCTATCGGCACGGTGGATGCCTTCTGCCTGCATTTTGTGCAGCAGCATTTCTCGGCGCTGGACGTGCCGCCGGACTTTGAAACCGCCGACGAGGCCTCCCTCTGCCGCCTCCGGCAGGAGGCGCTGGCCGATGTACTGGAGCGGGCCTATGCCGACCCGGATTTCCGCGCCTTTGCCGACCTGTACGACCGGGGCCGCACCGACGGCACGGCGGGCAGCGTAGTGCTGGAACTCTACGATTTCACCCGCGCGCTGCCCCACCCGGAAAAAGTCCTGGAGGAGTTCGCCGCCATGTGGCGGCAGGAGGCTTTGCCCCAGGCTACCCGCTGGGGTCAAACGCTGCTGGCCGCCGCGCTGGACCGCGCGCGGGGGGCGCAGCGGCTTCTGCAGGCCGCCCAGCGGGCCGCAGCCCGGGATGATGCTGCCGACGCTGCCTATACCGCCGTTCTGCAGGACGACGAGGACCGGGCCGAACTGCTCTGCCGGGCGCTGCAGGAAGGGGATTGGGACAAGGCTGTGGCCGCGCTGGCGGTGGTGGACGGCAAGCGCCAGGCCGGGCGCGTCAAGGGCGGCAAGAACAGCAACCCCGCCGCGCTGGCCGCCTCGGAACTGCGCCAGCGGGCCAAGAAGCAGTTGGCCAGCCTGCAGAGTGACTTCCTGCTCTGCACAGCGGAGGAGTTCGCCGCCGACCGCCGCCGCGCCGCGCCCCTGATAGCGGCGCTGGTGCGGGCGGTGCAGGATTTCTCCCGGACCTTCTACCAGGCCAAGCTGGGCGAAAAGATGCTGGACTACGCGGATTTTGAACATCTCACCCTCGATCTGCTCCAAACGCCGGAGGGCCGCCGCACCCCCCTGTGCGAGACGGTCAGCCGCCGCTACAGCGCCGTGCTGGTGGACGAATACCAGGACACCAACGCTTTGCAGGACGCCATCTACTTCGCCCTGGCCTCCCCCAAGGGGGATAATCTCTTCTTCGTGGGGGATATCAAGCAGAGCATCTACCGCTTCCGCCAGGCGGAGCCTGGCATCTTCATCGCCAAGCAGCAGGCATGGCCGGCCCATCCCCAGCCCTGGGGCGCGCCGTCGACCATCGCGCTGGACGCCAATTTCCGCAGCGCGCCCCGGGTGATCCAGGGTATCAACTACCTGTTCGAAACCTTCTTCTCGGCACAGCTGGGCGGGGTCGAATACGGCGCCGGCCAGCGCCTTGTGGTGGGCAAGCCGGGGGACTACCAAGGTCTGTGCGAACTGGACTTCCTGCCCGAGGCCGACGCTGCCGCCGACGCCCGCACCATCGCCGCCCGCATCGAGGCGATGGTGGCTGAGGGATTCGCGGTGCGGGGGCGGGAAGGTACCCGCCCCTGCGCCTACGGGGACTTCTGCGTCCTGCTGCGGGGACGGGCGGATTTCGCCGTGTACGCCGCCGCCCTGCAGGCCCGGAGCATCCCCGTCTACGCTGATGTGGCCGCTGATCTGTTGGACGCGCCGCATATCCGCCCCTTCGCCGCGCTGTTGCGCATCATCGATAACCCCGCCCAGGATGTTCCGCTGGCCTCGGTGCTGCTCAGCCCGCTGTTCGGCTGTACGCCGGACGACCTGGTGCATCTGCGCGGGCAGGCGGGCGGGGGTAGCCTGTACGGCGCGGTGCTGCACAGCGGCGGGCCGAAGTTCGCGGCCTTTCTGGATTCGCTGGCCGCGTTCCGCCGCCTGGCCCGCACCCTGCCGGTGGACGCCCTGATCGAGGAACTGTTTGCCCGTACCGGCTACCTGGCTGCCGTGGGCGCGATGGCCGACGGCCCCCGCTGCCGGGAGGATCTGCTGGCCTTTGCGGCCTGGGCCTCCGCCGCAGGGCGGGCGGGGCTGCCCGCCCTGGTCCGCGCCATGGATGCCGCCCAGCAGGACGGCGGCCTGGTGCAGAGCGGCGGCGGGCAGAGCCGCCCCGGCTGCGTCTCTATCATGACGGTACACCGCTCCAAGGGGTTGGAGTTCCCGGTGGTTTTCGTGGCCAACACCACCCACAAATTCAACACCGCCGATATCACCCGCCCGGTGCTGGCCCACCGCACGCTGGGCATCGGCCTGACACTCCGCGCGGGCGCCGCCGCACGGCGCTACAAAACGCTGCCCTACGCGGCCCTGGCGCAAACCATCCGGCGGGAGACCCTCAGCGAGGAGATGCGGGTGCTGTATGTGGCGCTGACCCGCGCCCAGGATGCCCTTATCATCACGGTTCCCTGCAAAAAGCCGGAGAGTGAGATCAAGACCCCCGCTCTCTGTGCCAGCGCGGGGGCTACCGGGGCCGAGGCGATGCAGGGGATGGCCCATTGGGGCGGCTGGCTGCTCACGGCGGCGCTGCTCCACCCGGGCAGCGACGCCCTGTGGGCCTACAGTGAACTGCTGCCTCACCATCAGCAGACCGGCGCGCCGCTTTCTATCCGGGTGGTACCCCCGGCGGAGGAACCGCCCGCCCCCGAACCCCAGCCCCCCGCCGAGCCGGACGGGGCGCTGCGGCAGGCGCTGCTGGAAAGTTTCGCCTGGCGCAGCCCCGACGAGCCGCTGCGGAATATCCCCGCCAAGGTCAGCGTCAGCGCGGTGGCCCATGCCGCCCGGGAGGTGACGCTGGAACGCCCCGCCTTCATGCAGAAGCAGGGGATGACCGGGGCCGAGCGGGGGACCGCCATCCATGCCTTTTTGCAGAGCGTCCCCTTTGACGCCGATCTGCCCGACCTGGCCGCCGAGGTACAGCGCCAAAAGGAACTGCGCCTGCTGGACCCCGCTCTGGCCGAAAAGCTGGACTTGGACCGGGTGCGCCCCTTCTTTGCCGGCGGGGTGTGGCGGCGGGTGCGCACGGCGCGCCGGGTGCTGCGGGAAGCCCCCTTTATCACTGCGCTGGAAGCCCGGGAGGTGGACCCCCACACTGGCAGCCGTGTGCCGGTGCTGGTGCAGGGCATTGCGGACCTGGTGCTGATTTTTGACGATCACGCCGAGATCCTGGATTACAAGACCGATCAAAGCGCCGACCCTGCCTATTACCGGGAGGAGTACGCCGCCCAGCTGCGCCTTTACCGCCGCGCCTTCACCCTGCGTCTGGACGTACCCGTCACCAAGCTGACCATCTACGCGTTCACCCTGGCGGGGGAGGTGGATATCCCGCTGGAAGGAGAATAGGAGGAAAAGGGAGTATGGCGCGCCCGGAGGG
>CAZIVF010000103.1:0-7297 GCA_964542725.1 uncultured Subdoligranulum sp. | reverse complement strand
CCGCCGCCGACCTGCGGGACGAATCTACCGCGGAGCTGGAGAGCAGCCTGGAAAACGTCGAGGCCATCAACGCCAAGGTGCGGGCCAACTTGGACAAGGCCCGCGCCGAGGATGAGGCCCAGCGCATGGCTGACGAGTACGCAAACATGACCGGGCAGATTGAGGAGTTGCGCGGCAAGCGCCTGGAGCTGCTGGAAGGAGCCAACCTCCCGCTGCCCGGCCTGGATGTTAAGGACGGCGCGCTGATTTACCAGGGCAAACGCTGGGGCGATATGTCGGGCAGCGACCAGCTGCGGGTGGCGACGGCCATTGTGCGGCGCCTGAACCCCAACTGCGGCTTTGTGCTGCTGGATAAGCTGGAGCAGATGGATCTGCACACCCTGCAAGACTTTGGCGAGTGGCTGGACAGCGAGGGCCTGCAGGCCATCGCAACCCGCGTCTCCACTGGCAGCGAGTGCCAGATCATTATCGAGGATGGCCGGGTTGCCGGGCAAAACTACGCCAACGCCGAGCAGGCGCAGGCCCCCGCCACCCCATGGAAGAAAGGAGCATTTTAAATGGCAAAGTATTCTGTATATTCTGGCCTTATCGACGCGCCGGTCAAGGTGGTGCTGTATGGGCCGGAGGGTATCGGCAAATCCACCTTTGCGGCCAATTTCCCCGACCCTGTTTTCATCGACACCGAAGGCGGCACAAAGCGGCTAAAAGTCCGCCGCCTGCCCGCCCCCGCAAGCTGGGCCATGCTAATTGATGAGGTGGCCGAGGTGACACACGGCGGCGTGCCATGTTCCACCCTGGTGGTGGATACCGCCGACTGGGCCGAGCGGCTTTGCATCCAGGCAGTGTGCGACAAGTACAAGGTCAAGGGCATTGAGGATTTCGGATACGGTAAGGGTTACACCTACACAAAGGAGGAGTTCGGCAAGCTGCTGGACGCCCTGGAGGAGGTTATCGACAGCGGCAAAAACGTGGTTATCACCGCCCACGCCAATATTACCCGCTTTGAGCAGCCCGACGCTATGGGCAGCTATGACCGCTGGCAGATGAAAACCAGCAGGCAGGTGGCCCCGCTGCTGCGGGAGTGGGGCGATATGCTGCTGTTTGCCAACTACAAGACGGTGGTGGAAAAATCCGGTACTGGCCCCAACGCCAAGAACAAGGCCAGCGGCGGCAAGCGGGTGCTGTACACCACACACAATCCCTGCTGGGACGCCAAGAACCGCTTTGACCTGCCCGACGAGCTGCCGCTGGACTACGCCGCCATCGCACACTGCATCGAGAAAACAGCCTCCCCTGCGGGGGAGTTGTCCCAAATTGGGACAACTCCAAATACGGCAACTGCCACGCCCGCGGCTAAAACGCCTGCCCCTGCGGGGAGCTCGTCCCAAATTGGGACAAGCTCGCCTACGGCAAAAAAGACTGCCCCCGTTCCCGAGCGCCCCATCATGGTGGATGACGCGCCCCCGCCTACCAAAAAGCAGGCGGCCCGGGCAGACGCCAAAACCGAGGCGGAGTACAAGGCCCGCCTGGACGACCAGCTGTACCAGGCCGGCGTACCTGCCGCGCTGCGCCAGCTGATGGTGGCCAACAAGGTGGAGGAAGCCGACGTCCGCCACGCCGTGGCCCAGAAGGGCTACTTCCCCGAGGATATGCCCATCCGGGACTACCCGCAGGACTTTGTGGACGGCTGCCTGGTGGCCGCCTGGCCCACCGTCTATGAGATGGTCAAGGATTTTAGCGACGTACCGTTTTAACCGCAACCGAGCGAACCGACCGTTGTCGCAAATTGCGACAACGGTGAGACCGGAAAATTTTCCGATTACCGAAAGGAGCCAACCTTATGCCTTATGATATCAACAACACCCCCGACCATGAGTTGGACTGGGATGAAGAAATTTCTAACGACAGCAACAGCTTTGTTTTGCTGCCGGAGGGGGACTACCCCTTTACCGTCACCAAGATGGAGCGCGCCCGCTACGAGGGCAGCGCCAAGGTGCCGCCCTGCCGCATGGCCAAGCTGACCGTGGCCCTGCATGGCGGCGACAAGGGCGAGGGCAGCACTACCGTCCGCCTGTTCCTTCTCAGCAGGTTCCAGTGGAAGATTGCGGAGCTTTTTGTCAGCCTGGGGCTGGCCAATCCCGAGGATGAGACGCTGCGGATGCAGTGGGACAGGGTGGAGGGAGCCGCCGGCCTGTGCCATGTGCAGGTGCGGGAGTACACCAAGCAGAGCGGCGCCCACGCCGGCGAGACCGGCCAATCTAACGAGATATCCAGGTTCCTGCCGCCGCCCGCGCCCAAGGCGGCCCCCGCCCCTGCCTGGCAGCAGGGCAGCTTCTGATGGGCGGCCTGCGCCCCTACCAGCAGCAGGCGCGCGGCAACGTTCATGCCAAGTGGGAGGAGGGCCAGCGGCGGCAGCTGCTGGTCCTTCCCACCGGCACGGGCAAAACCATCGTGTTTGCCGCCATCGCCGAGGATCAGGTCCGCGCCGGGGAGCGGGTGCTGATCCTGGCCCACCGGGGTGAACTGCTGGAACAGGCATCCGATAAAATCCACCGCTCCACCGGGCTGCGCTGCGCGGTGGAAAAGGCCGAGAGTTCCTGCTTGGACAGCTGGTATCGTGTGGTGGTGGGCAGCGTGCAGACGCTGCAGCGCCCTCAGCGGCTGGCCCAATTTTCGCACGACTACTTTGGCACCGTCATCATCGACGAGGCACACCACTCCGTCACCGACGGCTACCGCCGCGTGCTGGACTGGTTCCCCGACGCCAAGGTGCTGGGCGTCACCGCCACCCCCGACCGGGGCGATATGCGCAATCTGGGCGAGGTGTTCGACGGCCTGACCTACGAGTATAAGCTGACCGACGCCATCCGGGATGGCTACCTCTGCCGTATCATGGCTCAGACCATCCCTCTCCGGCTGGATATTTCCGACGTGGGGATGAGCGGCGGCGATTTCGCCGTGCAGGATCTGGGTTCCGCGCTGGACCCTTACCTGGAGCAGATCGCCACTCAGATGGAGCGCTACTGCAAATCCCGCAAAACTGTGGTGTTTCTGCCGCTCATCAAGACAAGCCAAAAGTTCCGCGATATCCTCAACGCCCACGGCTTTGCCGCCGCCGAGGTCAACGGCCAGAGCGACGACCGGGCCGCCGTGCTGGCGGACTTTGCAGCAGGACGCTACAACGTGCTGTGCAACTCGATGCTGCTGACTGAGGGCTGGGACTGCCCCAGCGTGGATTGTGTGGTGGTTCTGCGTCCTACTAAAATCCGCAGCCTTTACAGCCAGATGGTGGGGCGCGGCACCCGCCTCTGCCCCGAGACCGGCAAGACCGACCTACTGCTGCTGGATTTCCTTTGGATGACGGCGCGGCACGAACTTTGCCGCCCCGCCGACCTGATCTGCGAGGAGCGCGAGGTGGCGCGGCAGATGACCGACAACCTGGCCGAGGCGGCGGAATCCGGCGGCCCGCAGGACATTGAGGAGGCCGCTGCCCAGGCTAACGCCGACGTGGTGGCCCAGCGGGAGGAATCCCTTGCCAAGCAGCTGGCCGAGCAGCGCCGCAAAAAGGCCCGCCTGGTGGACCCGCTACAGTACGAGATGTCTATCCGGGCCGAGGATCTGGCCGGGTACGTTCCGGCCTTCGGCTGGGAGATAGCCTCGCCCACCGACGCACAAAAGGCCGCGCTGGAAAAGCAGGGCATTGCCGCCGACGCCGTAGAGAGTGCCGGCAAGGCATCCCTGCTGCTGGACCGCCTGGCCAAACGCCGCAGCGAGGGACTTTCCACCCCTAAACAGATCCGTTTTTTGGAGGGCAGGGGCTTTTGTCATGTAGGGAGCTGGACTTTTGATTCTGCCAGGCAGATGATCGACCGCATCGCCGCTAACGGCTGGCGCACGCCCCGCGGCGTCGCTCCGGCAACCTATACGCCAGAACCGCAGCAAACAAGGTGGTAACTAAATGACCAATACAAACGACCTGAAACAGGCCCTGGAATACCTCTCCCCCGCCAGCATGACCTATACCGAGTGGGCCATGGTGGGCATGGCGCTCAAGCAGGCGGGCCTGCCCTGCGCCATGTGGGAGCAGTGGAGCGCCCGCGACGGTGGCCGCTACCACAAGGGCGAGTGCGCCCGCAAGTGGGAGAGCTTCCACGGCAACGCCAACCCGGTGACGGAGGGCAGCATCTTCAAACTGGCCATGGACCGGGGCTGGCCCGGCCCTGCCGACAGTGAGCTGGACTGGGATGACGAGATCACCGCCGCCCCCCGTGCGGACGGAAAGATTGTGGACCAAAGCTGGGTGGAGGCCAGCGAGTTGGTGATCCCCGACGCCTGGGATCCCGCCGACCAGCTGATCCGCTACCTACAGGCCCTATTCGAGCCGAGCGAGAATGTGGGCTATGTGACCGAAAGCTGGCAGAAGGACGGCAAGTGGATGCCCAGCAAGGGCTGCTGGGACCGCACCGCCGGCGAACTGATCCAGGAACTGGCCCGGTGCGGGGGCGATCTTGGCGCCGTGCTGGGGGACTACAATCCCGCCGCCGGGGCCTGGATCCGCTTTAACCCGCTGGACGGCCAGGGCTGCAAGAACGAAAACGTCACCGAGTACCGCTATGCGCTGGTGGAATCCGACGCCATCGACCTCGACAAGCAGAACGCCATCCTTCATGCGCTGGAGCTGCCCTGCGCGGCGCTGGTGTACAGCGGCAAAAAGAGCCTACACGCCATCGTGCGGGTGGAAGCCGCCAACTACGCCGAGTATCAAAAGCGGGTGGAGTATCTGTACGCCGTCTGCCGCAAAAACGGCCTGCAGCCAGACACCCAAAACAAAAACCCCAGCCGCCTATCCCGGATGCCGGGCGTTATGCGGGGCGGGCAAAAGCAGTACCTGCTGGAGACGGGCATCGGCAAGGCCAGCTTTGAGGAGTGGAAGGACTGGGTGGAATCCGTCACCGACGATCTGCCCGACACCGAAAACATGGCCGCCGCCTGGGACAATCTGCCGCCGCTGGCTGCCCCGCTCATTGACGGTGTGCTGCGCCAGGGCCACAAGTTGCTGCTGGCCGGGCCGTCCAAGGCGGGCAAGAGTTTCTCCCTCATCGAACTGTGCATCTCCATTGCCGAGGGCGTTCCCTGGTTGGGACGCTGGGCCTGCGCCCAGGGCAAGGTGCTGTACATCAACCTGGAGTTGGACAGGGCGTCCTGCCTGCACCGCTTCCGCGATGTCTACGAGGCGCTGGGCCTGCCGCCCCACCACCTGGACAACATCGACCTCTGGAACCTGCGCGGGGCGTCGGTACCCATGGACAAGCTGGCCCCAAAGCTGATCCGCCGCGCCGCCAAAAAAAACTACATTGCCGTGGTGCTGGACCCCATCTACAAGGTTATCACCGGCGACGAAAACTCCGCCGACCAAATGGCAAAATTCTGCAACCAGTTCGACCTGGTTTGCCGGGAACTGGGCTGCGCGGTGATCTACTGCCACCATCACTCCAAGGGCGCCCAGGGCGGCAAGCGCAGCATGGATCGTGCCAGCGGCTCCGGCGTATTCGCCCGCGACCCAGACGCCCTGCTGGATATGACCGAACTGACACCCACCGACGCTATCCGCAAACAGCTGGAAAACCGCGCCGCCTGCGCGGCCTGCACCGCCCTGCTGGATAAGCGCGGCCACGGCGATGATTACAGCCAGGACGACGCACTCAGCCGCGCCAAAATGCTGGATATCTGCCGCGATCTGCTTGCCCCCGCCGACCTCCGCATGCTGGACACCGAGATCGACAGGGCCACCCAACACGCCATGGCCCAGACCGCCTGGCGCATCGAGGGTACCCTGCGGGAGTTCGCCCGCTTTGACCCGGTCAACCTCTGGTTCGACTACCCCGTCCACAGGCTGGACACCGGTCTGCTGGAGGATTTGCAGCCGGAGACGGAGATGCAGGCCCGTGGCCGCAAAGGGGCCGCCAGCCGATGGGGCGGCGCCGGCAAGGAGGATGCTAAGAAGAAAGCCAAACGCACCCTGGAAAACGCCTTCGAGGCGTGTACAATGGACGGCGAGGTTACAGTTTACGCCATGGCGGAATACCTGGATCTCAAGCCCGTAACAGTCAAAAGGCGCCTGCGCGCCGACGGAAGTTACTGGATCGACGGCGAGAAGGTTGGCCGCAAAGAACCGGGATACAAGGGATAACATATATTACAAATCGTATAATTCCAATTTACACTCCGTATAAAAAAGGACAAAATGGCACTTTTTTTACACGCGTGCAAAACGTCATTTTTTGCAAAATGGCGGCTATTCTTGCAAAAAATGACGTACAAAATAGCCTTATATATATATATACAAAACAACTGCGTTGTGTTTGGGTGTCCCCAAGGTATGGGGGCCTAAAGCGCCCCATACCTTGGGGAACCCCCTCCCAAACACAGTTGCCAAAAATCGAAAGGAGAAAAAAGCCTTATGCAATTTTTCCTGCCAATGCAGCCACCCACCGTGACCCATCACGCCAAGCAGCTGCACGCTTACATGAAAGGCGGCAAGCCCTGCGCCGTGCTGTACGATTCCCCCGCACTCAAGGATGCCCATGCCAAGCTGCACGCACATCTGGCGCCACATGCCCCGCCCGCGCCGCTGGAAGGGCCGGTGCAGCTGGTGGTAAAGTGGTGCTTCCCCTGTACCGCCCGCCATCGTGACGGCCAGTACAAGACCACCAAGCCCGATACCGACAACCTACAGAAAGCCCTCAAAGACGAAATGACCCGCCTGCACTTCTGGCGCGACGATGCCCAGGTCGCCAGCGAGATTGCCGAAAAGTTCTGGGCCGACACGCCGGGCATCTTTGTGAGTGTGGTGGCGCTGGAACCGCCAAAGGGGGGACTATGATACTGCTTGACATTTTGGGGTGCCTGCTCCTACCCGCCCTGGGCATGGCGCTGTATTACATGGGCTACGAGGCCGGACGCCAGGCCGCGCAGGACGAGTGGGAGGACGATGACGACCCCATCGTGATGGAGCATACACACGGAGGTGAGGATGACGGCTAAACGCATTGACAAACGCTGCGAGATCTGCGGCTGTATGATGGTCGGCGTCCACTGCAACCAGAAGTTTTGCCGGGGCTGCCAGGCCACCCGCAAGCGGGAAAGAGAACGTTCCCGTGCCGACCGACGCAGCGGCCTTACGATCCGCCAGATCGTCCGCCTGGCCGCCGACGAGGGACTGAGCTACGGCCAGTACGTCTCCAAACACGGCTTGCACTGAGAGGATCCGCCCATGGAAACCAGAGACATGGAGGCC
>CAZIVF010000102.1:0-7326 GCA_964542725.1 uncultured Subdoligranulum sp. | reverse complement strand
GTTCTCTCTCTATGTCAACACCGAGATCAAGCCGACGCTGCACGAACTGGCGGAATATGAGGCCCGCGCCGCCACGGTGGCCGCTATGAATGAAGCGGTGGCTGCCGAGATGCAGGAGGAGCCGGCCCTATACGGCAGCCTGTATAAGACCGGCGGCGACGTAGTGGAACTGGATACCGTTGCCGCCAACTTGGCAAGGGTGCGGCTGATCGCGGCGGTGGAGTCGGCCATGCAGGCGCTGCCGGAACACTCCTGGGTCATCCCTTTCGGCAGCTTGACCGACAACACGCTGCTGGGCGGCTTAGGGCCGGGCTGGCAAGTGGGGCTGCGGCCCCAAGGGTATGTGGAGGGCCGCATTGAGGAGGAAGTGACGGCGCTGGCGATCAACAATACCTGCTGCACCGCCGCGCTGGTATTGCAGGTCACTGTCAACATGATTCTGGATGGTCGCACCGCTACGCTGGTTGTGACCAACCGCGTACCGCTGGCCAGCGTTGTTGTGTGCGGCGACACACCGCGCTATTATTCCAATTGAAGTTTCCCCCCTGAATGTGGTATACTATCTTCATCAAAAACAGGGAGTGGAGAAGACAATGGAACTGGAGCAAGCCCGTCGGCGCGCTGAGGAACTGCGCGTTATTATAGAGAAAAACAACCGCCTTTACTATGACCAGGACGCCCCCGAATTGGAGGACTTTGAGTATGACGCCCTGAACCGTGAGCTGAAAGCCATCGAGGCCGAATACCCACAGCTTGTCACGGCTTCCTCGCCCACACAGCATGTGGGCGGTACGGCCAGCGCCAAATTCAGCAAGGTGACGCATACCGTCAAGATGGAAAGCCTGCAGGATGCCTTCTCTTTTGATGAATTGCGGGAGTTTGACACCCGCGTGCGGGAGGCCGGCGTTGAGCCGGAATACGTGGTGGAGGCCAAGATCGACGGCCTCTCCGTCAGCCTGGAATACCGGGATGGCGTGTTCGTGCGCGGTTCTACCCGCGGTGACGGCGTTGTGGGGGAGGATGTCACCGAAAATCTGGCGACGATCCGTGATATTCCCCACACCTTGGCCGGCGCGCCTGCCTTTTTGGAGGTGCGCGGCGAAGTCTATATGCCCCACGACGCCTTTTTTAAGCTGAAAGAACAGCAGGAACTGGAGGATAAGACCCCCTTCAAAAACCCCCGCAACGCCGCCGCCGGCTCGTTGCGCCAGAAGGACGCCGCCGTCACTGCCGGTCGCGGCCTGTCCATCTTTGTCTTTAATCTGCAGCAGGCGGAGGGGCGCACCTTTGTCTCCCACCATGAGACGCTGGATTATATCGCCTCGCTGGGGTTCCCCGTTTCGCCGCGGTACAGCGTGTTCCACTCCATCGAGGATGCAATCCGGGAAATCGAAACCATCGGCTCCCTGCGCGGCACACTGGAATTTGATATTGACGGCGCGGTCATCAAGGTCAACGATCTGGCCGCGCGGGAGGCGCTGGGAAGCACCAACAAATTCCCCCGCTGGGCCATCGCGTTCAAGTACCCGCCGGAGGTCAAGGAGAGCGTTGTGCGCGACATTGAGGTTACAGTGGGCCGTACCGGCGTGCTGACGCCTACGGCGGTGTTCGCCCCCGTCTTTCTGGCGGGAACCAGTGTGTCCCGCGCAAGCCTGCACAACGGGGATATCATCGCCGCGCTGGATGTGCGCCTGGGGGATACCATCCAGGTGCGCAAGGCGGGGGATATCATCCCGGAAGTCATCGCCGTCACCCAGCATGGGGAGGGCAGCGAGCCTTACCGTATGCCCACCCGCTGCCCGTCCTGCGGGGCGCCGGTGGTGCATCTGCAGGATGAGACGGCCCTGCGCTGTGTGAACCCTGAGTGTCCCGCTCAAAGCTTACGCAATCTGATCCACTTTGCCTCCCGCACCGCCATGGCCATCGACGGCCTGGGGGAAGCAGTGGCTATCCAGCTGACTGAGAGGGGTCTGGTGCGTACCGTGGCCGACCTGTACAGCCTGACCAAAGAACAGCTGCTCACGCTGGATAAATTCAAATCCAAAAGCGCCGATAATCTGCTGAAGGCCATCGAAGCCTCCAAGGGGAATAACCTGGACAAGCTGGTCTTCGGCCTGGGCATCCGCAACATCGGGGATAAGGCCGCCGCGCTCCTGGCGGAGCATTTTGGCAGCATGGACGCGCTGCAGACCGCTGCGGCGGAGGATATCTGCGTCATCGACGGCCTGGGGGAGGTTATGGCCCAAAGCGTGGTGGAATTTTTTGCCAAGGATGGGACCGCAGACCTGCTGGAGCGGCTGCGGGCCGCCGGTGTGAACATGCAGTGGACCGGGGAGAAGAAGGGAACAGCCCTCGCCGGGTTGACCATCGTTGTCACCGGCACGCTTCCCAGCCTCTCCCGCCAGGAGGCGGAGGCGCTCATCACCCAAAACGGAGGCAAGGCCAGCGGATCCGTCTCCAAAAAGACCAGCTATGTGCTGGCCGGGGAGGCCGCCGGCTCCAAGCTGACCAAAGCCCAAACGCTGGGGATTCCCGTTTTGGACGAGGCCGCCTTCCGGGCCATGCTGGAAGGCTAACGCCAAAAACCATACAGATGAAACTGTGACCGCAGCCCTGCCGGACTGCGGTTTTTCTTTGGTTCTAGACGGCGGTGGACGGGCATACAGTGATGGTGTGAGGTGATCAACAATGACCGATGAATATTACAACGTAGCGGCCGCGCTTCCGGAACCCTTGTGCGGGGAGTTGGCTGCGCTGAACCCGCAGATTGCGCCGCATATCCAGGAGATACGGTTGCGGCTGGATCAGCCGGTGCAGTTCACCATGCGGGGCAGGCTCAGCCCCGCCGCCAAATATCTGCCCCGGGGCGAGCATCTTGCCAAACTGGACTCCAGCGCGCTCAGAAGCTGCTTTCTGGCGCTGTGCCGCCATTCGGCCTACGCCTATGAGGACGAGCTGCGCCAAGGGTTTGTGACCCTGCCCAATGGCAGCCGGGTGGGCGTGGCAGGCGTACATGGACCGGCGGGCTTTTCCGCCGTCACTTCCCTGAATCTGCGGGTGGCGCGCTGGATCACCTGCGCCCTGCCGCCTGCCGTGATCCAGGAACTGGCGGCCCCCAGCGGTGGGATGCTGGTGGCCGGTGCGCCGGGCAGCGGCAAAACCACTTTTCTTCGCAGCATGATCGCACACCTGGCCCAAAGCGACCGTATCTTCTGCGTGGTGGATGAGCGCGGGGAACTGTTGGCCTCCGGACGCAGCCTCCCCTGCGACAGTTACGCCCGCCACCCCAAGGCGGAGGCCATCTGCATGGCGCTGCGCTGCATGAACCCACAGAGCATTTTTTGCGATGAACTTGGAACCGAGGCGGATGCCTATGCTCTGGAGCAGGGGGTGGCCTCCGGCGCTGTCTTTCTGGCCTCCGTCCACTGCGACGCGCCGGATAATCTGGTCAAAAAGCCCCAGCTGAAACGCCTGCTTTCCACAGGCGCTTTCTCCACCGCCGTCTTTTTGGATGGGCGGGAGAAGCCGGGAACCGTGGCCGAGATCCTGCAGTTATGACGGAGCTGCGGCTGCTGGGAGCGTTTCTGCTGGTGGCTACCGGCTGGGGGTCCGGCTGGGCGGCGGCCCAGACTGCCCAACGGCAGTGGAGAGAACTGCATACCTTTGTGCGGCTGCTGGAGCACCTGCGGGACGATCTGATCTGCCGCGCCCTGCCGGGGGACGAGCTGCTGGCCTCCGCCTCGCTCTACCCGGAGTTTGCCCCTTTTGCGCTGGGAACCTGCCGCAGCCTTGCCGCCCTGCCGCTTCCCGATGCGCTGGATACCGCACGCCGGGCAGAAATCCGCGCCGGCCTGCAGGGGATATGCCTTGCCCCACGGGAGCAGGCTGCCGCCGTCTTGGAACGTCTGGCAAAACTGTGCCGTGAGGCTGAAGAGGAAAAACACACCGCCGCCGGGACCGCCCGCGCTCTCTACCCCCGGCTGGGGCTGTGCCTGGGGGTCATGGCCGCGATCCTGCTGGCATAATAAAGAAGGCCGAGAGGTAGTGCCATGGACATCGACCTGGTATTCAAAATTGCCGCAACGGGGATCATTGTTGCGGTGCTGAACCAACTGCTGATCCGTTCTGGACGGGAGGATCAGGCCATGATGACAACGCTGGCCGGCCTGATCGTGGTGCTGACCATGCTGGTACGCCAGATCAGCGACCTGTTCATTCTCATCAAGGCGCTGTTTGATTTGTGATGATGTATGCTGATAGTAAAGATCGCTGCCCTCTGTTTTGTAGCAGGGGTGTTGAGCCTTTCTCTCAAGAAGGAGCAGCCCGCCTACGCGTTCCTGATCTCCGCCGGCGGGGCGGTGGGGCTGTGCTTTGCGGCGGTGAAACAGCTGGAACCGCTGGCCACCTGGCTGCAAACGGTGGCCCAATATGCACCGGGGCAGAGTATCGGCTGCCTGCTGCAGGTATTGGGGATCGCCCTGGTGGCTCAGCTAGCGGCAGACACTTGCCGCGACGCCGGTATGGCCGCAGCCGCCGGCACGGCGGAATTGTGCGGCCGGCTGCTTGCCCTGCTGCAGGCGCTGCCGCTGCTGCAAAGCTTGCTCAATTCCTTCTTATCCTTTTTGCAGTAGTCCTTCTGGTATGGCTCGCCCCTGCTGTCCGGGCGGAGGAACTGCCCGCCGATGTGGCCGGCTTCCTGTCAAAGAGCGGTGCCACGCCGTCTGAGGCTGGGTCCTGGCAACTCAGCGGCCTGCTGGACAAGCTGGGGGAACTGGCGGTGCAGGGGCTGCGGGTTCCGCTACGCTTTGCGGCGCAGGCAGTCTTTTATCTGCTGGCAGCCTGCGCGGTGGGACTGATGGCGGGAAATACAGGCTGGCACAAATGCGTCGATACCGTAGCGGCGCTGGGATTCGGTTCGTTGAGCCTGGCCTCCATGATGGCTTTGGTGGAGAAAGTGGGGGCAACCGCCGGTGAAAGCCAAACCTATTTGGCGGCCTTTGTTCCGGTGTACAGCGGCGTCGCCCTGCTGGGTGGGCAGACTGCCGGAGCGGCGGCCTACAGCGGCATGTTTTTTGCCGTGTCGGGGCTGCTCTCCACCGCCATTCAGCGGCTGCTGCTGCCGGTGATGCAGATCTATTTCTGTTTTGCGGTCTGTGCCGCCATCTGGGGCGGAAGCGGGTTGGGGCAGGCAGCCGATTTGTTTTCCCGCTGCCTGACCTGGCTGCTCAAGGGCTGCGGAGCAGTTTTCAGCCTGGTTCTGGGGCTGCAAAGCATGCTGGCCGGTATCAGCGATTCCGCCGCGCTCAAAGTGGGGAAAAACCTTCTTTCCGGTGCGGTGCCGGTGATCGGCGGTGTTGCGGCGGCGGCTCTTTCGGGGGCGGCGGCCTCGCTGCGGCTGCTCAAAGGCTCCCTGGCGCTGGCAGTTGTTCTTTCTTTGGGTGGGGCGTTTGCGCCGGTGTTTCTGCACTGCACACTCTATGTGCTGGCCTTTTACGGCGCAGGCATCGCCGCCGAGGCAACCGGCCAGAAGCAATGCGGTCAGATCTGTAAACTGTATGCCGAGGGTTCCCGCCTGTGCGGCTCCATCCTGACGCTCTACTTTTTTATGGTATTTCTCTCCACTACGCTGCTTCTCTTGACAGGGAACGGAGGCTAAACGATGACATCCATCAAACACTTGGCACTGGGGTGCTGTATTTTGTCGGCTATGGCGGGCATGTTTCGCAGCTTTTGGCCGGACAACGGCTTCAAAGCAGTCATAAACGCCGTGCTGATGCTGTATATTGTAACAGCGGCGGTCCAGCTGGGCGGCAGGACTGACTGGGCGGGCCTGGCGCGGGAACTGCGCGCCTGGCCCAGCCGGACCGCTACCCCCGCCGACTACAGCGCCTACGGCGAAAACCTCACGGCGCAAGCGGTGGAAGGCGCCGTGCGGGAGGTGCTGGAGCAGGGTGGAATCCAGGCTACGGTGGCGATGCAGGATGGCGTCTGCCTGGTGCTGCTGCTCAAACCTTCGGACCGCACCGCCGCCGAGACGCTGCTGGCACAGAACTGCGGCACGCTGCCCTACCGGATACAAACGGGAGGGGAGATGCCATGAGGGAAAAACTCATTGCCCGCCTCAAGACCCTCTGGGACGATGAAAAACGGCGGGTCAATCTGCTGCTCCTCACCGGTCTGGCGGGGCTGGCGCTGCTGGCCGTATCGGAATGTCTGCCCGCAGAGGCAGCGGCCCCGGCAGAGCAGCCGCTCGCCGCAGCACAGAGCGACTATGCCGCCGCGCTGGAGGACCGTCTAGAGGCACTGATCAGCCAGGTGGAGGGTGCCGGGCAAACCCGGGTGATGGTCACTGCCGCCAGCGGGGAGGAAGCCGTTTACGCCACCGACCGAAGCGACGGCGCGGATGGCAGCAGCCAGGAGCAACATGTGCTGCTGGGCAGCAGCGGGGCCGAGGGGCTGGTGGAAACCACCCTTCCGCCGCAGGTGCTCGGCGTAGCGGTGGTGTGCGAGGGCGGCGGCAATGCGGCGGTCCAACTGCGCATAACAGAGATTGTGCAGGCGCTGACCGATGTGGGCGCCAGCCATATCACAGTAGCCAAAATGGCAGAACCATGAACAACAGGAGGGGCAGCTATGAATACCAAACAAAAGCAACCGACCAAACGCGGACGCCGCGTCACCCTGGCCGCACTGGCCCTGGCGTTGGGAGGGGCCGTCTACTTGAACTGGTCCTACGCCCAGAGCACGCCGGAGACGGTGGCCGCCGCCGCAGAACCGGCGGTTCTGACGCAGACCGCATCCAAGCCCCAGGACGCCGTGGCCGTGCTGGACCCGCTGACCGGCGAGGCGGAGCCGGTGACAGCCCAGGAGGAAAGCGGCGGCAAGAACTACGGCGAGGCCCAGTTGGTGAGTGTGAGCAAGGATTCCGGCAGCGAATTCTTTGAGCAGGCCCGGCTGGCCCGCAGCAAGGCCCGGGACGAGGCGTTGGACACCCTGAACCAAACGCTGAAAAGCTCCAACCTGACCGATGAGGAGAAGAATGAACTGACGGAATCCCTGAACGCCCGCATTAACAATATCTCTGTAGAAAGCTCGCTGGAAACCCTGATTAAGGCGAAGGGCTTTGTGGACTGTGTCGTCACTTTGGGCGTGGGTGATGTCAACGTGACGGTGATGACCGAGAACGATGCGCTGACCGCCGAGGAAGTCACCCGCATCCGCGATGCGATCCTGAACCGCTGCCCCAACGTCACCGCACGGGAGATCACCGTAGTGGAGGTAAAATAAAGAGGCGGAAATAAACGCAAAATCAAAAATAAAATCAAA